>CAZSRF010000005.1:0-73695 GCA_964609155.1 uncultured Gammaproteobacteria bacterium | reverse complement strand
TCGCCACTTCCCCTGAAGGGGAAGAAAACAAACTCACTATGGCTGAAGGGTTACACACCGTTGCTGACGCGCGCGGCGCTGATGATTCGGAGTTTTATTGAACATGGTGAACGTTAACGTAAAATTTATTGCTGAAGGGTAACAATTATAGATATGCTAGCGGCTGAGTGATTATGCACTCAGCCGAAAGAAGTTAATCATGTAGTCGATAGAACTCTACACCTAACTCTTGCACAAAACTATTTAATAGTAAAACATCGACATAAGATGTTTTGAGATTCGCCTGATAATTTAAATTCAGTCCTATAGCACTAGTGAATTCAAAGCTCGGTTTAAGACAGATTTCTGTACCTTCTTTGATGGTTTGTTCTGAAACTTTATAATAAGAGTATTTTTGCTCATGAAGGTAATTTTCAAAAGCTTTCTTAAAGTTTTCTAATTCACTACCGGTGCTTGTAGAGTCTGGATCAGGAGAATAAGTAAACGAGTTATTTTTAGAAGTCACAAAGTGATAATAAGTATTATGTTTAGATAATTGTGTAATAACCTCGTCTTTGAGATCAAAGTCAAGTAATTCCCAAGTTAACCCATTGTCTTTACTTACCCAGATAAAATATTTATTTACAGAAGCATGATGTAAAGAAGTCGCACGATATTCTGCTTGAGCAAATAAAAGGTCTTCTGCCTCAAATATATTACTTAATTCTTTAAATTTAAAAGTAAATTCTTCTCCATTATGATTTGTTTTAAAAGATAATAAATGCTTAATATTAGCTTTGACCCATTTATTATGAGGTGATAACGTACTAGCAGTTACATCATTAGAATATAATGTGTAAACATAGCTGCCATGATGCTCTGGATCACCCGTGGTCGTACCTGCAAAAACTCTGTCAGAAGTAACTGCTGAAAAATCTATGGTATTAGCTGATTCAGGCAGAGAGTATTTATGCCATTTGAGCCCTCTGTTTGTAGAGATTAAATAAGATAGTTGTGCTTCATCCTGACAATTTTCGCAGCTTAGTACTAAATTATTATTATTAACTTCTAAATCAAAGAGAATCCATTCAGAAGGGAATGTTTTAAATAGGCTCCAGCTGTTTCCATCAGTGGATTTAAATAGCAGATTTTTTTGTGATTTGTAATCATCATTTGAGCTGGTGACAAATAAATACATTTCATCGTTATTAGCGGCTAGTGTAATATCATAATCAGCATTAGCATGCTGAAGTAAAGAATCCACATTAAAATCATAAGATTTCAAAGAAGAATAGTTATTCTCAAAAGTAGTAGTAATCAAGGTTAAAGCATTATCATTATTTTTAACTAGATGGACTACATAAGGTTGATTTTTAAATAATGTAAACGATGTAGACAAAGAAGAGGCTGCAGGTTGTAAGAGTTCCATAGCCTCATAATGAGCTAATTTTTCAATATTGCTGGCTACGCCTTTATGAGTAAAACCCAGTAAGATACCGCTTAATAGCATCATAACTAATAGATTCCAATGTATTTTTTTCCACATACTTAACTCCCATGTTTCTGTATATTATTGATTTCTTTTCGTATCTTATCATTTTTAGAGTGAAAATAAATATAATTATTACTAATTTATAGCTTTGTACTTGAAACAGACAATTTCGCCCATATAAACCATCTAAACAAGAAACATTAAGAATATTAAGAATATTTTGAATATTTAACTTAGGAGTAAGACTTATGACAGCAGTAGAAAGCAATAAAGAAACCCATGGATTTCAAACAGAGGTCAAACAGTTACTTGATCTGATGATCCATAGCCTGTATAGCAATAAAGAGATCTTTTTGAGAGAGTTAATTTCAAATGCCTCAGACGCTTTAGATAAATTAAGATTTAGTATTTTATCTGATAGTAGCTATGCACAGCATCTATCAGACTCTTCAGCTGATTATCATGTAAAAATAGATGTTGATAAGCAAAACAAACTTTTGATCATAGAAGATAATGGCATAGGCATGAGTAAAACAGAGGTGATGGAAAATCTTGGTACTATAGCTAAATCAGGCACTAAAGCTTTTATTAATTCTATGTCTGGAGATAATTCTAAAGATACTCAGCTAATAGGTCAGTTTGGTGTGGGTTTTTATTCTGTGTTTATGGTCGCTGATAATGTTATTGTAGAGACTAGACGAGCCAATGAATTTGAGGACCACGCTGTGCGTTGGCAATCTCAAGGGGATGGTAATTATTCTATAGAGAATATAACAAAAGATAGTATTGGTACAAAAATTATTATTAGCATCAAAGAAGAAGACGAAGAATTTTTAGATAATTGGAGAATAAAAAGCATTATCAGTAAATATTCTGATCATATAGCTTTTCCCGTAATAATGAAAAAAGAGCCATTACCTAGGAATGATACAGATGCTTCAAATGCTGATGAAACTATTATTGAAGAAGATGAGACAGTAAATAAAGCAACTGCTTTATGGTTGAGAAATAAAAAAGATATAACAAAAGAAGAGTATAACGAATTCTATAAGCATGTAAGTCATGATTATGCTGAGCCTCTAGTGACTATACATAACAAAGTTGAAGGTAAATTAGAATATACGAGTTTATTGTTTATTCCATCAGTTGCGCCATTTAATTTAATGTATCGTGATCAAAACTATGGATTAAAGTTATATGTTAATCGCGTATTTATTATGGATGATGTTTCCCAGTTTTTACCATCATATTTGCGTTTTGTTCGAGGGATTGTTGATTCTAATGAATTACAATTAAATGTTTCTCGCGAGATACTACAACAGAGTAAAACCGTAGATAGTATTAAATCTGCGTTAACAAAGCGTATTTTAGAACAGTTAGAATCCTTAGCAAAAGATAATCCAGAGGACTATAAAAAGTTCTGGAAAGTTTTTGGTAATGTTTTAAAAGAAGGTCCAGCTGAAGATTATGCGAACAGAGAAAAAATTGCAAAATTAATAAGGTTTGCATCTACTTTTGATGTTAATAATAGCGATCAAAATGTGTCTTTGGATGATTATATCTCAAGAATGAAAGAAGGTCAGGATAAAATATATTATATTACTGCAGAGACTTTCTCTCAGGCTAAAAATAGTCCATACCTTGAAAAATTGCGAGAAAAAGACATAGAGGTCTTGTTACTATGTGATCGTATTGACGAATGGTTGGTTTCTAATTTACATAATTATGATAATAAGCAGTTAGTTGCTATCAATAAAGGCGAACTTGATTTAGGGGGGTTAGAAAACAAAGAAGATAAAGAGCAACAGGAAAAACAACAGGTTGAAAATAAAGATCTGCTAGAGAGAATAAAGCAATGCTTGGGCGAAAAAGTGAAAGAAGTAAAAGTAAGTTCTCGCTTAAAACACTCTCCAGCTTGTATAGTTGCAGACAAAAATGATATGGGGTTGCAATTACAACGCCTCATGAAAGCGGCAGGTCAAGATTTACCGCCATCGGTGCCTATTCTTGAAATTAATATTAATCACCCAATTGTTAGTCGATTAAATTTAGAAAAAAATGAAACAAGATTTGCAGATTGGGTAAATATTTTATTTGATCAAGCCGTACTAGCTGAATCTGGAACACTGGAAGATCCTGCTAGCTTTGTGACGAGATTGAATAATATGTTATTGCAGATTAATTTTGAGTAGTCATAATGCTATTTTAGTTATTGTATTGAGCTGCGCTGTTAAGAGCAACGCAGCTATTTAAAATAGAACCTGAGGGCTATTATTTTTTTAATCGCTAATTTTTAACCGCTAAAGTTTTGCACATTTTATATTTATTATAAAATGTCTCTAATTGATTGATTTTTAAACAAAGCCAAAACCATATCACGTAACATGTTGATATTTAAAGAAAAAGTAATGTTCATTTTTTGAACATAAAAAAAGCTATAGAAGTATGGTAATTTGAGATGCTTTTAAGCAGATTATTCACAGAGTTATCCACAAGTTCTGTGTGCAACTTTAAAATATATATAGGTACGCTAATTTACAGCTATGAATAAAAATGGTATCTTACCATTCTGTTTTCAGTTGATGCAGTCTCCAGGCACGTAGCTCAGTTGGTTAGAGCACCACCTTGACATGGTGGGGGTCGTTGGTTCGAGTCCAATCGCGCCTACCATCCTATTCACTATTAGGATAATTTAAGATATCAGACGGAAATAAATATAAACGGAGCTAACAAAATATGCCTATTGTGGTATTACCGGATGGTAGCCAGAAAGTATTTGATAATAAAGTAACTGTCTTACAAGTAGCAGAATCTATAGGTCCAGGTCTAGCTAAAGCTGCATTAGCTGGTAAAGTTAATGATAAGCTTGTTGATACAAATTATTTAATTGATAACGATAAAGTAAATCTCCAGATTATTACGCACAAAGATGAAATTGGTTTAGAAGTAATAAGGCACTCTAGTGCTCATCTATTAGCTCAAGCAGTCAAAAGATTATTTCCTAGCGCTCAGGTTACTATAGGTCCAGTAATCGTTGATGGCTTTTATTATGATTTTGCCTTTGAAAGGTCGTTTACTACTGATGATCTTATTGCCATTGAGCAAGAAATGGCAAAAATAGTGATGGAAGATTACATAGTAGAAAGATTTGAGAAAACTCGCGAAGAAGCCATAGAATATTTTACTAACCTAGGTGAATTATATAAGGCAGAAATCATCCGTGATATACCATCGGATGAAAAATTAAGTTTATATAAACAAGGTGAATTTACAGACTTGTGCCGAGGCCCGCATGTACCTCGTACCAGCGTACTAAAGGCTTTTAAATTAACTAAAGTTGCTGGGGCTTATTGGCGTGGGGATTCAAATAATGTCATGCTGCAGCGAATCTATGGTACAGCGTGGGCAGATAAGAAACAGCTAACTGAATATTTAGATCGCTTAGAAGAAGCGCAAAAACGTGATCATAGAAAGCTGGGTAAACAATTAGACCTATTTCACTTACAAGAAGAAGCTCCTGGCATGATCTTTTGGCACCCGAAAGGTTGGGCCGTCTATCAGGCTATTGTGAAATATATGCGCGATATATGGGTAACTAATGGTTATCTTGAAGTAAACACACCTATGGTTGTTGACCGAAGCTTATGGGAGAAGTCAGGGCATTGGGATAAATATTACAATGAAATGTATACAACAGGCATTGATGAGCGAAACTTTGCTGTTAAACCAATGAATTGTCCTTGTCATGTTCAAATATTTAATAATAGCCTTCGTAGTTATCGTGATTTACCCATTAGATTAGCTGAATTTGGTAGCTGTCATCGTAAAGAGCCCTCAGGGACATTGCTTGGGCTTATGCGTGTAAGAGCTTTTGTGCAAGATGATGCTCATATATTTTGTACTCCTGAACAAATAGAAGCAGAAGCAGAAAAATTTATTAATTTGGTTTTTAAAATTTATGATGACTTTGGTTTTACTGATGTTTCTTTAAAATTAGCTACACGGCCAGAAAAAAGAATAGGCAGCGATAAAACTTGGGATATTGCTGAGCAGGCTCTAACTAATATCCTTAATAAAACTGGTCGGCCATGGCAGTTGGTTCCTGGCGATGGTGCTTTTTATGGACCTAAAATAGAATACCCGTTTAAAGACTGTATTGGTAGAACATGGACATTAGGTACGTTACAGTTGGATTTTTCGACACCAGATAGACTAGGGGCACAATATATAGCTGAGGATGGTTCTAGGCAAGTTCCTGTTATGTTACATAGGGCTATTTTTGGATCATTAGAAAGATTTATTGGACTTTTAATTGAGCATCACGCTGGAAAATTTCCCTATTGGTTAGCACCTATTCAAGTAGTTGTGCTAAATATTTCTGAAAAGCAGTTGAATTATGCACAAGAAATTAATGCAAAATTAGTGAACTTAGGCATTCGCAGTCAATCAGATTTGAGAAATGAAAAAATTGGGTTTAAAATTAGAGAACACACTTTACAAAAGGTGCCTTTCTTACTTATAGTAGGGGATCAAGAGGTTAATAATCAAACCATTACCATCAGAAGTCAATCTGGTGAAGATTTAGGTTCTATGACTCTTGAAAATTTTGTAATATACCAACAACAAGAAGCTGATAAACACAGTAGGAGAGATAGCCATTAGCAGTAACACATCTAATAATAGTAATCATAAGAGCAATCAAAATAAAGCAAATGATAGCTCTAAGACTAATAAAACTAGTAGTAAAAACAGTGTACGTTTGAATGACAACATACGGGTCCCAGAGGTTAGGCTGATTGGTGTTGATGGTGAACAATTAGGTATTGTAAGCATTGAAGAAGCCAAGTCTCGAGCCAGTGAAGCAGATCTAGATTTAGTGGAGATCTCTGCGACAGCTAAACCACCAGTTTGTCGCATCATGGATTACAATAAGTTTTTATACCAACAGCAAAAAAAACTGGCTTTAGCGAAAAAAAAGCAAAAGCAATCGCAGCTAAAAGAGTTGACGTTTAGACCAGGAACTGAAGAAGGTGATTTGAAAGTTAAACTAAGAAAAGTGCTGGAATTTATCGAAGATGGTGATAAGGTAAAAATTACTGTTCGTTTGCGCGGCCGAGAGATGGCGCATAAAGATCTGGTACGAGGGCTTTTTGAGAGAATTGAAAAACATGTAGAAGAGGTGGCTGTTATTGAGCTTCCTCCAAAATATGAAGATAGGCAGCTTGCTTCTTCGCGTAAAATTATGCAAATCATTATGGTGATTGCTCCTAAGAAAAAAAGTTAGTTAAGATTTCTTGTTTTATTCAGTTGAATTCAACATGTTGTCATTGCTAGGATTTCGCCAGCTCGTAAGTTGAATAATTAAACTCTCTGGCGCGAAATCTGCGGCAAACCAGGAGAGAAGTTAACAGGTTAAATATTAAAGAAATAATCAAGGTGGGTTTAATTGACGCTTACGGAGTGGCCCTAGGACGGGCTTTTTCACGCAGAAGCTCAAGTACCATTTCTTTTCCTTTTGATGAATCTGGGTGCCACGCAATCAGAGCCGACACGTCGTTTCCATACTTGTCTTTATCTTTAACCGCATCAAGACGGTCAGCTTCAGGTAGAAGCTCAAGTACTGCTTTTAATGACTCAGGATGTCGTGTAGCCAGATGCAGCACAGTGTTTCCATTGCTGTCTTTCTCTTTAACCGCATCAAGACGCTTATCTGCAGGTAGAAGCTCAACTATCGCTTTTAATGACTCAGGATACTGTGCAGCCATATGCAGCACAGTGTTTCCATACTTGTCTTTCTCTTTAACCGCATCAAGACGCTCACCTGCAGGGTAAAGCTCAAGTACCGCTTTTAATGATTCAGGATGTCGTGTAGCCATATGCAGTACAGTGTTTTCATGCCTGTCTTTCTCTTTAACCACAGCAAGAAGCCCATCTCTAGGTAGAAGATTAAGTATCGCTTTTAATAATTCATGGTGTTCTACAGTCAGGTGTAGCAGAGTGCTGTCGTCATCTAGCACTAACATGTAGTCCGCACCTTTCATTATGAGGCCTTGTAGTTGAGGTATAGAAATACCTCCTCCTAGTTTAATATGCTTAAGGAAATCAAAGTAAGCCTGGTTAACCGTAATAAGCTCATCAAATGTAGCCTTGTTTTTTTCATCTTCTAGGAGGCCATCAAAAAACGTCCTACGAGACAAATCGTTCATTATATGCTGTATTAAACAATGCATAAAAGCATCGTTATGTGGCGGGTATGGTGTTGACTGGTATAACTGCATCGCTTGAGTCAAAATCGGTTTTGTTTTTTCTCGCCTTGCATCCTCTTCTAAGCCATCCGCCTGCTTTAGATAAGGGTATAAATCTGAGATTAGGATTTTTTGTTGTGCCGAATCTGCTCTGTACCCAATCTCATCTCGTGAATGACCTATTGATCTTCTAGGAAGCATGCTGTAGCCTAGTTTGTCTGGTGTATTTCCCCCAGCCCCAACATAAACTTCGGTGATTCCGTGTGTAGTATGCAACTGTACGGCTGCAGTATCATAAAATTTAATCAACAAGTCTTCATCAGCTTCCGATGTTCTTTCAACAGAATCAAATACCAAACCATCATAGGTGCTTCTCCAGGCCCAAGATTGGGCTACAATTGTATCCGTCATCGTATCAGGCGTTGCAGCATCATCAGGTTTTTTATAAATAACATAAAAGCCACCATATGGACTGGTTAAACCATGTAATGCTGCCATGGAACCGGCATCGCCAATGCTCTGACAGCAGTCCGTTAATTTTCCAAGACACGCACCTAGTGCTGCGTCTCGTCTATCTTTAGCTACATCTAATTTACGCATATAATATTGCGGATGTTCTCTAACGATAACTGATATTGATGGGATATTTTCTCCAGCATTTTTGCTATCCAAGGAAGTGAATAAAGCGATATGTTCTTTTTCAGTTTGTTCTTTTTTTATAGCATCTCTTTTTGCAGAATCAGTCTCATTCACCTCAGGGGCAGATGGGAGTGTAAACAAACACGCATCATGAACAAATTGCCCATCTCTATTGAAACCACCACCGCTTTTAGTTTGTCCAGCATACTCTCCTAGCGTTTTAAATGCATCTGCCGCTTTACCGAACAATCGTTCTAATTTCTCTGCGTGCTCCTTTGGGTCACCATTGTCTTCAAAAATATGGGCACATCGACAGTACGTTAAGAGTTTTTGGTCTTCTGTTAACTCTTCTTTAGGTAATTTACCCAGTCCCTCTACTAGCGCAACTAATGCTTTTTTCTTTTCAGTGCTAACTTTGACCCCATCTAACCCATCAATTTTGCCTAATAGGGCTTTTTTAAGTGCATCTAAGGAAGGTCTTTTACCCTTAGCAGGCTTCACAGGTACAATAGATGGTTCAGATAGATGACTTTCTAGCGACAAAAAGGGGGCTACTGGTTCAGGTGTTTCAGCATACTTCGCTTTTGCTAACTCATTAATAAAAGATGTAAGTTCTTCGTGTATCTCATAAAAGCTCACAGCAACCTCACTTAAAATGTAATCTATTCTTCATACTAACAACGTAGCATAGTAGTGGTTTGTCGTCTAGGGCTTGACAGGGCAGGACAGGGCAGGACACGAACACGGAATAAAACAGGATCTTACTAAATTGGCGCCACAGTCATCAACATTACGTTGAAAAGAAAAAATAGTTTTGTTAAACTAAGCCCTTAATATTGGCTGGGTTTAATAAAGTTTAGTTCAATATCTAAAATGCTAATTAAATAATAAAGCATTCCCTAACCGAGTAAATAATACTATTTCTGTTAGAGGCTAATAAAAGAGGTCAAAATGTCTAAAAAAGTGAAGTTAAAAACTCATAAAGGTGCTGCCAAGCGCTTTAAAAAAACTGGTAGTGGTCGTTTAAAACGCAGACAAGCGTTCAAAAACCATATTCTTACTAAAAAAGCTCAAAAACGTAAGCGTCATTTGCGTTCAGTTACTGCGGTTAGCCACAGCGATATGGGACGTGTTAATCAGATGCTTGAAGGTCTTTGTGTGTAATATTTGTATAATATTTTAAGTTTAGAGGTATAGGATATGGCAAGAGTAAAACGAGGCGTCACGGCAAGAGCCCGCCACAAAAAAGTATTAAAATTAGCAAAAGGTTATTACGGCGCGAGAAGTCGTGTCTATCGCGTTGCTAAACAAGCGGTCATAAAAGCAGGCCAATACGCTTATAGAGATCGTAAGCAGAAAAAGCGTCAGTTTAGAGCATTATGGATAGTAAGAATAAATGCCGCTGCTCGTGAACATGGTTTGTCTTACAGCAAATTTATGGATGGCTTAAATAAAGCATCTGTAACGGTTGATAGAAAAGTACTAGCTGATATAGCAGTATTTGATAAAGTTGCTTTTGGTAAATTAGTTGAACAAGCGAAGGCTAGCTTACAGTAATAAAAATATAAGGCAGATAGTGCAGACTATTCTGCGATTTGTAGATAAAATTATTAAAAATAAATAGCAAAAAGGGGAAACGTTATAGTTTCCCCTTTTTTGTGTAAGTTTGTACCAATATTATTAATTAATCGTTGGTATGTCATACCGGCTTTGAGCTGGTATCTATTACTAGATCTCGCATCAAGTGCGAGATGACAATATGACGATTAATTTATGAGATTAGCATTATATCGTTATAAAATAGGACCTATTATGGATGTAGAAAGCATCGTCAACCAAGCCATTGCTAAGATCCAGCTAGAAACAGATTTAAAAAACTTAGAGCAATTGCGTGTTGATTACTTAGGAAAAAAAGGTGAACTAACTTCTTTGTTGCGTAATCTTGGTCAACTACCCTTAGAAGAACGTCCTAAATTTGGTGAGATTGTTAATATAGCCAAGCAAAAAATCCAGGTAGAGCTTAATAAACGTAAAGATAGTTTAGAACAAGATGTTGTCACTAAACGTTTAGCCTCAGAAAGCATTGATGTAACGTTAGCTGGTAGAAATATAGTATCAGGCTCTAAGCACCCCATAACTTTAACAATACAGAGATTTTGTGAATTGTTCGCGACCATAGGTTTTACATTGCGCTATGGACCAGATGTGGAAGAAGAGTTTTATAATTTTACAGCGCTAAATACACCGGAAGATCATCCTGCCCGTGCAATGCATGATACATTCTATTTGGAAAATAAAATGCTTTTACGCAGTCACACTTCACCTGTGCAGATAAGAACAATGCAAAATGAGAAACCGCCATTGCGTATTTTAGCTCCAGGCAAAGCTTATCGTTGTGATTCAGATGTAACGCATACACCAATGTTTCATCAAATAGAAGGGTTAATGGTAGATGAGTGTACTACTTTTGCGGATCTTAAAGGGATATTAGTTGAGTTTTTACAAAAGTTTTTCAATCGCAATCTTGCAGTTAGATTTCGTCCGTCTTTTTTCCCTTTTACAGAGCCTTCGGCTGAAGTGGATATGGCTTGTTTTCAATGCCAGGATCAGGAAAAACAAAGCAGTGAAAAACAAGATTGCAGAATATGTAAAAATACTGGTTGGTTAGAAGTTATGGGTTGTGGTGTGGTCCACCCAAATGTTTTGAAAGAAGTCGGAGTGGACTCTGAAAAATTTACTGGTTTTGCATTTGGTGCAGGTATTGAGCGATTTGCTATGTTGTATTATGGTATCCCGGATATTCGTTTAAACTATGAAAATGATATTCGTTTCTTAAAACAATTTAAATAAAATTTAAAAAATATTGTAGGGAAAGTAAAAATGAAGTTCAGTGTTAATTGGTTAAGAGAAATGATTAGTCTCTTTATAGATAATTCAAAATTGACCGAACAATTGACGATGGCAGGTTTAGAAGTAGAATCAATAACCCCAGCAGTTGCAAAATTCAGCAAAGTATTTACAGCAAAAGTTTTAGATGTTCAATTGCATCCGGATGCACAAAAATTAAAAGTCTGTAAAGTGCAATTTAATAATGAAGTTTTACAAATAGTTTGTGGCGATCCGGCTGTCTCAAAAGAGACGATAGGCTCTGTTGTAGCTTTAGCTACCAACGGAGCAAGTTTGCAAAATGGTGCTGTTAAAATTAAAAACAGTAAGCTAAGAGGAGTGGAATCTCAAGGTATGCTGTGTTCTAGAAGCGAACTTGGTTTAAGTGATTTGAAAAATGGTATTTGGATTTTGCCAAATGAAACACCATTAGATGTAGATATATTTGAATATTTAAAATTAAATGATGAAATAGTCGAGATTTCAATAACTCCTAATCGTGGTGATTGTTTGAGCCTTCGCGGGATTGCCCGTGAAATAGCAGTAATAAATGATATAGAAATTGATTTAGGATATACCACAGAAATTGAAAATAACCATACTGTAAATTCTGTAAAAATAAAAATTTCTGAGCCAACGGCGTGTCCACGTTATGCCGGTAGGGTTATTAGAAATATAAATAATAAAGCAACTACGCCTATATGGATGCAAGAAAAATTACGTCGAAGTGGCATTAAAAGTATTTATCCTATAGTTGATATCACAAATTATGTCATGCTAGAACTTGGGCAACCTATGCATGCTTTTGATTTAGACAGTCTTTCTAGTGAAATCAGTGAAATCAGTGAAATTATGGTTAGATATTCTAAAGAAGGTGAAAAATTATTATTGATTGATGGCAATGAGATTACATTAAAAAAAGAAGATCTAGTAATTGCTAATAAAGATCACCCTATTGCTTTAGCTGGAGTGATGGGGGGGCAAAGCACAGCAATTAGTGAAGTGACCGAGAATGTGTTCTTAGAAAGCGCTTTTTTTACACCACAAATTATTGC
The DNA here is from genome assembly GCA_964609155.1 of uncultured Gammaproteobacteria bacterium. Taxonomy (GTDB): domain Bacteria; phylum Pseudomonadota; class Gammaproteobacteria; order JAGOUU01; family JAGOUU01; genus JAGOUU01. Next base: position 61,399 of record CAZSRF010000005.1, on the reverse strand, counting down.
AGGGCGAGCTCGTAAATATGGTTTATTTACTGATTCAGCGCAACGTTTTGAGCGTGGTGTAGATCCAATGCTTACCAAAAGAGCGATTGAGCGTGCTACCGAATTATTATTAGAAATAATGGCTACACCTCAAACAAAAATTAGCGATATCCATGAAGAAATTGCACATGATTATTTTAAGAATCATTATATTAAATTACGTCATAGTCGAATCAAGAGGGTATTAGGTATTGAAATTGATTCAAAGCAAGTAAATAATATACTGTCCAGATTAGGGCTTGAGTTAATTAATGTTGAGAATACAGCAGATCCTGTTTATGAGTACTTAATACCTTCTCATAGATTTGATCTTAATATTGAAGTCGATCTTTTAGAAGAATTGGCGCGAGTCTATGGGTATAATAACATCCCGAATGTTACTCCAGTGCGAGCATTAGAGATAATGACTGCGCAGCCAATGGATATGTTGTTAAATAAAATAAGAGATGGCCTATCTTCTCGTGGCTACCATGAAGCGATCAATTACAGCTTTACTGATCATGAGTTACAAGAAGAATTTTATATGGGCAGCCATAAGGGGTTGCCGGTCAAGCTGGTAAATCCGATTTCTAGTGAATTATCAGAGTTAAGACAAAGTCTTTGTCCAGGATTAATAAAGAATGCTGAATATAATTTTAGCCGGCAAGCCCATGAGGTAAAATTATATGAAATAGGAAAATGTTTTAATTTAAACTCTGATAATTCAGTATCTGAAGAGTTAAAATTGGCTGGAATTTTAGCCGGTGCGCGAACTAGTGAAAATTGGCATGATAAAACAATGAAGGTAGATTTTTATGATGCTAAGGGTGACCTAGAAGTAATATTGCATGCGCTTGGGATGGGGGTGGACGATCTTAATTTCATAGCTTTTGATGATGGCCAAGCTTTTCTTCAGAGAGAAAATAATGTTACTACAAGAGCCAGTGTGGCTATGCACCCTGGACAAACGGCGTTTATTACTCATAAGAACAAAGTAATAGGTTGGGTAGGCAAAATACATCCTCAAATTAGTAAAAGAACTAATATCAATGAATCAGTAATTTTATTTGAATTAAGTTTGGAACAGTTAAAAGTACCCAGCTATACTTACTACAGGGACATTTCTAAGATGCCTATGATTAAACGGGATCTGGCTTTTTTATTCAAATTAGATATAAAAGTTCAGCAATTATTTGATATAGTTAAAAATGTGGCTGGAGATTTATTAAAGTCTTTAGAGATTTTTGATGTATACCAAGGGGAAGGAATTCCACAAGGCTATAAAAATATCGCATTTAGCATGGTGTTTCAGCATCAAAATAAGACTCTTGTTGATGAAGAGATTGTAGCAATGATGAAAAAAATAGTTGACTCGATAACAAAAAATCTTTTTGGGCAGTTAAGAGAGTAAATAGAGTTATTATAAAGATTGATAACGCGTTGGTGTGTCAGATAGGATATAAGGAGAATACTATGAATGCAGTTACAAAAGCAGAGATGGCTGATCATTTATCAGAAAAATTAGGGATAATGAACAAGCGGGAGGCTAAAGATTTTGTCGATGTGTTTTTTGAAAGGTTACGAGCAGCCTTGGAAGATGGAGAGCAGGTAAAGTTATCAGGTTTTGGTAATTTTGACTTACGTGACAAAAAGCCTCGTCCAGGTCGTAATCCTAAAACAGGTAAAGAGGTAACTGTAACTGCGCGTCGAGTTGTTACTTTCAAATCTGGTCAAAAGTTAAAATCCAAAGTTGAAGGGTACCAAGGCAAAGTGGGATCAGCAGAGCAAAGTGAATAACAAAACTAAACCAAAGCTGCCACAGATTCCTAGTAAACGCTACTTTACAATTGGTGAGGTTAGTTTTTTATGTGGTGTCCGTGCTCATGTTTTACGTTACTGGGAGCAGGAATTTCCACAATTAAAGCCATCTAAGCGCAGAGGTAATCGTCGTTATTATCAACGCGAAGATGTGATTATGGTGAGAAACATCAGAGGTCTTTTGTATGATGAAGGTTATACTATAAGCGGAGCAAGGGCTCAGCTGATGCAAATGGTAAAACATAATAAACGTGAGGCTTCATACGATAAATTAGTTTTAGCTGAAACATCAGATACGGAAAATTATTGTAGTATTACGGAATTAGAATATTTGGCCGAAAAATTAAGACATGAACACGGCAATAGTAATAATATTAATTACAAAAAATATCAACAAACAGCATTAGGCATAAATGAAGTTATTATTGAACTAAAATCAATTTTAGCAGAGCTTGAAGCTGGGGCAGAAGTAGAAATTATTTGTTAGAAATTATTTGTTACATGTAATATATATAGTACTCACTTGTATCTTTGTTTGTCACGCGCTACTGGGCTCTCAGTACCCTTAAAACTTTTGCTAGCTGTGATCTCTTCTGCAGTTATATCCTCTTGTTTTTCCGTTGGGTCTGGTACCTGCATAGCTCTTTCTGGACGTACTGCAGTAGGACGAACTGTCTTTATTGGTATTTCAGCTGGCTCATGACTATTAAATATTCTTAAAATTTGTGATAAAAGCTGATTGCACCAGCGTTTTAGTTTTTGCCACAAGCTTAAATTAACAGGTGAAATTGAAGCAGTTGGGGCAGCAGTTGCTTCTGATGAAGAAACTGCTGAGGTCGCATCAGGTCTGGGTTCTCCGTCAGGAGGTTTCCGAAGCACAACTTCTGAAGGTCGTTCTGCATCTAGCTTGGCACATACATCAGGGACTGCTAGAACTTCTTCTCTGGGCTGTACTCCAGGGGCGGACGTTTTGATCCTACTATGACTAATACTAGAGGCAAATCTATCTAGATCTCTGAAGGTTGGAATGGATTCTTTAAAGTGTTCTATAGCATATTTTTTAACATAACAATAGGTATCTACAATGGTTTTGATTTCATCTGGAGTGATTATAGGATATTTCTGATGTAATATTTGCTCCATCTCCTCTTTAGAATATTCAGGTAAGGTTATTTGCAATGTTCTTTTCTTAAGCGCTGCGCTGATAATTTTTCTACCGGAACTTTTTGCGGCTGGATTTTGTGTTCCTATTAAGAGAAATCCTGGCTGTGGTTTGGTTTCTTTACGTTCAGGATCGATGCCCATTAAGAGTTGATTTAAAAACTCTTCGTCAGGTGCCGTATTTATTTCATCATAAATAACAATTTTTCCATTTCTAAATGCATCAAGTAATAATTTTCTTTTTTCAGGAAGACAGGTACTAGCTTTGATTTCTTTGATATCAGCGCCAGGTATTCCTATTTGTCTTAATAAAGCAATTACAGCTGAGCTTTTGCCAACACCAGGTTCGCCTTCAACAATTATTCCACCTAGTCCGCCATATCTTTGTGCATCTGTAGCAGCACCTGCTGATTGTTTAAAGGCTCGAACTTCTAATAGTAACTTTAGATGGTGTTTTAAGTCTGCTCGTGAATCAGCCCAGGTAAAACCAGATGACGTTGCTGTAAATATTTCGTCTCTACGGGCGGGACGCGGAAAATGCTCAAGGAATCCTTTCATTTGTGCTTCAGACAATAATGAAGGTACAATAGTATGAATAATATCTAAAGCTGTATTATCATTATCGGGATGTCCTGTGTGTGTTTTTGCGCGTAACATTAATGCCATCATCTGTAACTCTCGTGGATTTATAAGAACTTTATCTCTTGAGATACTGCATAAATATTGATATGCTTCAATAATTTTTTTAGTTGCAGCTGAAGATAAATCACCATCCAATACAGGTGTTAATATTTTCTCACGGATATAACCTATAGACATAGGTTTGAAAACTACTGTATGACCATGGCGAGCAAATAATCTAGGCATTGTTCGCTCACTACCGTAACTCAAAGGATTACCAGCGAAAATAACTTTATGTTTTTCTGTGAGAAGGATACGCTGACCATCAATAATAATAAAAGGTGGCGTCTCAAATAAACCTTCAAATTCTGAATATTGACGGCTACTAATATTAGCCTCATCGATAAAAAGAACTTTTGTTTTATCGCTGCTACTGCTACCCTTGGCCCATTCTTTTAGGGTATGAAAGACTGTATAGTTACTATCTTTCTGTAATACTTCTTGTATAAATGTTGTTTTTCCTACACCTGTCATACCTGCAAGAAAGACATAAGGATATCTAGCAAGAGCTTTATTTACTTGTACTAATCGTTCTTGGTCAAACTCAAAAGCGCTTAAGTCTGAAGGTTTATATGCATCCTCTGGTAGTGTTTCTAATCCTACAGATAGATGTTGCCATGTTGATACACTAGTATCAGACCGTTTAATACACTCTATAGCTTTAAAGCGAACAAAAGGGAGTTCTGAAGGATGCTTTCTGTCATCAATGTATCTTTTTGGTACAAATGAAAATAATTCTGCTTGTTGTGTAACAATTATTAATTTACCGCTATCTCTCAATAATATCTTTGTTGCCAAAGCATCTAATAGTTCATGACTAATTTGCCCAGTTAGAATCACAGTTTCGTCATTGCCTAATAACGTAGTAACACACCCTGTACGCTCTGTAAACCTCGACCCTGTATCTGACGGTTCTGCAGATATAGTAGTCAATAGATCTTTACTACCATACTCAGTAACATCTATTACTATAGGTGCTTTACCTTTACCATTGCGTATTTCTTGCTTTATTGTGTCTATAGTATAATCAGGATCGGAAGAAGCTATGACTATTCTTTTATCACCAGGGATTATTAATCTGGCATCAGCATCAAATGCTGGTTCTGCTGGTTCTGCTGGTTCTGCTGGTTCTGCTATTATTTTATCTTGTAGCTCTGGTGGTAAAATAACACCAGGCAATACCTGAATATTTAAGGTCACATTGAGACTGCGGGCTGATTCTAATAATTGATACCATTGCTCTTCACGTATGCCTCTAGTAACTACTATAAAGCAATTGCCAGATGGTTTACCTTCTTCTAACCATCCTGGTGCAGAGTGAAGTTGGCCATCCATGACTGAAAAACCATTTCTGAACAAACCAAAGCTACTAGGGTTTAGAACCAGAATTTTTTTTGGTCTTGAATCATCTGACCCTATAGCTATAGCTTGGGTAAATTTTATAGAAGAACCGCAAGTGGGTAGAGTTAAAGTAAAACCTGTACCAAAGCTAAATTGAACATCGTCTGATAATTCAAGTGTTCTACCATAATACTCTAACTTTTTTTGAATGATTAATTGTTGGTAGAATAATTCAAATTCTGAACTTTTAGGTGGATTGAGGAAGTGTATACGCCGTTGTCTTTCTATAATAGCAGAAATAAAACTGGTTTTATCCAACTTAAAACCATCATGGAGAATTCTCCAGGAACCTAATAAAATATTACGCCACTGAGTCGATCGTTCTAAATCTATGACAACAGTTGTGTCTGGTATTGCTCGAGTAGTATCTAGAGTAATTTTAAATTTTGTGTCTATTTTTCTCTCTAGCAACGTTGTAGGAAAGGCGGGTATTATCTCATGTAACCTAGAGTGAAAGTCAGAACCTTTATAAGATCTTGGACTAGAATAATCATAAATGCCAATTATTAGAGTATCACTAGGGATGATTGTGCCATCTGCAGTTCTGCTATCATCTAATAGTGAATTAAAAGCCACAAGGTCAGTATGGCTGAAATTATTATAATTTACTATTATTACACGGCGATGGCGATCCGAGTGTTCTTGTAAAAACTTATATAATGCGCCACCAGGAGGCGTCATCATTTTTCCAATCCCACTCTCTTGTAATTCTAAGAAAGGAGAGCTGCATCGTAAGTCACTAGGAGAATCAACATAAAATACTGGTCTACTAGTTCGTTTAGCGTAATCAAGTAATAATACAGTGGTTAATTGTCCGTTTATTGTATCAGCATCAATTAAAAGATTTCTACCTTCTTTTTGAAATAAATCTTGAGCATATTTTAATGTAGAACTATATTCGGTTTTGGGAGCAACTTCCCATGTTTTGAAAGCTCTATCTAAGCCTGGTATTGAGTTTGCAATTATAATGTTCGCGGGATATCCTCCTAAATCAACAGGATGCCAGTGACCATTATAAAATATTTCTACATAAGCATGGCAGATATTTAAAATTAATCTTGCTTTATATGTGCCACGTCGATTAATTTCTTCTACAAAAGCTACCGCTCTATGGCGGCAGGCTCCTTTTTTTTGGGTTCGTATAGCCTCTAATCTTTCTTGAGCCTTTGCCCCATCAGTAAGTTCTAATTTTCCAGATGTATACGAACGGTATGCTGCGACTGTTTCTGTGATGTCATGAGGAAGAGAGATGCTCTTAGTGGGTACTTCGATGCGATATTCGACGGTTACTTTATGAGGAGCTGAAGTGCGTGATCTAATATAATATAAATTATTTTTTGAAGAATACTTAATTTCAAATTTCTTTTGAAACTCATCGTCGCTTGATATGCCAAATATTTTTAGTTGTGTTATCTTTTCTTGCGGCGATAATGATGGTAGGGCCTGCCATTCTTCCTTAATTGTTAACTCAGCTTTCCCGTGAAATGTATTAACACTAGGCGTTGTAGTGGCTGTAAAGTCTTGTACGCTTGTCAGAAAAACAAATGATGGCGATGCTGCATCTAATGTAATTTCAGAAGTACTTTGATAGGAGGGGTACATTCCGCTTACATCAATTGTGTCATATATTTCAAGTCGATACGTGCTTACATGGGGAGAAGCGATTCCCGTAGTTAGTGATTCGAAGTATTGTGTTGCTCTGAAAGTTGCGTCCTTTGCTTCAGTATCACTATCAAGAGCATGAAGCTTTGGTGGTGTACCCGGGAGGGGGGCTGATGGTAAGGGAGAGGTGCTGGTTCCTCTAGTGACACCATTTGGAGGCATAATGAGTAAGCCTTCCCTAGATGCTGTAATAAGTGTACTTGGTTGAAAATACCTTAGGCTAACTAGTTGTCGCATTAGTTCTGTATCGATTGCTGCATCCATTTGGTGTGTGCTTAACCATTCTATTGCTGGCAGGGGTTGAGGGGAGAAAACTCTTAATAGTGACAACATCTTTAAATTGGGAGCGAATTCAGCTATTTTTGGAACAGTTGAATGAATTGTTGATAACGCATATAAATGAGCTAAAACAGGTAATGAATCTCTAATATGGAGATTTTGAAGATGAAGTTCTTTTAAATTTGGGGTACATGGTAAGGTATGTGAGAGAACGTGTTGTAGCGATCTTCCTGAAATACTTAAAGTTCTTAGTTGAGGCAAAAGTGGTATGCTTGAAATATCAAATGGACAATCAATGTCAGATCTAATCTCCAGATCTTCAATATTTGAAAAATGATTTAATATCCGGCCTAGTGGTATTGGCGTTGATGTTGAGCCGGTAGACTCATGTAGCACTAGGAGATGTAGTTTCTTATAATCTGTAACGTTTGGTAGCCAAGTAAGTATTTTTTCATACGGGGTATTAGGTTTGATAACAATCCAAATCTCGTTAGGGATTTTGCCCATAAAACTTACTGTGCTTTCAGGTGAAACTGATTCAAATTGTAACCGTTTACATGTAGTTGGAATTTCTACTGTTAATGCATCTTTTCCAGCAGGGCTAATTATTAAGGTTTCAACAATAAATGGCGACAAATCAATACAGTGACTTTGGTCAGATATAGTGTAATCACCCATATCTAGCTTCAGCGGCTTACCTAATAAACTAGATATAAGAGATCCATCTGTGAAAATATCAGGTGATAGTTCGTACATGAAAGATAGTCTTTCAAGAGATGGGATCTTACCAGCTAATGTTTTTAGTTGAGCAGCATTTATTTTTTCATCACACAGGTGGATAGATTTTATTTTTGAGTAATCTAAAGTTCCTAGGAGCTCCATAAGTTCTGTGAAGTTGAGTTTGGAGGTTATGTTAATTTCTGAAAGAGTGTCACTTACTAGCATCGCTTTGATTTTACCTAATATCTCAGGTGATAGTGTCTCTAGAGATATAATATCAAACTCAACAATTTTAACATTGCTGACATCTAAGGTTTGAAATCTAGAAAAATAGGTAGTATACGTTTCCAAAGATAATGTTTTTATATAAATATTTTCTGCTCTTATTTTAAATAAATCTATTAAGTGTAATGTCCGCGAAGATAACTCTGTGCAAATCATTTTATCTGTGGAAGTTGCTTTTAAGATTTCAGATATAGGAAAGGAAAAATGCTCTGTAGTAGGATGTTGGTCAGGAATTAATGAAATATCAATACAATCGTGATGTTTTTTACCTAGTAATCTTCGTAAACTATGATAGTCTAGAAAAAAAACATCATCTCTGGATAAAGATAAATCTGTAAGGTGGCCTTCTAGTGCCTCCATCCTAATAAAAGGCTCTACAAACCATGTGTATGCATCAGGATTTGCTACATCAAAGCTTTTTTTCTTAAGTCCTGACGATGTGGATTCGTAAAACTCAAAACCTAAGCGGTGTAATTCATTAAATAATTTTTGAGCTTCCTGTTTAAATTCGTTACTCCACATTGAATGCGACCAATCTGCAAAAATGATTTTTTTTGGCTTTCTTGACGCTGTCTCATCATAGGCTATCCAGAAATCGTGATTGCCCTGTATAAGTCTGGGGATATCAATTTCGCCAGAAGGGACACTTGTAAAGTGGAGACCGGCGCTACCGGTATATAAATCCTCAAAGATGCTTGACATGGATTGAACTCCCACTGCCTTTTCCTGCAAGTATAGCACACGGAGCAAGTTTGTTGTTAGTTAACCAGATTTAAAATGGAGTTAAATAGAGCCCGCAAGTGGTAGCCTATTGATTTAAGATTTTGAACAGGCTCTAAGAGCTCTTTGTTTTACAAGAGGTTAGAGGATTATGTGGACTTAATTGCCATAAAAAAACTAGCATTATTCCTAGCTATTTGTAGCAACAGTGGCTTATTTTTGTCATAAATAGCTTTTTCAAGGTCTGTTAGTTCATTAGTTTTTTTATTATTGGCAGATATAATAATATCACTTGGCCTTAAACCTTGCTGCCATGCCGGGCTATCTACTACAACATCTAATAACTGTAGCCCATTAATAGCCCCCATATGTGGTATATTAACATTGCTAACAGAATCTATATAGACTCCAGCTAGTGCTGGGTATATCTTTTGCGCACGTGTTTTCATTTCTTTTGGATCTAGTAGCTTTATTGAGAATGTTCGTGGATCGCCATTGCGCACGATATGGACTTTAATACTTTGATTAATGGGGATGAGGCCTATAGTATTGCGCAAATCTGCAGCTGTATTGATTTTGCGATCGTTTATTTCATCAATAATATCGCCTACTTTAAGTTCACTGCTATATGCAATAGAGTCGCGTGCAATAGTATCTATTAAGGCACCTTTTTGCTTAGCATTCCCAAAAGCAGTAGCGAGCTCTGGTGTTAAAGTTTGTGCGATAACACCTAATAAACCACGCCTGACTTTACCAAATTGTAATAACTGTTCTACGATAACATTCGCCATATTGGATGGGATAGCAAAACCAATGCCGATACTTCCCCCGTCAGGGGCTAGTATAGCAGTGTTGATTCCAATTAGTTCACCTTTTAAGTTTATTAAAGCACCACCAGAGTTACCAGGATTAATAGATGCATCAGTTTGAATAAAATCTTCATAGCCTTCAAGACCAATCATGCGACCTTTGCCGCTAATGATACCTGATGTTACAGTTTGATTTAACCCAAATGGGCTACCAATAGCCACAACAAAGTCACCAATATCTGTTTTTTCTGAATCAGCAAGGTGTAATGCTGATAATCCTTCTGCTGCAATTTTAATAGCTGCTAAATCAGAATCAGGATCTGTACCAATCAACGTAGCATTAGCTTTGCGACCATCATGCAGCGTCACAATAATATTTTCTGCATCAGCAATAACATGATTATTAGTAACGATAATACCTTCTTTAGAATTAATAATAACACCCGAGCCCATGCCAATCATGCCATTTTCAGGAACTCTAGGGCCTTTATAGTTGGGGTTGTTTTCTTGTTCTTGGAGAAGTTTGGTAAATTTTTGTTTATTAAAAATTTTGATATTAACTACTGAGGGCATGGTTCTTTTTAGCATAGGAGATAGGCTACGCTTATCTTCAATGTTTAAAGGCAATGCGCTAATATTGATAAATAGAATAGATAAAGCCAATAAGCTGAAAAATTTTAGAGATGTAATTTTAATCATAGTTTTTCTACTTTATGGTTATGCTATTTAATTTAACAGGTTAAACTTTCTCTTCAAGTCGTTCAAGTTCTGTTGTTTTGGGTAAACTTGGAGGAGTGCTAGTCTCTTTGGTTAAATCTTTGGGTTCAAAGTTGTTAATAGGACCATCAAAAGCCATGTTATCTACAATGCTATCAGTGTTATCAGTGGGATCTAAATTGTCTGTTTTGTTGTTAGACAGCGGTTTTAAGTTAAGATTAAGCTTTTCTTTAAAATCTCCAAAATCATATTTAGCATCTCTAGCTTCAAAATACGTTGGGTGCCAATTATGATCCATAAATTCGGTATTGGTTGGATCAATTTTGTGAGCATTGTTTTTTACAATTAACTCATGCCAGCTTTCAGGGTCGCTGTTGGCTATTTTCATGCTGCTAATCACTGATTCAGGAAAACAAAGTTCCTTGGAGCTACTTAAAAGGTAATCGTGAAGATTTTTTGATTGCATTAAAATCTGATTAAAAAGGTGGGCTGTTTTTTCAAAATGGTGGTTGACGTCAACCTGATATTTTTTTAATTGGTTTTTTGCTTCTTCTAGATCTGCTGCCAAGCTTTTTTCAAGTTCTGAAGGTATTCCTAACCATGCTCTAGTTTGCCACCCCACAAACCAAGAGATAGGGATAGTAATCAATAAAATAATAAAAAACGAAATCATAAAGCTCCAGCTCAGCTATAAATAGTCTTATTACATCCTACCACATGTCATTAAAATTTTGAATAAAAAAGAAATTAAACAACTAGGTAAGTCACTTATTTAATATCTTTAAGAAATAACTTGTGATAGCATCCTTTAGCTGAGGTAAATTCCCATGGAAAAAGTGACCAGTATCGGGAAATTTAATAAGAGTAGTTAGCGAAGGATTACTAAAATTTTCTATAAGCTCAAAAACTAAATTTGCTGGTACAATCTCATCAGCTGTGCCTTGTATCACCAACCATGGTATATCTAAAGGTAGATATAGCTTATAATCTTGGTGGTGGACCGCAGGAGCAATAGAAATTAAACAGGCACATTCTGTTTTTTTACTAGCTTTTAATGCAATATAGGCCCCAAATGAAAAGCCGGCTAAAATAATTTTGGCATTAGCTCTCTGGTTTTTTATCCAACCTATGATGGCTAATAGATCATCTGTTTCACCAATGCCGTGATTGTGTTTGCCTTGAGTCAAGCCAACGCCTCTGAAATTAAAGCGGATTGTCGTGTATCCTAAACCTGTGAGTGCCTTGTGAGCTGTGTAAACAACTTTATTATCCATCGTTCCCTGAAAAAGTGGGTGTGGATGGCAAATGATAGCTATTATATCACCTGGAGTAGTTGGTGAGATTAATAATTCTATATTACCTACAGGACCAGCAAATAAAATTCGTGTTTGCTTCTCAGGCATGTCTAAACTTTTACGCATATTAGTTCGCCGAACAGTGGAGTTCTTAGTTAACTTGGCTAAACTTAATATATCATAATTATAAAAATAATAATTATTAATAATAATTAAGAAAAATGATGAAATCTAATAGACGCATAGGGATCTTGCTTATATTTACTTCGATAGCTACGTTTTTAACTAGCTCATGTTCTGTCCAGCCAGAAGTATTAAGTAGCTTAGAAAAAAGAAACCAAGTATATAAATCATTAGATAATCTAGAATACAAAGATCAGAACATTATTAGTGTAGATCTAAGGCAAGCAATTGTCCTTGCTATTGAGAATAACTTAGAATATCGACTAAATAAGATGCAAGCTGCTTTGGCTTATAAACAATATGATTTAGCTAAACTAGATCTTTATCCTAAAATAGATGTTAATACAGCCTATGATCATAGAAATAAAGATTATATTAAAAACTTAATTAATACTTCAACAGGGGCTGGTCAAAGTCTTATACCGCATACTATTAAAACGGGTACTATTTTATTTAATTGGAGTGTATTAGATTTTGGTTTAAGTTATATAAAAGCAAAGCAGGCAAGTGATAGATACTTAGCAGCGACCGAACAACGTAAAAAGATAGCAATGAAAGTAATCAATGATGTAGTGAAAAATTATGCATTAGCTTACTACGCACAAGAGATAAATAAGCAGATTCGTGATGTAGAGCAATCTATCAGTGATTCTTTAAAACTAACAGATGCGGCAATAGAGCAAGAGATCGGTGAAAGAGATAAATTATTAGCAAACAGAAAAATTTTATTAGATCTTTATAAAGTAACAAGAGAGCATCTTGTTTATTTTAATCAATCAAGAGACAAATTATTAAATTTAATTAATTTTAATTCTACGAATCAAATTGATTCCAATATGGTTGTTTTAAAGCCGTTAGATAAATATTTAAGTAAACTCCCAGTAGTAAATAGTAACTTAGCAAGTCTCGATGTAGTAGCACTTTTTAATAGACCGGAAATTACTGAAGCATCTTATAAAACTAAGGAGGTAAAGAGGCAAAAGATTGCTGTGGTGCTTGAAAAATTACCATCATTTGGTTTTAGTATGGGATATAATTACGATAGTGATAAGTTTTTAAAATTCCAAAATTGGTGGTCAGATAATGTTCATTTAGCCTGGAATTTATTGCAACTTGCTGCAATTGAGCCTGCTATTGATACGGTTGAGACACAAATTAAAGCGCAAGAATTAACCTATCTTGCTTCAAGTGCAGTTGTTCTTGGAGAAATAAGAGTTTTGCTATACAACTATAAAATGCGACAATATGACTATAATCTTGCAGAAAAAGAAAGTACATATACGACAGCGATTTATAAACATAATTTAAATTTATTATCAACAGGGATGAATAGTGAGCAAGAGGTGATTAAAGATAAAATTGCATCAATGAATAGCGAGCTTGAAAAAATAAAATCTTTTGTAGACGCTAGAAATTTATTAGAGGATGTTATTATGTCCTTGGGGTTATATCAATTAAATGGTGAGCTAGTTAATAATGATCATGTGAATTTAGCTGTGGTTGATGAATGGGTTAATATGTTTAATACCATCAAGTTTGACGATATTATTAAAAAAGAGTATGAGCAAATACAAAGTAGTTGATAAGCAATTAGTGGCATATAAGACTCCAAATCAGTGACGATTCAGAGTCTTAAAAAAACTATTAGCTTAATTGTTCAGCCAATTTATTTAAGGTTTTTTTAGATAATTTATCTGCATCAATACCGGCTGACTTTAAAACATCTTTCATGACAAGTTTTGCCATATGCATGCGTAAATCACGTGGTAAGCGTTCGCCACGGCCATTGCGGTTCTCTTTCCATTCGTTAACACGAGAATGAGTGTGGCTGCTTTCCATTTTGCCATTTAGAGCAGCTAATGCTTGTGTTAGCGTTTTGCCATTAATATTAAGTTCAACTTCTAACCAAGACTGTACTAGAGACTTAGACTTCATATAATAAACTCCTAATAGTAGTTACTGTATTTTATTACAATCTATGCTGGAAGAAATAGGTGGATATATATTGTACAGCATAGCCATGAATAACGGATAATACCATGAAGCATATAGTTTGTAAACTAAAAACGTTATAAAAACGTTCAAAGTACTCAAAAAATCTAAGAAAATTATTCTGAATAGGAATTAATGCATAATTGGAACAGTAGTAAAAATTTATTAGAGTATCTAGGGATCGCTAAGTTGGATTAAAGTTGGATTAAGTTCCACTAAGATCCATAAGGCTCTCAAGTCCAATATGTAGGCCATTAAGGGTTTTAACTTTTTTGCAGGCTAGCACCACACCAGGCATAAAAGAGCGGCGGTGCATGCTATCATGAGTTATAGTTAAAGTCTCATCATTGCCACCAAAATAAACTGATTGATGAGCACAGGAACCATTTAATCTTAAAGAATGAATGGGGATGTTTTTGTGGTTAGCTCCTAGCGCATGAGGGATAGTTTCTTTAGATATATGATTATGGATACTCTTAGGGTTTAGTTGCGCTGAGATTAGCTCTGCTGTTCGGATAGCAGTTCCAGATGGAGCATCTAGCTTGTTAGGATGATGGCGTTCCACTATTTCTATTTGGCTATAATATTTAGCGGCTAATGCTGAGAATTTCATCATTAAGACAGCACCTAGCGAGAAGTTAGGTACTATAATTCCGCTAACGTTGTTTTGTTTTGCAAGTAGCTCTAATTCAGAAATCTGCTCTGGTAATAAACCTGAGCTGCCAATAACCGGGCATGCTTTATTAGTAATAATAATTTTAGTGTTTTCAAAGACACTTTCAGCATTAGTAAAATCTAAAACAACATCAGCTTTAAAGACTCTTATGGATACACCCAGATCATCATTTTTATCTAAAGCGGCAACTAACTTTAGGCTAGGTTCGTTTGCTACGGCTGCCACCGCTTCTTGTCCCATACGGCCTCTGGCGCCATTTATAATTAAATTGATTTTATTATCAGTTGTCATATGCAATTGTCATAGCAAGTAGTTACATCTAGCAATATAATAGCGTATAGACGACTTATTGCAAATAAAATATTATTTGGTTTGGAAGTGTGTTTATTTTTTTATAAAGTTGCTGTATGAAACCACCATTAAAGCACTTAGCATGTATAGTGTGCTTGCATTGTATCTATAGGCCAGGTTAGTGGGACCATCATTTCTGCTTGAGTATCATCTGAATCAGTTGTCACTGCTGCTGAATGTAAAACGGTTTTTAATACACTTGTGATTGCAGATGTGGGTGTTGATTTGGTTATTTGTGTTTGCCCTGTCTCGCTTTTGCTAAGGGTTATGATGCTGTCATGAAACCGGCTAACATCACGATGAGCAATACTAATAATTGTTGTTTTGGGCAATTTTGTGCGTAATAAAGAATATAAGTATTCTTCATTAGTCACGTCGAGTGAAGCTGTCGCTTCATCTAGGAATAACCAACTTGGTTTTTTCAATAATGCTCTTGCAAAAGAAATTCGTTGCTGCTCTCCTAGAGATAATTGTTTACGCCATTCTTTTACTACAGATAAATCTTTAATGAATTGACTAAGATTTACATCTCTTAGTACTGCTTCATATTCTTGTTCGGTATATGTAGTTACGTCATCGGGATAAGATAAAATTGCTTTTAAAGTTTCAGACGCTGGTAGTACTGGCTTTTGTGGTAGAAACTGTATGTTTTGTCCAGCAGGCGTTGAAATCTCTCCTTTACCATAGGGCCAAATAGCAGCAATAGCTTTGATTAAAGTACTTTTTCCAAGACCTGAATTACCTTTAATTAAAATACTTTCACCTGCAGTAAAAGTAAAAGATAAATTATGTATAATTAACTTAGAATCAATGGGAGAGGTAATATCTAAATTTTGTATTACAATCTTATGCTCGGCGGTTGGGCTAATTTTTATAGCTTTTTGTTCAGATTTGCTGGTAGTATTGTTTAGAGCCTTTTCTAATTCAACAATACGAGTTAAATTGGCTCTATATTGCGATAAAGAAATATAAGTGTTAACAAACCAGGACAGCGCATTATTCACTTCACTAAAAGATGAGCCAATTTGTGCAAACTGCTCAATTCCTATCTTGCCCGCAAAGTATAATGGTCCCGCTGTAATCCAAGGTAAAACAGTGGGGATGTAGCCAAAAATATTTTGAAAGGTTAAAACAAGGGTATTTTTTGTGATTATTTTATAAGAATTTTGAATGATGGATTGGAATTTACTAGAAGCAGATTTTTTATAATATTTTTCGCTATGCTCAAGAGCAATGTTTTCAGCTTCCTCTTCAACAATCTCAATGCTTTTTCTAAAATCAGCTTCTAAACCAGCTTGCTTGCTATGTAAGTCACCTAATCCATAGCCAACGATACGTGTTACAGCGCTGGATACAACAGCGACGCCTAAAGATACCCAAACTAAATAACCTGGGATAATAATAGTAGTCCCAAAAGCTACAAAGGTTAAAGTACCCCCCAGAATCCATAAAGAGCTTATAAACGCACCTAGATTTAGTAAAGAGCTAAATAATCCAAGACTAAACTCGATAGTTTTTTTTACAAAAGAGTGTATGTCTTCTTGAATTCTTTGACCAGGATTTTTAATTAAAGTCTGTTTGCGAGACAACTCTAAATAGTTCTTTTGCTCAAAAAGATATCTATCAAAAAATTTTGTAGTAAACCAATCTCGCCATCTGGCAATTATGGTTTGGGTAAAGTAGCTGTATAGGCTCTCAACTGCGACAGTGGCTCCAACGAGCAGTAAAAATACTTTAATATTTTGAATTAATAAAGGTAAATTCTTAGCGATTAAGATCTGCATGAATGCGGCGCTCCACCAAGTGAAGGCAACGGTTAGGGCTACTGTGGCAATAATGGTTAATATGGAGCCTAAAAGTAATAGCCAGGCTATGTAACGATCTTCAGAGTAGATGAAGTAATTTGAAAAGTATCTGAGAGCATCTCTGTTCATTTGGTATTAATCTAACTATATTTTTGTTAGCTAATAATACTATATTTGTTTAGATGACACAATAATTTTGGCGTACAATTTTGGTATATAATCTTAGTAAGTAATCTTATATCTAACTATGGCGATTGTGGCAATAAGCTTGGACAAAGTTAGCTAGAGGTCAAAGTTTAGGGTGTTACCATGCATGTAAGCTGAATAATCGCTTAATAAAGTTAGGTATAAAGGCATTAGTTTTGTTACATCTGGTACTGAGCCGGGGTGTGCTCCAGGATAGTTTTGTGTATACATTCCAGAATAAACAGCATTAGGGTTTATTGCATTAACTCTAATATTAGGGCTATAAGTTTCCAGCTCCGCTGCAAAAACTTCCATTAAATTTTTAATACCTGCTTTACTGACACTATAAGCTCCCTGATAGGCTTGTCCTTGTTGTGCTTCATTTGCGGTGGTGAAGATAATAGACGCTTGTGGAGATAACTTTAATAAAGGCAATAAAGACTGGGTTAATAAAAAAGGCGCGTTAAGGTTAACTTGTATCGTTTCATACCATTTTAAAATATCGTAATGAACTAATTCTGTTTTTATTCCTAAAGTAGCGGCATTATGTATTAAACCATCTAACTTGCCATGCTGTTCTCCTATGAGAGCAGCTAGATTCTTGTAATCTTCAGGGGTTGCTCCTGCTAGATTAAAGGGCACCAGACTGGGTTCAGGAAGATTTAAAGTAGTTATGTTATCAAATAGCTGTTCTAATTTTTTTTTATTTTTAGCAAGTGCAATAATAGTTGCCCCATGACTGGCACAGGTTAGAGCTAATTGTTGTCCAATGCCGCGAGTTGCACCTGTAATTAGTATTATTTTGTTTTTTAATAAGTTATGATTTGTTTCGTTGGGCATAGTAATAAGGTGCTAAAAATAGTTAGACAAATGTTAACATATTTTTCTAATTTTTCTTATCTTTCTTATTTTTATCTAAACGAGCTAATGGTTAAAGTATAAAGATATAAAACAAATAAATTTAAACACTCTAGAGTTTATAATGAGTCATAAAAATATCGCTGTTGTAGGTATAGGAAATTGGGGTAAAAATTTTGTTCGTGTTTGTTATGAACTTGGAGTTTTAGTTGCAATCTGTGATCATAATACTAAAAAAGCTGATCTTTTCTCTTTTGAGTATGAGGTATCTGTAAAAAGTTGGCCAGAGATCTTGTTAGATAAACGTATAGAGGCTGTTGCTATTGTTTTACCAGCAAATTTGCATGAAAAATATGCCATAGAAGCTTTAAAAGCAGGTAAGCATGTTTTTGTAGAGAAACCTCTAGCCATGTCTAGCCAGGCGGCTATAGAGATCAGCAAATTGGCTCAGGCACAGAAAAAAATAGTGATGGTTGGGCATATCCTACAGTACCATAATGCCTATAGAAAAATTAAGGAGCTGATAGCACAGGGTATTATTGGTGATATAAAATATATTGAATCTACAAGGTTACATTTAGGACCTGTACGCCCTCAGATTGGTATTTTATGGGAGTTAATGCCTCACGATCTTTCAATGATTCTTGGAATTGTTAAATCAGCTGTAACGGATGTAAAAGTATGGCAAGAAAATTTACTAAATTTAAAATTTGAAAATGATAGGGTTAATTCAGATCTTATTGATGTGAGACTAGACTTTGTAAATGGGATAAAAGCAAGAGTATGCTCTTCCTGGTTGCATCCTAAAAAAGAACAGAAATTTTGGGTTGCTGGAACTTTAGGGATGCTCATATTCGATGATACTATGGATTGGGCAAACAAATTAAAATTGTTCATCTATAATGATTATGATGACAGCGTAAGACAATCAGGAAGTTCTGTTATTTTGCAGGAGTGTGAGCCCCTGAGGGCAGAAGTAGAACATTTTATATATTGCATTAATAATGGTAAAACCCCTAGAACAGATGGTCGCGAGGGTGCTAATGTTGTGACATTGCTAGAAAAAATTCAAGGTGTCAGAGACCAGGCCTTGGCGATACTCTAGCTGTGAGGACTGAAATACCAAAATAACTTTTAGCGAATTCTAAAAGTTTTTGGTGAACGTCTGAATCCAGATCAGTATCTTTAAATAGTGCACTAGCATTTACTTTAGGCTCAATGGCGGACCATAAATCTATAAATCTTGTCCAGCTACGTATGGGTTGCTTTCTTATATGTTCTCGCACAAGAGATAATGTTTCTAAGCCTAGAGCTGATCCTGAAGTAAGCAAGGGATCAGGTGTTGGAGTTGGTTTGGGATCGAGAGATAAAAGATGGTCTTGTACAAAACCTGACATGGTCACTATGGGTAATATTGCTGGTTCTTCGTATATCGACGTTGTCGTACTCGGTGAGGTTGGTGGGCTCATGAGTATGGGTGAATGGAGAGAAAAGGCTTCGCTTGCTGCCATTTCAATAAGGACAACATAGTTTTGTTGAATAACCTTTAGAGCTTGTAAAAACTGTATATCAAAAGTATAGGTTTCATAAAGATGAGTAGTTGCTATTGCATCTACATGTTCAAAATATTTTTTTAAAAAACTGGCAGGTCTGATGGAGATTGCAGAAGTTGTTGATTCTGTTAGAAGAGTACAGATGGACTTTGATGAAGTGTTAATTAAATCTGTTAGATACATCGTATAATACAATATAGCAAGTAAAGTGTAATCATCAGATGGTCCTTCTTCTGTTGCTTTGAAATCTTGGACTTTTATAATGTTATCAGAAATATTTGGAAATGATGTTAAATGGCTTTTCATATATGCTGGCATTGAAACCGAAACGGAGTTGTCGAAAATAAGAACATTGTCACATCGTAACCAATTAAGATTTTTTTTTCCATCGTAATCTGATTTATGGTCATAAATTGTTTTATCTGGATGCCAATTTGCAGCTGTATGAACGGTTTCTCTAGAGATAACATGTTTTATCTTTATCTCTGGATCGATAATTTCTAATACTTTAAGAGCGTATGGAGTTATTCCAGCTGTCCATAAGACTAGCCGTATACCAGGGATGTGGCTTAATAATTTAATAAAAGTGAGAACAAAATTAGGATAATAAACAATAAAGTTAGAACCCAATTGAATGGCATTAATTAAAGTTTGATCCAAATCCAAAACCACGGTCAAAGTCTCTGCTGCAGCTGGAGGTGGGAAAAGGTTGAGATCGTGATAAACGGTTCTGTCTCTTTTGGTAATGTGTTCAAGTTCAAAGCTGGTGCAGGCTATATTAAAAGTAGAGGAATCTAAAGTTGCAAATGTATTAATAATGTCGGGGTATTTATCTTTTAATTTTAAAAAGATATGAAGGTAAGACTGTTTGGTTTCATCATTAAATAATCGTTGAAGTTCTGTTGCACTCTTAGACATTATTCCCCCTCCTAACTCGTTTTTCACGTTTACTAGAGTAGTTATGTAATAATTGCTATGCTCATATTCAATTATTGTCTGTTTGTATTACTTTGCATTGTAGCGAGCCAATAGATAGTTTTGCGATAATAATTTCTTCTGCTGATATACAGTTAGAATTAGTTATAATCTTTCCTTGAGCATTTTGTAATATACTGTAACCTCTTGCTAAAACTTCTAAAGGATTTATACAGTTTAACTTTTTCACAGATTGAGTCAAAGAATTTTTATGGATAGTCAATATATTTTTTATCAGGTAGTTTAATGTAGTTATATGATGTTTTAAATTATTTTCCTGTATTCTTAATATATTTAAGGGATTGGTGCTTTGTAATTTATATCTTAATATATCAATTTGTTGATGATAGGAACTGATGCTTTGGTTAATGCTTTTTGATAATTTAAGCTGTAATTCATCAGTTTGTTGCAGTTGTATAAGTATGGTATTTTGAGGGTGGAGCTGGGATAGCCGCAACTTTAAGTATTTTAATTTTTCTGAAATATTATCAATATAATTACTATAGAGCTTAGAAATATATTTTTGTAGTTTGTCCATGTTTTTTTTGTAATCACTGCTATCTAGACATGCCGCAAGAGCGGCAGCTGTTGGAGTAGCTGCTCGTAGATCAGCAACAAAATCTGCAATCGTAGAATCTGTTTCATGGCCGATGCCAGTAATAATGGGAGTTTTTAATGTAAAAATAGTGCGAGCAAGTTGTTCGTCATTAAAAGCCCAGAGATCTTCTAACGAACCACCACCGCGTGCAAGAAGTATAACATCGGTTTTTGGATTGCTATGGTTATCCACAAAATTTAATGCGTTAATAATATGGCCAGATGCCATCTTGCCTTGTACTAGAGTTGGAATAATATTTATTGTAATTGTTGGAAGTTTCTTTTTTAAAGTGATCAAAATATCTCGAATAGCTGCGCCAGTTTTAGATGTAACTACCCAAATAATACTAGGGATTTGTGGGATTGATTTTTTATATTGGGGATCAAATAAACCTTCTTTAAGTAATTTCTGCTTTAATTGCTCAAAAGCTATTTGTAATTCACCCAGACCTGTAGGGAAAATATTATCGACTATCAATTGGTAATCACCGCGTGGGATATAGATGCTTAATTTAGCACGCACAATAATTTTTTGGCCATTTTTTAGATAACTTAAGTTTTGTAACTTTTGTGCCCGTTGGTCAGTTTGAAAAAAAGCACAGCGTATTTGCGATTTATCGTCTTTTAATGTGAAGTAGCAATGACCTGAAGTAGGTTTTGCTAAATTAGAAATTTCCCCTTCTACATAAACAATATTAAATTGAGTTTGTAGCTGTAAATTTATTTTGGTATTGAGTAGTTCAACTGAATACACAGGAACGATAGTTGGATCAATAAAAGAATTAGTGTTCATTGAATAATGTTATATGTAAAAATATATAATAATTATGATTATGGGTGTGTCTCTCTGTCTGGCTCTTTACTATTGTTAAATTTACTGCATAATTTAAGAAAGTTATACATTAGGCATATCTAAGCCAATTAATTAAATAAACTACATTATACTATGAACGAAAATTACACCGCAGAGTCGATAGAAGTCTTAAGTGGCTTAGATCCCGTAAAAAAACGACCAGGGATGTATACTGATACTACGCGACCTAACCATTTAGCGCAAGAGATTATAGATAATAGCGTTGATGAGGCTATTTCTGGTTATGCAAATTTAATAACAGTAACTTTGCACAAAGACGGTTCTATTGAAGTTTCTGATAATGGTCGCGGGATGCCTGTCGACGTCCATAAAGAGCATAAGATCTCTGGCATAGAATTAATTTTGACTAGGCTTCATGCGGGTGGCAAGTTCTCAGATAAGAACTACACTTTTTCGGGAGGTTTACATGGAGTGGGGGTGTCAGTTGTTAATGCGTTATCAAAAAAACTAGAAGTAAAAGTTGCTCGTGATGGTAAATTATATGCTATGGCTTTTGCTAATGGAGACAAGACCTCTGAGCTTGAAATAGTAGGAAAAGTACCTCGAGATCAAACAGGTACAACTGTTAGGTTCTGGCCTAATAAAAAATATTTTGATACAGAAAAAGTCTCTGTTTCTAAATTAAAGCAAATTTTACAAGCCAAAGCTGTTTTGTGTTCTGGTTTGAGAGTGATCTTTACTGATAATGAATCAAAAGAAACAGTAGAGTGGTACTATGATCAAGGCCTAGAAGCATATTTAGTCCAGAGTTTACAACAGGAGGGTTTTTTACCCAAATCACCTTTTTTAGGTCATCAAAAAGGTAATGATGAAACAGCCGATTGGGCTGTGATCTGGCTTGAAAATGAAGCTGACACTAGTGTTGGTATAACAGATAGCTATGTCAATCTTATACCAACAGTACAAGGTGGTACCCATGTAAATGGGTTACGTGCAGGCTTATTAGATGCTTTACGAGATTTTTGTGAATTTAGGAATTTATTGCCGCGTGGTGTAAAAATTAACCCAGAAGATATTTGGGAAAATTGTCGTTACCTTCTATCACTTAAAATGAAAGAGCCGCAATTTTCAGGACAAACTAAAGAACGCTTATCGTCAAGGCAGGCAGCTGCCTTTTTATCGGGTGTCGTAAAAGATCAATTTGCTCAATGGCTTAATCAGCATGTACAAACAGGTGAAGCCTTAGCGCAATTAGTCATTGAAAAGGCACAATCGCGATTAAAAACTAGTAAAAAAGTTGAACGTAAAAAACTTACACAGGGGCCGGCATTACCTGGTAAACTTGCAGATTGCACCTCTCAAGATCCAAGAAGATCAGAATTATTCTTAGTTGAGGGAGATTCTGCAGGTGGTTCAGCAAAACAGGCTCGAGATCGAGATTACCAAGCTGTTATGCCATTAAGGGGTAAAATTTTAAATACGTGGGAAGTTTCTCATGATGAGGTTTTGGCTTCAAAAGAAGTACATGATATAGCTATCGCAACAGGGGTCGATCCAGGCGACACAGATTTATCAAAACTTAGATATCATAGAGTCTGTATTTTAGCTGATGCAGATTCCGATGGGTTACATATATCAACATTATTGTGTGCATTATTTTTAAAGCATTTCCCTGCTTTAGTAAAAAATGGCCATGTTTATGTTGCTATGCCACCATTATATAGGATAGATATTGGTAAAGAAGTATTCTACGCTCTAGATGATTCAGAAAAGCAAGGCGTGTTAGATAGAATAAAAGCAGAAAATCTTAAAGGTACGATCAACGTACAGCGATTTAAGGGGTTGGGTGAAATGAATCCAAAACAATTACGTGAGACAACAATGGATCGCACGACCCGTCGTTTAGTGCAACTGACTATCAATGACGCAGTTCAAACCACAGAGCTGATGGATATGCTCCTGGCTAAAAAACGAGTAAGTGATCGTAAAGCTTGGTTAGAGGATAAAGGTAATTTAGCAGAGATCAATTAATATGAGCAAGCAAAACGAACTAAGTCTAGAAGGTATTGAGCAATTACCATTAAGAGAATTTACTGAAAAAGCATATTTAGATTACTCCATGTATGTAATTCTAGATAGAGCTTTGCCTCATATTGCAGATGGCTTAAAGCCCGTACAACGTCGTATTATTTATGCAATGAGTGAATTGGGCCTTAAATTTACTGCAAAGTATAAGAAATCTGCCCGTACTGTCGGTGACGTTTTAGGTAAATTTCATCCGCATGGTGACACAGCTTGTTATGAAGCTATGGTTTTGATGGCACAGGATTTTTCCTATAGATACCCATTTATAGATGGACAAGGTAACTGGGGCTCTCCTGATGATCCAAAATCTTTTGCTGCGATGCGCTATACAGAGTCAAGATTATCTAAATATGCTCAAGTATTATTAAAAGAACTTGATCAGGGGACTGTTGATTGGGTACCCAATTTCGATGGTACACTTGATGAGCCTGAGTTATTGCCAGCCATGTTACCTAATGTCTTACTAAATGGCGCAACAGGTATTGCGGTTGGTATGGCAACAGACATTCCACCACATAACCTAACGGAAGTAGTAGATGCATGTATTTTATTGTTAACAAACCCTAAGGCTACGTTAAAAGAAGTTTGTGAAGTTATAAAAGGCCCTGATTATCCTACAGAAGCTGAAATTATTACACCTAAATCTGAAATAGCTGCTGCTTACAAAACTGGTCATGGCGCTATTAAGATGCGTGCAGTTTATACTGTAGAAAAAGGCGATATAGTTATTACAGCTTTACCATATCAAGTATCAGGTGCAAAGGTTTTAGAACAAATTGCTGCATTGATGCAAAATAAAAAGTTACCATTAGTGAGCGATTTACGTGATGAGTCAAATCACGAGAATCCAACTAGGCTTGTTATTATTCCCAAAAGTCGCAATGTAGATATTGAAGAGCTCATGGGGCATCTGTTTGCTGTTACCGATTTAGAAAAAAGCTATAAAGTAAATTTAAATATAGTAGGTATTGATAATAAACCCAAAGTAAAAAGTCTGGATAAAATTATCGCCGAATGGTTACAATACAGAATTGCAACAGTAACTAGAAGATTGAATTTCAGGCTAGATAAAATTAAAGACAGGCTGCATATCTTAGATGGATTATTAATAGCTTTTTTAAATTTAGATACAGTTATTCACATTATTCGTACAGAAGATAAACCAAAAGCTGTATTGATGAAAAAATATAAGCTTTCGGAAATTCAAGCAGAGGCTATTTTAGAAATTAAATTACGGCAATTAGCTAAACTAGAAGAGATTAAACTAAAGGCTGAGCAAGATGAATTAAATAAAGAACGTTTAAATATAGAAGCTATCCTAGCTTCAGAAACTAAATTGAAAAATTTAATTAAAAAAGAATTACAAAGCTTACAACAAGAGTTTGGTGATAAACGTCGTTCGCCAATCGTCGTGCGGAAAGAGGCACAAGTAATAAAGATAGAAGACACTATTCCGGCTGAAGATGTAACAATTATTCTATCTAAAAAAGGTTGGATACGTGCGGCAAAAGGACATGAGATTAATATAGAGCAATTAAGTTATAAAACAGGCGATAGTTTATTGACATATTATTTAAGTAAAACTAATCAGAATGTTTATGTGGTAGACAATACCGGCAGAAGCTATGCTTTCTCAGCATTTGGTTTACCGTCCGCTCGAGGCCAGGGTGAACCGTTGACTAGCAGACTATCTCCACCAGATGGATCATCTTTTGTACAAATGTTAATGGGTAGTGATGACAATAAAGTTGTTATGTTATCAGATGCTGGTTATGGTTTTGTAACTAAATTAAGTGAATTGTATACGAAAAATAAATCTGGTAAGAGTGTTTTAAATTGCCCTAATCATAGTTATTGCTTACCACCATTATTAATTAGTCCAGAACATAAATGGCTCGCGATGGCAACATTAGCTGGTAATTTATTGTTGGTGCCCGTTGCAGATATAGTAGAATTAGCTAAAGGCAAAGGGAATAAACAAATTAATATTCATACTAATGATCTAAAAGATCGTAAAGATTATGTAACCCATGCAATATTGCTCTCAGGTAAAAATGGTCTTATCTTAACAAACGATAAAAATAAAACAAAAGAATTAACTCATGAAGAAGTTGCACATTATTATAGTGAACAAGCTAAACGTGGGTTGAAACTACCAAAAAATTATCAGCAATTGATTAATATAGATATAGTTTAATATTTGATAATCTTGATCCAAAAGACTTGAATGTTATAATTGCCCATAATATTTGTATTCACATGAGATGTTATTATGGGTGTGCCACAAGAATCAGCTGCACTAGCGATTGCGAAGTTAAAAGCTAAAAATAAAGAGCTAGAACAAGATCTAGAAAGAAGCTGGCAAACTAGTTTTCTTCCCGCACTTACTGAAGAGATTGAGAGAGCTTTTAGCAACTTACCTAATAGTAGCACAAAGGACTATATTTTTGGTACAGGCATGCTTTCTAGTAGTACCTCTCATTGGTTCGAGGAGATGCGGAAGCATATAATCGAAAAACTAGGTGGAGCAGGTATTATCTGCTCTGATTTCCGCGGCTTCATGGGGGAGGTGAGCTTTAGGTTGCCTTTTCATAACCCTAAGTTTTCTGATACAGAGCTAGGCAACATTTTACGGGCTGCAGTAGTGCGCGGAAGAAATAAATTAGTAGAAGGTTATGCGCTATCACTTTTCAAAGCTATGACAGAAGCAGTTGCTGTTGCTCCTGACATAGACTTACGGGATCCAAGCAAAGGCGTGAGGGTTGATTTAGCTGGGTGTTATACTAGATATGATATTCGTAGTTGCTTAGATGACGTTTTAGCTCGAGCATTATACATTCAGTTTACTCATTTTGCTAAAAGTGGTTATCGAGTAACTGTATCTCGTCGTGCTGATAAGACTTATAGTTTTTTGACTATCTACTTGGGAGCCCCTAGTATTTCAGCGAGACCAGCCTCAACTTTGACACACGCTTATGCACCTACAGTTGCAAGTGCACGTGTGTCTGGTTCAGTGCCCAGTTATGGTTTGACTTACGTACCCACAGTAGTATTCACATATGGCTCCAGCAGTGCTGCATCACACACCATTGCTGGAATGGTGCCAGTACCCAGGTACTAATAGTAGGTATCAATGCTAATTATGTTTGTTTGTTCTATTCTATTTAAAAAATATTCACGTTATCAAGTTGGAATAATGCTGGACCAGTAAAGACTTGCGGAACATACCAGTCAAATACAACCCTAATGGAGCGTCCGGCAAAGCTTGAAATATCAACAGTTGCTGTTTGTGCTCCAGTATCATTAACATTTGTTCCAGCGAAAGCTGTGAGTATCAGTGTTTCTTGTAGGGCATCGCCACCGCCATAAGGCTCAATCCTAACTTTAAATGTTCTATCTATAGTTGCACCATAAGGAACAAGATCCCAACCTGCTCTCTAATCAAAAGTAATAGTCGAATATCCAGCTGGTAAGTCTTTACCTAGTCGTATGTGTCCGGGACCTGCGCCATCAAATCCTGTAACAATGGCATAGTCCCCATTAGTTGGTGTTGTTGCAAAACTATTGAATGCACCATCTGTAACCCCAGCCGGGACTACTGAAAAAGCGCGGTATGGACTTTCTAAATCTTGTTTGAGATCATAAAAGTTAAAATCAGCATTATCTAAATTAATAGGTTTTTTTACCTGATAATTTTGACACGATAATGCACCATGGCCATTTAAACATAAAGCAAAATCAACAACACTGCTTCCTAAGCCAGCCATGGTGATTTGAGTAGCTGATTGACCACCAACAGAAAAAATGCAGTAACCATTGCTAGCCATTGTGCAATTCACTCCCGGATTAGCTATATTTACAAAAGGAGTTTTAATTTTGATTCCAGCAGTATTATAAAATGTATTATTTGTTGTATTAATAGATAGAGTATCAACTGTACTTGTTACATTAAAAAATGGATTTGCATACACAGATGAGATTGTACATACAAGAAAAAGTGATTTCTTTAAAAAAGTATTCATGATCAATCCTTGATTAAAAGTTATTATGCTACAGTAAATGTGCAAGTGAGGGCATTTGCATATAGGGTGCCAGTTTTAAGTTTGTTAATTATCTGCGAATTATTCTTTTTTAGACTGCCTTCACCTAGATAAAAGAACTTATAACCACACTCCAAGGGTTGGCCATTCAGAAGGTTATTTATCTTTAATCCAGCGCCAAGATTAAAACTTAAATTAGTAGTAGTTTGATTGGTAAACGAGTCACTTGGTATTGTGATGTTATCTAGGGTCTTCTCGCTATATTTATAACTGCTAACAAAATTAGGACCCAGACCAAAATTAAGGTTCATGTCATATGCTGGAGCTAAATTTAGGGTTTGTATCTTAGTAGTTGCATAAATAGAAAAATGACTTACATTGTATTTATAAGATAGATTAGGAAATATTAATTCCTGAAAAATTTTCCCGGATTCTTTAGTGCGGCCCATATAATAACTGCTAAGTCCATAGCTAGTTGTAAATTGATTAGAAGCAAATGTATTTATGTTTAATAAATAATTAACGCCAACAAGAAGATTTGTATCAACCTTATTTTTAGATTTATATTTATTTCCCGCTAGTCCTGTTATATTTACCATGGGATCATTATGATAGGGAGTTGTGTATCCACCAAACTCAGCTGAAATGGAGCCGTCTTGTAAACTAATTGCATACAATGATATAGGGCTAAGCGTAGCAGCTAAAATAAGATAACTAATGTTTTCTTTCATCATGTTTAATGTATGTTAAAATTGGATTGATTGTTTATAACACTTTTTTGAATGTAGTAGATATTATGCCGTTACGCAAGCTCTGATAGGTTATAAACCTAATAGATATGAGTAATCATAATATATTGTAAGTTTAATTTTATTCTTCTATTTTTTTTCATTTTCAGATAACATAAAACAATTAATATACTCATGGATGAGAAAACATATGAACTCAGTGACTACTAAATCGAGTGTACCTAATCAAGATCAGGTTAATACTAAAAATTTAGATTTCAAAGTAAAAGATATCACGTTAGCGCAATGGGGTCGCAAAGAAATTAATATAGCTCAAACTGAGATGCCAGGACTAATGGCGTTAAGAGCAGAATACGGTCTGCAAAAACCCCTAAAGAATGCTAAAATAGCAGGCTGTTTGCATATGACCATTCAGACTGCCGTGTTGATTGAAACGTTGGTTGAGCTTGGTGCTGAGGTTCGTTGGTCATCATGTAATATCTTTTCTACTCAAGATCATGCTGCAGCTGCTGTTGCCGAACGGGGTGTGCCAGTTTTTGCATGGAAGGGCGAGACCGAAGAGGAATATTGGTGGTGTGTTGAGCAGACATTAAAGGGACCTAATGATTGGCAGCCAAATCTATTATTAGATGATGGTGGTGATCTGACAGTCTTAGTGCATGAAAAATATCCAGAGTTATTAAAAAATATAAAAGGCATATCAGAAGAAACTACAACAGGTGTGCATAGATTATATGAAATGGAAAAGAATAATCAACTTAAGGTTCCGGCATTTAATGTTAATGATTCAGTAACAAAGTCTAAATTTGATAATTTATATGGTTGTCGTGAAAGCTTATTAGATGGTATCAAACGAGCTACCGATGTAATGATTGCTGGTAAAATAGCTGTGGTACTAGGTTATGGTGATGTTGGTAAAGGCTGCACTCAGTCATTAAGGGCATTAGGTGCAACAGTATGGGTAACAGAAATTGATCCTATTTGTGCGTTACAAGCAGTGATGGAAGGTTACCGTGTCGTCACAATGGAAGAAGCTTGTGACAAAGCAGATATCTTTGTAACTGCTACTGGGAATGTTCGTGTGATTACTCATGAACATATGTTGAAAATGAGAGATCAAGTTATTTTATGTAATATAGGACATTTCGATTCAGAAATAGATATATCAAGCATTAGAAAATATAAATGGGATAACATAAAACCGCAAGTAGATCATGTTATACTCCCCAACGGTAAAAAACTTATATTATTAGCAGAGGGTAGATTAGTAAATTTGGGTTGTGCTACTGGTCATCCTAGTTTTGTTATGTCAAATTCTTTCACTAATCAAGTTTTAGCCCAACTAGAATTATGGCAAAACTCAAAAAAATACGAAAACAAAGTGTATGTGTTACCTAAAGTATTAGACGAGAAAGTTGCTAGATTACATCTAGATAGATTAGGTGTGAAATTAACAAAATTAAATAAAGAGCAGGCAGAATATTTAAGTTTATCTGTAGATGGCCCCTATAAACCGGAATACTATAGATACTAATTGTAGGCAAGATTAGCAGTATAGATATTTAAATTTACAAATTTATAAATAATCTTTTAAATAAAACCCTGTTTTTGATTTTTTATTCTTACTGATATCTTCAGGAGTGCCAGCAGCAATTATTTCACCACCCTTAAAACCACCATCAGGGCCTAAGTCGATAATCCAATCAGCGGTTTTTATCACATCTAGATTGTGTTCTATAATAACAATAGTATTACCACGATCGCGTAGTTCGTGAATTATTTTTAATAATAATTCAATATCTTGAAAATGCAGCCCAGTAGTAGGCTCGTCTAAAATATATAAAGTACTTCCTGTATCACGTTTAGATAATTCTTTGGCTAATTTTACACGTTGTGCTTCACCACCTGATAAAGTTGTAGCACTTTGGCCTAAATGGATATACCCAAGTCCTACATCTATAAGAGTTTTTAATTTTTTTTCTAATGCGGGGACAGCTTTAAAAAAATCATAAGCTTCTTCAACGATCATATCTAGCACTTGATTGATATTCTTACCTTTATATGTTATTTCTAAAGTTTCACGATTGTAACGTTTACCTTGGCAGTGATCACATGTTACATAGATATCAGGTAAAAAGTGCATTTCAACTTTAATTAAACCATCACCTTGACAGCCCTCACAACGCCCACCTTTAACATTAAAGCTAAATCTTCCTATTTCATAACCGCGTGCACGTGCTTCTTGTGTTCCAGCATAAAGCTCTCGGATGGGTGTAAAAAGCCCTGTGTAGGTTGCAGGGTTAGATCTTGGGGTTCGACCAATAGGGCTTTGGTCGATATCAATAACTTTGTCAAAGTATTCTACCCCTGAAATTTCTTGTACAGCCGATACTGTCAAGCTAGCATTATTTAATCTATTGGCTATATAGGGGTATAATGTATCATTTATTAAAGTAGACTTGCCTGAACCAGAGACACCGGTAATACATGTAAATAAACCCACAGGGATATCTATAGAAACGTTTTTTAAATTATTAGCACAGGCTCCTGTTATAGAAAGCTGTTTATTAGGATTGCTTTTGTTCCGAGATTGAGGTATCGCTATAGACTTTTTGCCTGACAGGTACATGCCAGTAATGGAGCTTTTGTTTTTTTTAATTTCATTAGGTGTTCCTTGTGCGATGATTTCACCACCGTGAATACCAGCTCCAGGGCCAATGTCTAAAATATAATCAGCACTTAACATGACGTCTTGATCATGTTCAACGACTATGACTGTATTCCCAAGATTTTTTAGATGATTTAATGTTCTTATTAATTTATCATTATCTCGTTGATGCAAACCAATGGTAGGTTCGTCTAATATATACATAACGCCAACCAAACCTGCGCCAATTTGACTGGCAAGTCTAATTCTCTGAGCTTCACCACCTGATAGGCTATCCGCGCTACGATTAAGATTTAAATAATCTAGTCCGACATTATATAAAAACTGTAGTCGTGCAATAATTTCTTTAACTATTTTATCTGCTATAGTGGCTTTGGCGCCTTTTAGAATTAAACTATTAAATAAATCTAAAGCTTGTTCAATAGTTAATTCAGAGATATCGGTTAAATTATTTTTATTAATATAAACATTACGTGCTTTTTCACACAGTCTGGTCCCTTCACAGTCAGGGCATGGTTGTTTAGATAGATATTTGCTTACAGTCTCACGGATAAGGTTAGAGTCTGTTTCGCGATAACGACGAGTAAAATTATTAATAACCCCTTCGAAAATAAATTTACGAGTCCGTTCACCACCATTTTGATTAGTAAAGATAAAATTAATTTTATCTTTGTTGCTGCCATATAAAATTATATCTTTAATTTTAGTATTTAATTTTTCAAAAGGTGTATCCATAGAAAACTTATAATGTGCAGCAATGGATTGTAGCATCTGCATATAATAAGTATTACGGCCGTCCCAGCCTTTGATGGCGCCTGAGGATAAAGATAAACTTGAGTCTGGGATGATTTTTTTTGGATCAAAATATTCCCTTACACCCAAGCCGTCACAGGTTGCACAAGCACCATGAGGGCTATTAAAAGAAAACAGTCTCGGCTCAAGCTCGGTTAGATTATAGCCGCAAAAAGGGCATGAATATGTTGCTGAGAATAAAATGTCAGGTTTTTCTTCATCAATATATCCTATATAGACTATTTCATTATTTAATTTTAAAGCAGTATTAAAAGAATCGGCCAAGCGAGTTTTAATATCAGGGCGTACTTTAAAACGGTCAATTACCACTTCTATTGTGTGCTTTTTATTTTTTGCAAGGGTTGGAAGATTGCTTAGATCGTCAAGTTCATAAATCTTACCATTGATACGGGCTCGGATATAACCTTGTTTATGAAGATCATTAAATAATTTAAGATACTCGCCTTTACGATCTCGCACTAATGGGGCTAGTAGCATTAATTTAGTATCTTCTTTTAAAGATAAGACTGTATCGACCATTTGTGTTACAGTTTGAGCCTGAAGTTCAGTTTTATGTTGTGGACAAACAGGTACTCCAACTCTGGCAAATAAAAGCCTTAAATAATCATAGATTTCTGTAATGGTTCCAACTGTTGAGCGAGGATTATGAGAGGTAGATTTTTGCTCTATAGAAATTGCAGGAGACAATCCTTCGATGTGATCAACATCAGGTTTTTCCATCATGGATAAAAACTGCCTAGCATAAGCAGATAAAGATTCTACATAACGTCTTTGTCCTTCGGCGTACAATGTATCAAACGCTAAAGAAGATTTTCCAGAGCCAGAAGGTCCAGTGATGACAATTAATTTATCGCGGGGTAACGTAAGAGTCAAATTTTTAAGATTATGAGTTCTTGCGCCTTGGATAGTAATATTTTGCATAAAGAGTTACAATAGTCTGCTTATTAATTTAGATATATAAAAGATGTTGTTCATGTTCAATCCAGTTGAGCGCAAAGCAGTTTTAAGCTTAGCTTGTATATTAGCGTTTAGGATGTTAGGTTTATTTATAATTATCCCAGTATTTTCCCCGTATTTGCAAAGTTTGGATAATTCAACGCCATTATTAATTGGCTTCGCCATGGGGATCTATGGCTTAACGCAAGCAATATTTCAACTGCCGTTTGGTATTCTATCAGATTACATGGGACGAAAAAAAGTAATAACTCTAGGATTACTGCTTTTTTTATTAGGTAGCGTGGTTGCGGGTAGCAGTCAAAATATTTTGTTAGTTATATTGGGCAGGGCTTTGCAAGGTACTGGAGCTATTTCAGGTGCTACAATGGCCTTGCTTTCTGATTTAACCTCTGAAGAATCGCGAACAAAAGCGATGGCTGTGATGGGGATGAGCATTGGTAGTGCTTTCATGCTTGCTTTTATTCTAGGACCTACGTTAAATACGATAATATCAGTACAGAATATTTTCTATGTAGTCGCGGGTTTGGTTGTGCCCATACTAGCTATTTTATGGTTAGTGACACCTACACCTAGTTTAGAAACTCACGTAAATGTTAGTAGTAATATGATACTACCTGAAAATTTAAGGTCATTATTCAACGCTGTTAAGACCACAAAAGTTAGTAAAGATATTTATAAATTAATTAAAATATTAAGTTTTAGTGTTTTTACTTTACATGGTATCTTGATGGCTAATTTTGTTGCTATCCCTATAATTTTTAGGCATCTTGGATTAACAAGCCAGCAACAAGCTTGGATATATATTACAGTTTTTGTTCTAGCAGTTTTAGTTATGTTACCGATACTAATTGTTGCCGAAAAAAAGCAACAGCAGAAAAAAGCAATTTTGTTTTCTGTACTAATATTAATATTAGCAGAGACAATTTTGTGGCTATTAAATGGTAAATTTTGGGGTATAATAGCTGGATTAATATTATTTTTTGTGGGGTTCAATATTTTAGAAGCTAGTCTGCCTTCTCTTATCTCAAAAGTTGCACCAAAAAATAATAAGGGAGCAGTGATGGGTGTATATTCTACAGCTCAATTTTTAGGACCGATGTTGGGTGGAGCATTAGCTGGTGTCTTGTTTAATTATTTTAGCTTAGTTTCTGTCTTTTTACTGGGTATGATTTGGGCAGTTTTTTGGTTGTTAATAATTTATTTTAATTTAAATAGGGGAATGAAATGGCAAGAGGTATTAATAAAGTAATTATTGTTGGCAATTTAGGTGCTGATCCGGAAGTTCGCTATATGCCAAGTGGTGGCGCAGTTGCAACGTTGAGCGTCGCAACCAGCGAAGGATGGAAAGATAAGCAAACAGGACAAACTCAAGAGCGTACAGAGTGGCATCGTGTCGTATTATTTAATCGTTTGGGCGAGATTGCAGCAGAGTATTTAAAAAAGGGTGCTAAGATTTACATAGAAGGTCGCTTACAAACAAGAAAATGGCAAGATAAAAATGGTATTGACAGATATACTACTGAGATAGTTGGTAGCGATATGCAAATGTTGGATAGTCGCGGACCTGGTCAAGGTGCGAATACTGCTTATGATCCGATGATGGATAATAGCTATAACCCTGCTGCTGGAAATATGGGATATGCACCATCTGGTAATGCTGGGAATCACCCTGCAGCAGAACCAGTATTAGATGGCAATTTTGACGATGATATTCCTTTTTAAGTTAATCAAATTATAGCGTGTTGTGGCTTTATTTGAGAGGCTCTAAATTTTTTGTAATGGCTAGACAATTCTGTCAAGCACATTTTAGAAACCAGTAGAAAAGATGACTTGTGAATATCTCTAACGTGTAATATGATTGCTAGACCGGGTGTAAGTCATATCGGTCTAGTAACGTACAGAAACAATAAAGCGAGATAAATAATGAGTATATCGACTAAAACCAAAGTAATATTACCCACGGGCTTGGCGCTATTTGCTATGTTTTTTGGTGCTGGTAACATGATTTTCCCTTTAGAATTAGGAAGCACATCTGGGCAATATACTTGGATTGGTTTATTAGGATTTCTTATTTCGGGAGTAGGGGTTCCCTTTATTGGCCTTTTTGCTGGGGCTTTGTACCAAGGAAATTACTGGGAGTTTTTTGAACGAATTGGACGAGTACCCGCGTTTATTGTTATTACGTTTTTAATTTTATTTATTGGTCCACTTTTTGCCGCACCGAGGACAGAAACCATTGCTTTTGAAACGTTATCAACTATGCTGCCTAGGCCTTTGGATAACGTTTATGTTTTCGACTTTATCTACTTTTTTCTAGTTTATTTAGTGATTTCTAAAAAATCTCGTGTGATAGATATTATCGGCTTGGTCTTATCACCTGTTAAGATAGCAACTTTTACAACGTTAATTATTTTGGGATTGGCGCTTGCTAACCCTATTATACCTGTGGCTAGTAGTGCTTCGGAGATCTTTAATCATGCGATTATAAAAGGCTATAGTACTATGGACTTATTAGCTTCTTTGTTTTTCTGTACGGTTGCGTATAAAAATATTCAACATAAGTGTGCAGAAGTTGGTATGGTATCTCATCGAGAAATCATGCGGATGACGCTTTGGGCCTGTTGCATAGGTGCAGTTTTAATCAGCTTGGTCTATATGGGCTTTATCTTCGTCGCAGCAACGCATGCTCATGCGCTACAAGGGGTAGAAACTGCAGCTTTATTAGGTAAAGTTTCTTATTTGGTTTTAGGGCAATATGGTTCATTATTTGTTGGGGTCTGTATAACTTTTGCTTGTTTAACAACGGCTTCTGCATTGGCTGAAGTAACAACAGAGTTTTTTCATGAGATAGTATTCAAAGAAAAAATTTCTCGTAATATCTGTGTCTATTCAGTATTAATAACTATGTATATTGTAGCTATTTTTGGTTTTGATAAAATTATGGCTGCAGCTGTGCCAGTATTAAGTATTATTTATCCTGCTTTAATTTTGCTTTGCTTAGTAAACATTGCTATTAAGTTAAAAGAATTAAAAGGACAAAAAATATAAATAGCAGAGTACGATGGTTATAAATAAAAACTTAGAAAATTTTCGAATTATTTTAGTCAATACTACTCATCCTGGGAATGTTGGTGCAACCGCGCGAGCAATGAAGACGATGGGTATTAGCGATCTTTACTTGGTGTCTGCTGATAGTAATATTATAGATGATCATGCTCGTGCTCGCTCAAGTGGTGCTACAGACATTTTAGATAATACAAAAATTGTTTCTAGTTTAAAAGAAGCGCTTATTGATTGTCACTATCTTTTAGGTACGAGTGTACGGATGCGAACGCTTTCAACACCGATTTATTACCCAAGAGCTGCAGCTAAAACTGCAGTTGATGAGTATACCAGTAAGGGTTTGAAAGTAGCTATTATTTTTGGTCAAGAGCGAATGGGGCTGACTAATCAGGAGATTGCAGTATGTCATGCACAAATTATGATTCCAGCTAATCCTGAGTATAGCTCTTTAAATTTAGCGAGTGCTGTGCAATTAATATGTTATGAACTTAAGCTTGCAAGTATGGATGAGACAATAGAAAGACAGGACAAAAGGGATGAGCTAGAGTTAGCAACTGCTAATCAAATGGAATTATTTTATGAGCATTTAGAAAAAGTTTTATTAAAAATTAGGTTTTTGAACCCAAGCCAACCAAAATTGTTAATGCGTAGATTAAGAAGATTGTACAATCGCGCAAGTCCTTGCCAACAAGAATTAAATATATTAAGAGGTATTTTAACGGCTAGTGAGAAAGCTAGTGAGAATAAGTTAAAAAATATGGAAGAATAAGAAGCTATGGATAAGCCAATTTATTTAGATTATGCAGCCACAACTCCTATTAGTGAATTAGTATTTGAGAAAATGAAGCCTTACATGGCAGGTGGTATTAAAGCTGTGTTTGGCAATCCAGCTTCCAGTACTCACTGTTATGGTTGGGAAGCTAAAAGCGCTGTCACAACGTCGCGTGAGTTAATGGCTCAATTGTTAAATATCACACCCAAAGAATTAGTTTTTACTTCAGGTGCAACAGAATCTAACAACTTGGCTTTGCTAGGGACTGCTCAATTTTATAAAAATAAAGGCAAACATATAATAACTTGTACGACAGAGCATAAAGCAGTTTTGGATACTTGTTATTACTTAGAAACCCATGGTTATGATGTAAGTTACATATCCCCTGAGTCAAATGGGCTGATAGATCTTAATAAATTAGAGTCAATGATAAGAAAAGATACTATATTAATTTCTATCATGCATGTTAATAATGAAACAGGTGTAATACAAGATATTTCAAAAATAGGAGAAATAACCAGGCAACATGAGATTATCTTTCATGTTGATGCAGCACAAAGTGCAGGCAAGTTACCACTAGATTTAAGTAGGTTAAACGTTGATTTACTATCAATATCGGGGCATAAATTATACGGCCCAAAAGGTGTGGGGGCACTATACGTTAACCGCAATCCAAAAGTAAATTTAAATGCCCAAATACATGGTGGCGGACATGAATATGGTTTACGATCAGGCACACTTGCTACACATCAAATAGTTGGTCTTGCAGCCGCCCTTGAAGAGTGTTTAGCTAATTTAGAACAAGAAAATAGCAGGTTAAAAAAATTAGAAGATAAAATATTCTCTAATTTGTTTAAGTTAAACGGAATCATTCTTAATGGCGATATAAAATGTAGAAAGTCGGGGCATATTAATATATGCATAGAAGGAGTTCATGGTGATGCGTTGATATCTTCTTTAACTAATCTTGCTGTCTCTTCTGGATCGGCCTGTAATAGTGCTGTTTCTGCTACTTCTTATGTGCTTAAAGCAATGGGGGTGCCTGATTGGCTTGCTCAAAGCGCTTTGCGGATAAGCCTAGGCAAGTATACGACAGCAAGTGATATTGACTCATTGTTGGAACAATTGATAACTGTTATTAACAAATTGCGAAAGATATCGCCAATAGCCCTAGGCTAGATTTAAACTTTTAAATTGAATTGACTCTAAAGTATATGTCTATATAATAGCTGACATGAAACAAGTTCATGAAAATTTTTATCCTGAAAGAGTAATGCATTATTTGCATTCGTTACCAAACTCTGGAGTGCTTAATGTTGATCGTAAGTCTATTTTTATGTCAGAAATAGGTAGTTTGACAGCTGGGATTAAAATAAAATTATATATTAAAATAAAGAGTGGTATAATTGAGGTGGTTAAATATTTAGTATATGGGGATAGCTACACTATCGCAACATTGGGTATGTTATCAGAGCAGTTAGTGGGTATGCGCACAAAGCAGGCTAATAACTATAGTTTTGAGACCATAATTAATGCTCTTATGTTACCTCAGACTTTTTCATCTAATCTAAAATTAATTAAGGCTGTGATAGCAGATGTAGTTAATCAATATGCTAGTTGTCAACATTAATGTCAATAGATACAGAGATAATTAACAATACGTAACAATACTTAAATAGCTATGACTACAGAAAATACAAGCAATAGTATGGGGATGCCAAATAAACCAATCACTTTAACAGATACTGCTGCAAAGCATATCAAATCTGAGATTTATAAGTCTCAGTCCGAGGGAAATAATATAGTAGGGCTACGATTAAGTGTAAAAAAAACAGGGTGTTCGGGCTATGCATACGTATTAGATTTTGTGAAAAGTATCCCAGAAACTAAAGATCGTGTTTTTATTTCTCAAGATGTGAGTATTTACGTTGATTCCAATAGTTATTCCTATGTATCTGGTACTGAAATTGATTATGTAAATAAAGGTATAGGTAGTGTCATGGTTTTTCATAACCCTAATGTGACAGCAGAATGTGGTTGTGGTGAGAGTTTCACTGTTAAATAATCGCAAAAGTTATTGAATTCTAAAGATAAAAAACAAATAAAATAGGAGTACAAAATGGCTAAAGAAAGAACATTATCAATTATTAAACCCGATGCGGTTGGTAAAAATGTAATAGGTAAAATTTACAGCAAATTTGAGGCTGCTGGGTTAAAAATTATTGGTGCTAAAATGGTTCATTTAAGCAAAGATCGCGCTGGCGAATTCTATGCAATCCATAAAGGTCGTCCATTTTACGATGAATTGGTAGCGTTTATGTCTTCAGGCCCTGTTATGGTGTCTTGTTTAGAAGGTGACAACGCTGTTGCTTTGCATAGAGAAGTGATGGGCGCGACCAACCCTGCTAATGCTGCACCTGGTACAGTCCGTGCAGAGTTTGCTGATAGCGTGGGTGAAAATGCTGTGCATGGTTCAGATGCGTTAGATACAGCCAAGGAAGAAGTTGCATTTTTCTTTGGATCAGAAGAGCTCTTGAATAGAACTCGTGGCTAAGGGCTTAAGGGCTAATTTTTTATTTCAATAGGTTAGGCTCTTTTATAGAGTATATAGAGCCTAATTCGTTATAATTGCTTATTACGTTTGAGCTATGTTCTCAGGCGAGTATTGCGCACTCCATTAATTCGTCATTCCAATAATATCCGTATTTATGCTCGCCTGGATAGCGGTTATTTTAATTCAATTAGTTACCAAGTTAATGTTCGGTTAAGTTAAGAATACTATAATTTCTATAAATTTTGAGTTATACCTAGTATATCTAATGTACTTAGTTAAATAAGTATTTATAATACAAGAAGATCAGATTTAATTTTAAAAAACTATCAACGAGTTACTATGCCTACTACAGATAAAGATGCAAAAATTAAACAATTAACAGCTAGAATTAAGTCGTTAGAAAGTCAACTTAGGGCTAAACAAGGCGATACGACCCCGACGGCTGTTCAGGCACATTCAGCTCATAAGGCAATGGGGCGTAGATTTCGTGAGATAATAGCGAAGCTTAGGTCAGAGTTACTTGGGCTTGGAAAGCTTACGAGCGACCAGCAACAAGCTCTTCAAACCGCTGAGCAAGGCATGATTAGTGTGGTACCTGATATGCCAGCGGCTGCGGCTGCTGCTCCAGAAGTCATACCCATTCCTACCCCGTCACGAGCAGCTACCCCTTCTGCAGTTTCTCTTCCTGAAACTGTTGAGAGAGGCACAGATCCTGATGCAACTGAGCCAGGGGTTACTAGAGCGGAATATGATGAACTTTTTAAGGATTTTGAGGAAATTATAGCGCTAGCTGAAGCGGCTCAGCGTGATGCTGATGAGGCTTCCGCAAGGATAGAGCGTTTGGAAGCAGATCTGAAACGTCGTGAGGAAAGGGATAAAGGTGAAGAGTGCTATATAAGTAGTCTTGTACTAGAGAAGGCAGGGATGCAGGAGGAAAGAGATAAGGCCTTACAAGCTTTAGTTCAAGCTGAAAAAGAAAAACACGAAGCTCAAGACGCGGCTTCTAAAGCTATAGAAGAGATACGTGCTAGTATAGAACATTTCAAGTCTGTGCAAGCTGCTTATTACTTAAAAGAAGCTCAAGTAGTAGCGTTAGAGTCTACTATACAAGATCAGCGTGATGCAGTTGCAGCAGCTAGAGCAGTGCGGGTTGCGCTATTGGACACAAGAAAACAAGTTTCTGTACTGCACACAGAAAGACAAGAATTAAACAGTACAATAGAACGTTTGAGAATTGAACTTGAAGCCGCAGATGGTCGGGTGCGTATGATAGGCCCAGATTTAGTACAAATGCGTGCAGAGCTAGAGGCGGCTGAGGCTAGATCGGCCGTTGCGTATGATGTAATAGAGCGACTAACAAATGAAAAGGAAAAGATTACTCGTGAACGTGATGCTGTTAAAGCAGAAAAACGTGAAGCTTTATCAGAGTATTCACAAAAACTTTCAGAGGCTACATGTGAGCTTTTAACTGTACAACAAGAAAGAGAAGAGTTTCGAAAAAAGTTGAGTGCTGCTGAGTCAGCTATCGCTGCTGCGATAGCTGATGCCGCTGCTGTGAGAGCTACTGTTGATGGGCTAGTTGCTGCTGCGCTAGGTGAAAGAGATGCTGCGCTAGGTGAAAGAGATGCTGCGCTAGGTGAAAGAGATGCTGCGCTAGGTGAAAGAGATGCTGCGAGAGCCGAAAGAGATGCTGCCGTTGCTGCGATATCTGAAAGAGATGCTACCGCTAAAGCAGCTGCTGAGGTTGCGAGAGCTGCTGCTGCACGAAGAAGAGCTGAGGGTGTCTTGGATGGTGTGCTGCAATTATTTTCAGGAGAGGAACGCGCTGTTGCGAGAGCTGAAGCTGATGCCGCCATGGAAAGATTACGAGCTCAATTACAAGAGGGTGCCGATGCCCAAAGACGAGCTGCTGCTGCTGAGAAGCGAACTGCTGAGGCTGATGCTGCTGCGAGAGGTGAGGCCGAAGCTGCTGTCGCTGCTGCTAGGGGTGAAAGAGATGCTGCGAGAGGTGAGGCCGAAGCTGCTCAAAAACAAGCTGCTGACGCTGAGGCTGCTGCCGCTGCTGCGATAGCTGAAGCTCAGGCTGCTGCCGCTGCTGCGATAGCTGAAGCTCAGGCTGCCGCTGCTGCGATAGCTGAAGTTGATGCTGCGAGAGCTGCTGCTGAGGCTGCTGCCGCTGCTGCTAATGAACGAGCTGATGCTGCTGCGAGAGAAAGAGATGCTGCGAGAGATGCTGCTGAGAAGCGAGCTGCTGATGCTGAGGCTGCTGCCGCTGCTGCTCAACAAGCTGCTGCTGAGGCTGCTGCCGCTGCTGCTCAAAAACAAGCTGCTGATGCTGAAGCTCGTGTCGCTGCTGTTGAGGCTGCGAGAGCTGCTGCTGAAGCTGCGAGAGGTGAGGCTGAAAGAGAAAGAGCTGCTGCTGAGAGGCGAGTCGCTGCTGCTGATGCTGCGAGAGCTGCTGCTGAAGCTGCGAGAGGTGATGCCGCTGCTGCGAGGCGTGATGCTCTCGTAGTTCCTGGGGTTCCTGGGTTAACAGCTGTTGCTGGTCATGAACCAGTTGCTGGGCAAAGAGACGGGGATGCTCCAGATGCAGCACCAGGCGTAGGTGCAGGTAGAGATAGAGATGCAGCTTCTCCTGCTTTTGGAGTTTGGAGAGAACTAAAAGCCTACAATGACGATAAGTTTTTTATGAAAAGGGAAAGAGATAAAGTTGTTGGTAAGATAGAAGGTGATGCAGCAAAGAATAAAGAAGGCTTGGTTTTAGAGTTATTTTTAAATATTTATTTATCAAGCTGTAAACCCGGTAGTGAAGCTCCTATAATGTCGGCAACAGGAGTTAATAAAGATTTAATAGCTTTATTTTATGCTTATGGGGAATTGTTGCAAGCAGCAGGAATGCCAATGCAGCTATCTGGCACTAAGCCAGATGCAACAGCTCTAGCTGAAGCAAAGAGTAAAATAAAAAAATTATTTTCTATGGAAGCAGCCGATGATAATGCTGCTGCTGTGGGTAAAAGAATTATAGAATTATATTTAACTTTAAAAAATGAGCATGAGCAAAGGGATCAGGCAGAGAGACTGTTACTTAGTTTGCATGCTAGGGATGGTGGTATAGAAGACCAAGAGGTGAAAGATACAGTGACAGCTGGTGGTGTTTATAAGAAATCTAAAGTAGCCAATGAACAGAGTTTGAAAGGGCTCGGTGTTTTTGATGGTATAGAACAAGTAGTACAAAAAATTACGCAAGCTGATCAGGTTAAAGCTGTGATTGATGAGCATCTTAAATGTGCACCAGCGGCTGCACCA
Organism: uncultured Gammaproteobacteria bacterium; assembly: GCA_964609155.1. Classification (GTDB taxonomy): domain Bacteria; phylum Pseudomonadota; class Gammaproteobacteria; order JAGOUU01; family JAGOUU01; genus JAGOUU01. The sequence goes on along the minus strand of CAZSRF010000005.1, from coordinate 18,836 downwards.
GCGGCAGAAGATCCTGCTCGTGCCCGTCCCAGACTGTGATAAATCTTAACTTGATCTGACAGTAAACCCACGATTAAAAAATGGATAACTGTCACACCGAGTCGGAGCTGCTACAATTTAGAGCCTGTTCAAAATCTTAAATCAATTTATTTGGTAATCTGATTAACGTTGTCATTGCGAGAAAACCGCCGACACTGATAGTGAGAGATGAGAAGCGCGATCGCGGTTTTCGAAGCAAACCAGAACGGATATTGATAGGATCACATAATAATTTAATTTTACCTGAGAAATGGATTTTATGAATCACATAAATTTGCGGTAATACCTAAAAGATGGGTTGTTGAAGGATCTTTTGGTTGGCTTGAGAAATGTCGCTGCTGGTGGAAAAATTGCGAGAGAAAAATTAATATAGCCAGGACTTACGCAAAATGATTGTAAGTTGTCATCTCGGTCAAGCACGGAGTGCGCAGAACCGAGATCTTTTTTTGCAAGATACCGGCTCTTTGGCCGGTATGACAGGTTTCTTTTACAAATGATTGTCACTACATTTACTGGGTTACTGTTAAAGAGATTCTGAAGTAAACCAATATAATTTTGAATTTACGTATAATATTAGATAGAGTTGATTTATATTGTGATCCTATCAATATCCCTTCTGGTTTGCTTCGAAAACCGCGATCGCGCTTCTCATCTCTCACTATCAGTGTCGGCGGTTTTCTCGCAATGACAACGTTAATTAGATTACCAAATAATCGGCAGTTTTCTCGCAATGACGAAGTTCGGTGGATTGCCAAATGAATTGAGTTAAGATCCTGAACAGGATCTTAGATCACGGGTGAACTTTACCGCCCCCCTATGCAGGAAGATAGGAGCGGTAACCTCTGTTGGGATGTCAAATTTCCAATAATCTTTGAGACTGCTCAATCATGGACATGAGTCTATTTTGAGTAGCTTCATATTGGTTTTGCTGAGCTTTAATTTGTTCTTGTAGCATCTGAATCTGATCTTTTAAGCTTTCAATATAATCGTTTTTAATTTTAACTGCTTCTGCAAATCTATCTTCATTGCGTTCTAAGCTATTTTTTGACATGATAGTCCCTTATAGTTATTAAATTGACAAACTTATTTGTATTTTTATTATCCCAATTCCAATATTATTAACATGATTTTTTTTAAATTTATAGCGGAAAAAGAAAAATATAACTATTATTTGATTTATACAATCTGTATATATGCTGTCTAGGACTGTTAATAATGAGGGAATGAATATGAGTGACAAAAAAAATGAATTTGTAAACAAAGGTTGTTCAATTCTAAATAACTGTATGAGTTATGTTGAGAATTGGCGATTAGGGCGTGCACTTGAGTTAATGGTGCTAGTTGCATTATGTTTTGCTGCAGGTAGGTTATTAGGTAATTTACTTGAATGGGGTAATGCCGCATTTTCTGGTTTCTGGGTTATTATGTCGGCTCTTTTAGTTAGTCAAGATCAGCCCGAAATTGGGTTTAAAGAAATTTTACAGTGGCGTATTGCTGCAGTGGCTTTAGGAGTAGGCGCAGGTTTTATCGTATTATCAGTATTTAATGTCAATTATATTGGATTATTAATAGCAGTTTTAGTTGTTGGTTGGTTATGTGAGTTTTTCCATTGGCAAAGATACCAGCAGTTGGCTTTAATTTCTTTATCAGTTTTGGCTGTGTCAAGTTATCTGCAAGTAGATATTTCACTTTGGGCTAGTGCACTAGGAAGAATATTGGAAGCTGCTGTAGGAATGGCTTTGGCATTTGGGGTTCATTGCGCTTTTCATTGTGTAAGAGATGGCTGTGATGGTTCTAAAAGCGGAATGAATGCACGTGGTAAATCTAGTTACTAATTTAGTTGATAAATATCAGGGTGTTAAAAGAGCTCAAGTTAATAGCTAGAGCTCATGTTCATTAATCTTCTAACTCTTTCTCCTGTAGACGGGTGTGTGGAAAATAACGATCTCAAACTAGCACCTTTTAATGGGTTGATAATAAACAAATGTGCTGTAGCTGGATGCTGCTCTGCAGCAGGCATAAGGGTTCTTTGATTCTGCTTTTCTAGTTTTTGTAAAGCTCTTGCCAAAGCAGCAGGGTCGCCGCAAAGACGTGCGCCACTTTCATCAGCCGCATATTCACGAGAACGAGAAATCGCCATTTGAATTAAGCTAGCTGCGATAGGAGCTAGAATCATCATCAGCACACTGCCAATAAGACTTCCCTGATGTTCATGATCGGAGTCACCACGATGACCACCAAACATCATTGAATATTGTGCCATATTTGCCAGCATAGAAATTGCTCCTGCAATAGTTGCTGCAATTGCGCTGGTCAGTGTGTCTCTATTTTGTACATGGCTTAGCTCATGAGCCATTACACCTGTTAACTCCTGTGAGGTTAATATTTTTAATATGCCTGTTGTGGCTGCTACGGCAGCATTCTCAGGGTTTCGTCCGGTAGCAAAAGCATTGGGCGCATCATCTTCTATAATATAAACTTTGGGCATAGGGATATTTCCCTGTTTAGCTAAAGACGCTACTATATTAAAGAGTTGGTAGGCATCATTAGGACCAACTTCTTTTGCATTGTACATACTCAGTACAATTTTATCTGAGAACCAATAAGTTCCCATATTCATTATTGCTGCTAAACCAAAAGCAATAACCATGCCATTATTGCCCCCTAAAGCCTTGCCAAGCAACACTAATAATAAAGTAATCGAGGTCAGTAGCAGGGTTGTTTTAATAGTATTCATAATGATTATTATAAATGTTTATTTATTAAGTTATTGAGTTGTTCTTTAATATGGGAATGTTCATTACAGAATTCAAGAGGTAAATATTCTGGATTAGAATATTTTTAAAAATATTAGTAGGTAGTACGTTTAAAAAAAGGTTAAAATCAGTATGTAAAAATTAAATTGCATAGGGTTTTATAATACTAAAGGAGAATGTATGAAAATTAAAGGAATATTAGTCATGGTGAGTGTGCTCATGAGTTTGCAATTAGCTGGTTGTAACACAATGGAAGGTTTGGGGCAAGATATCCAGAGAGGTGGTAGATCAATAGAAGCTGCAGCGGGTTGAGTAAGAGCCCTCTTCGCCCGGTGCTATGTTTTATCGGGCGTTCTGAAAAATAGTTGTTATTAAAAAATACTAAGCAATTCATCTGGCTGTTTCTAACAGTTGTTTTCGAGACATAATTAACAAATCAATCTTGATTTATTGTCATACTGAAATAAGCTTAAATTATATATATTTTAGATTATAAAGGTATGCTTCATGATAATAAGTAAGGCAATAAACATTCACGATGTTAGAAATCAACTAAAACATATTATTGCTCAACCGTATTTTTACCTTTCAGTTATGTTGTTAATTATTCTCAATGCTATTGTTCTTGGTTTAGAATCATTTGACTCATTAATGAATAGGGCTGGTTGGTTCTTAACCGTAGCAGATAGCATTATGGTGTTAATATTTGCCGGAGAATTAGCGATATACCTATTTGTTTTTGGTCCTAAAAAATGTTTCACCGATCCTTGGTTTCTTTTTGACTTTATTATAGTGAGTATATCTTTATTCTCATTTAATACGACTTACTCATCACTGCGGGCAATGCGAGTATTGAGGATCTTAAGGCTAATAACAAGATTTCCTAATTTACGTAAAGTGGTACAGGGGTTAATTGATGCGTTACCTGGTATAGGATCGATAACTATTATTTTGATTATACTGATTTATGTAGCAGCTTTAATGGGACATAATTTATTTGGAACTGAGTACCCAGAGCATTTTGGTAGCTTGCAGCATTCTTTATTAACTTTATTTCAAATAATGCTTACGGATGATGTAGGAAGTATTATTAGAGAAGTTACTACCACTCATCCGTATTCTTGGATTTTCTTTTTAGTCTTTTTATTAGCATCAACATTTATTATTTTAAATTTGTTTGTAGCGGTAGTGGTTGATGGTATGCAACAAAACTACCGTGAATCAGAAGAAGAGCAGGGCGATATGATAGTTGATATCGTGGAGCAGTTAAAAAAATTAGACGAGAAAGTTACATTTATTAAGAGAACTTTGAATAAACAAGGTGAGTAGTGTAGGATCTTATTCAACACTACCACTGACAGGAACGCAGTTTACTTTAATAGTTGTATTGTTTGTTTCTTGTAAGACTACAGAGTTATTGTCTTTACATGCAGGAGTTACTGGTGCCCCATCAAAAGCTGTAGCAATAGAAATGGTTTTATTTAATTGCTTAAATCTCTTAATATCTTTAAGGTACTGATTACAGGCATTTGGCCATACTGCAGGAGTTGATAAGCATTGTGCTATAAAATCAGCAGAGGAAATTCTGTTATTAGCTGGAGCTGTGCTATTAGAGGTAGCATTAGCATTAAGTTGGATGTAGAGACTTTTTAAACTATCTGGATCTGAAGAAGAGATAAGTGCATCAAACTCTGCTTCAGTTGTAGTGCATGTCCAATTCAAGTTTTGAATTGTGCACGTATTTGTACAGCCATTGTTCTTGCCGTTATTAGCACCTAAGTCGCATTGTTCACTATTGTCTACACGGCCATTACCACAACTTATTTCGCATGAGCTTGCTCCTGCTTGTGATGTTTGCCCGGTTGGGCATGGCGTGCAAAGTCCACCTTTTGCAGAAAACTGTCCAGCAGCACAGGGGGTACATGTATTAGAAGCTGAGGGTGAACTTGTCCCAGCTGGACAGTCCTCGCAGTCTATGCCATTAGCTGATGTAATTTTGCCTGGTGTGCAAACTGCAGGACAAGTTTTACTATCAGCAGATTTCATGCCACCTGGGCAGTCTACACAACTTTGCCCATTAGCAGCAGGGACTTGGCCATTGGTACACACTGCAGGGCAAGTTTTACCATCAGTGGATTTCATACCACCTGGGCAGTCTACACAGCTTTGCCTATTAGCAGCAGGGACTTGGCCATTGGTACACACTGCAGGGCAAGTTTTACCATCAGTAGATTTCATGCCACCTGGGCAATTTGTGCACACTCCCCCGCTTACGGAAATCTGGCCGGCAGGGCAGTTGGTACAAGCAGTAGCACCTGAACTTGATGTTTGGCCGGCAGGGCAATTAGTGCAATTTGTAGCTCCAGCTGCAGAATATGTTCCAGCTGAGCATGTGCTACAAGGGTAAGCAGCAGGATCCCCTAATTTTATCCATCTTGTACCTGCGGGACACGAAGAACAAGATGTGGAACCTGAATTAGAATAGCTTCCTTGAGGACATGAGATACAGGCATTGTTTTGGGCGTATTGATTACTACCACATGGTTGACATTGTCCGTTTAATAGGCTTTGGCCAGCTGGGCAATTGAGAGATGCAGCGGAGTAGGGTATTTTCATTTCACAGTAACTTGATGTATTTGCAGCATAACTGTAACTGGGCAATCCAGAGACATATTCAGCCGGCTTTAGAATTCCTGTTTGGTTACATGCCACCATTAGGGAAGGTGCGACGATAGACATACACTCCGCAACAGGGATAAATTGGTAGTTTCCGAGTGGATTAGGAGCATAATTATACCCAGGGGTAACATGTATTGTTAAATAACCAAGAGTTGGATTGTCGGTGATGGTAACTTTGCCAGGCACACTTGCATACATTAAATTGTTTGCAGCTTTGTATGCTTCTTGTTGCAGGCAGTTTAATGTATTTAATGGAATGGATTGACCATACTTTGAAAATGATAAAGAAAATAAAATTAAAATGATTATTATTACAGTAGTTTTCTTAACCCATGTAGAAAACATAAGATTCAGTGTCCCTTGTTAGTCGTAACTGTTTGTTCTTTTTTCCACTTTTTATAACATTCCATCCCACAGAAATTCCACACATAATCTGATCCTTCTCTGGTGATTGCTGTAGTCAAGGGTATTTCTTTACAACAAATCTTACAAGTTGCAGCTGAGTTATTCTGTTTATGTTCAGTATGTTTAGCCATAGTAAATGGATAGTAAATATTTTATTTTATTACAGGCGATCTTGATGGTTTTAATAATGTTTTTGGGTTTCTACCACGTATTGGTTTCTCTTGTTTAGAACTATAGTCACAGAAGAAATAACATAAAAATTTATTCCAATATGTTTTTAACATACCCAAGAAAGAATGATCATGTTTTTTTCTAGTAGATATATTGCATTTAGTGCACATGATTTTTTTTATTTGATTATTTTTCGGTATTAAAACAGTCTTATTGGCACTGCTTGATTTGAATTTAATTATTTTTTTAGTTGTAGTCTTGTTTTTTGTTTTAGGCGCTGACTTTTTAGCAAGACTTTTGGTTATTTTCTTGGGTTTCTTTATTTGTAATGGGGTTGTATTGTTTGTGGTTTTCTTATTATTTTTAGTTTGCATAAATTCACCATGGTAATTAATTAAATTTAATTATTACTTATATTATTTTCTACCCTAACCACGCCGCTAATATTTTGCACTGCAGCAACAGCATTTTTTGCTTGTATTGGTGTTGCACTGCCGCTTAAGAAAACAACACCATTTTTTGTTTCAACTTTTATATTAGTTGAGTTGAAATCATCAGATTTATTAACTAATTGATTTTTGAAGAGTACTGCATTTACTTTTGCATTTATCCAGGTGTCGTTCATTGGTTGTTCGCTTTTAGCTATTAGTAAATTGTCAGCTTCGACTTTACGAACATTGCTAGAGTTTTGCGCAATTTTAATTGCTTCATTACGCTGTTCATCAGTTTGGACTTTACCAATTAAACTAACAACACCATCTGTAGTATAGACGCTGATATCTGATGGATTTAAGCTTGCACTTCTTGCGTATTGAGAATAGATAGATAAAGTAATACCTGCATCCTCTACAAATGCTCCTGCTGCAGCAATAGGGTTCTCGGCAGTTGAAATATTAAAAGTTAAGAAATTTATAATAATTAGCAGACTGATCGTTGTAAGATTTTTTTTCATAAGGCACCCAAGAATTATTATGGTTTATTAAATGAATTAATATTTTTTATATTAAAATTTAATATCTTAGTTATCTTAAATTAGTCCACTATAGTCTTTTTTACCAGGGGTTAATTGCTAATAATACGGCACGGCCACAAGACATTGAGTGAGTTTATCGTGTCCATAAAATCTTTATTTTCATGATGTTAAGTGCATGCAACATGTTCCTAAAATTGCACTACATATAAATATAACCTTACGAATATACCATGACCGATTTGTGATAAATTTCGTCACTATTAGAACATGATATGTCTATTAGGTATCGAAATTTGAAACCTATTTGAAACCTAGAGGACATGATGTATGGTATCATCAAATCTCAAGAAGCTAAAAACATCATGTTGAGCATTTATTTTCTTTTACCATATTTTCTTTACCATCTTGACTAAGAAAAGATAATCTGATATAGTTTCTTAGTGTGGGCAGCTTAAGAAAAGATGGCTTATGAATAAAAGAATAGGAGTATATATTACACAAAAGGTCTTCGGTGAGTCATATAAAGCATATGTTCCTGCAAAACTGCCACCTGATCCATCTATAGAACTCACGCTGCTTTATCCTTACCTCGAAAAAGCAACTCTGGCTTTAGCTGAATTAAATAGTATTCATAAGACTATTCCTAATACCGCGCTCTTTATCTACGTGTATGTACGTAAAGAAGCTCTGCTTTCAAGTCAGATTGAAGGAACGCAGAGCTCTTTTTCTGATCTAATGCTATTTGAACATAATCAAAAACCTGAAGTCTCAGTTGAAGATGTAGAAGAGGTCTCTAATTATGTTAAAGCTATAAACTATGGCTTAGAGCGCTTAAAAGATGATTTTCCTTTATCTCTTAGACTGTTAAAAGAAATACACGGTATTTTGCTTATCGGAGGCAGAGGATCAAGTCAAACGCCTGGAGAATTTAGAAGATCACAAAATTGGCTCGGTGGTACAAGGCCAGGCAATGCTCTTTTTGTCCCTCCTCCAGTAGACCATTTAAGTGATTGCCTTAGCGATTTTGAAAGGTTTCTTCATGATGAAAGCTTGCCGGTACTTATCAAAGCGGGTCTTGCTCATGTTCAATTTGAAACAATACACCCTTTTTTAGATGGTAATGGTAGACTTGGCAGGTTGCTCATAACCTTGCTTCTATGTACGAATGGTATGCTTGATGAACCAATTCTTTACTTAAGTCTATATCTTAAGCAAAATCGTCATACCTATTATGAGCTGCTGCAAGAAGTCAGGGAGTCTGGCACTTGGGAAACATGGCTAGAATTTTTTCTCATTGGTGTAGAAAAATCTTCAAAACAAGCCATTCAAACAGCGACACGAATTAATGATCTTTTTGCAAAAGATAGTGAGAAAATATCTCAGTTAGGTCGTGCTAGATTTTCATGTGAACAAACACTTGAATACATGAAACGCCTACCTCAAGTGACAGTTCCTTTCCTTGCCAAGGAATTGCAACTGACTCAGCCAACCGCAAGAAGTGCATTAAATCACTTGAAGTCTATTGGAGTACTCGCAGAAGTGAGTGGTAAGAAACGTGATAAAGTTTATATCTATCGTAAGTATTTAGATATTTTGGAAGATGGCGCAGAACCATTTTCTGCAGAGAAGTCATAATGAACGTATTCCATTCCAACATCATTAGCATTTACGGAGAAAAAGGAAAAGTCTGGCTAGATGAACTGCCTGACGGCTTGGCCCCTTAAGTATACAACTTAAGGGGCCAAGCCGCAATCACGATAAATGCTGTAAATCGTGCCGCCGATATTATCGCGCGAGCATGAAGGCGAGGAAAGTTCTCCTCAAAAATCTGGCGGAGGTTGGCATTCCTTAAAATAACCACCTCCAAACTGGGTGGGGAATGTCAACTTCACCGACTGCGATTCTAGCAGATTTCGATGATAATGCTACCAGTTATTATCAGAAGTGGTGATAAGAAATGCCGTTATTATCGATTTTTGCTGATTTCGATAATAATCAAACCACCTACTTTGTCATGGCCCTAACAATACTTGCTGCATGTCCTTCTATATCATCATCGTCAGAGCTTAGCGAAAAACTGGCCACTTGCTCGTATAAACTGTTTCGTTCGTCGTGGAGCTTAGCTATAACGGCCGCAAAATTATCTACCGGTAGCAATGGCCGATAATCACCTTCCGCAATACGTTCTAATTGCACAGGCACGCTCACTTTTAGATAAACAGTGAATTCTGATTTCAGTAACTCACGCGCTTTCTCATCGCAGATGATGCTTTCATCCGTGGTGACCACTACGTTTTCTTTGGTGATCTGATGGGACAATATTTCTGTCAGGCAACGATTAAAGGCGTGCTCGCCTTCTGTGCCTACGACTTCAGATACAGTACGCCCAACGTGAGCTGCACACCCAAGAACGTCTGCATTGATAAACTTCCAACCAAGGCTTTTAGCCACCGCTTGGGCGAGAACACCTTTACCTGCGCCTGAATGGCCAATGATAAAAATGCGTTTGATATTGCTCATAATAGCTCCTCTTGATGAATATTCGACTTTGCTCCTTTAGGATACCACAAAGCCTGGACTTACAGAGTCGCTGAGGTTTTTTAATCAGTGAAATTTTCATAGTAAATAATGGATGTCATGTCCTTAAAGTGACGAAATTCGTAACCTAAAGGACATGCTAATGCTGTTCATTTAACCGACGCATCCTAATCAGCAATGACATGTCCTAATAGTTACAAAAATCATCACTATTAGGACACGGCAAGCTCAATTCGGCTTGACTTTATTGGATTTTAGATATAACATGTCCTATATGTGACGAAATATATCACTATTAGGGCATGCTATGTTTATTGAGTATCTTGAAAAATTACGATCCGGCGGAAAGAGATATTTCACTTCTCAAGAGATCATGCAGACTCTTAACCTTTCTTATGGTGCTGCAAGAGCGGGTTTGTCTCGACTAAAAAGAGATGGAAAGCTTATTAGTCCAGTTAACGGACTATACGTTATCGTACCTCCTGAACACAAATCATATGGTTCTATTCCAGCTGAGGAATTAATTCCTATTATGATGAAATATCTTGATGCGAAGTACTATGTGGCGCTACTTAGCGCAGCAGGATTTTATGGCGCTTCACACCAAAAACCGATGGTTTTTCAAGTTATCACTGATAGACGCATTAAGCACTCATTAACATTTGGCCAAATCCATATAAAGCTGATCCACAAAAAATCTTTAACCGATTTACCTATTAAGGACTTTGTTGTTAATACTGGGTATTTAAAAGTTGCAACACCTGAATTGATAGCGATCGATTTGCTGAAATTTCCAAAACATGCAGGTGGTATGAATAATATCGCTACTGTCTTATCTGAGCTCATAGAAAGTATTAATGTTCATACACTTATAGAGCTTGCTGAAAAGATGGGCGAACTCTATCAATTGCAACGCCTAGGTTACATTATAGAGAAAGTAGATGTGATGGATGACGATATAAAGAGAAATATTACTGAGGTCCTTGCAGAATACGTATCATCTAATGTGAAATCCTATGCCCCACTGGCATCTAGTATATCAAGGATTGGTTATCCGCGATGCAGAAAATGGAAAATTATTGAAAATACCGACTTTGAGAGTGATTTATGATCCCAGAAAATTTTATTGAACAATGGCAAAGCTCTGTTAAATGGCGGACACTTCCGCAGATAGAGCAAGATTTAGTGATTAGTAGAGCTTTAGTTGATTTATACAATGAGCCTTACATAAAAGATGCGCTTGTCTTTCGTGGAGGTACCGCACTTAATAAATTATTCTTAAAGCCCCCAGCAAGGTACAGTGAAGATATCGACTTTGTGCAGAAAAGGCCTGAGCCTATTGGAAAAACAATTGATTCAATCAGAATATTGTTAAAGCCATGGCTGGGTGATCCAAAATGGAAAATTACCGAGCGTAGTGCGAAGTTAATTTATAAATATGAGTCCATTAATAAAGTACCCACCAAATTAAAAATTGAAATTAATACGACTGAGCATTTTCAGGTATTGCCTTTACGTGTAGAAAAATTTGAGGTGCAATCTGAATGGTTTAATGGCTCTGCTGATATTATCACTTATGAAATTGATGAGCTTATGGCAACTAAGCTGCGTGCTCTATATCAGCGCCGAAAAGGTAGAGACTTATTTGACGTATGGTATGTAACCAAGCAAAAATTGATTGACCTAGACAGAGTTTTTGAAATTTATTCTAAATATTGTGCTAACGACAACACCCATATTCGAGGAGAAGATTTTTTAAAGAATTTGGCATTGAAGAAGAATCACCCAGATTTTCATTCCGATATGAGCTCATTATTACCCATAGAATTGAATTGGAGCTTTGAAGAATCTTACCAATTCGTTATAGATAACGTCATTAGCAGGCTGCCGTAATGCAAAGAATTAAACTGTATGGCCAAATATCAACAAGCCTTGGATGCTTGAGCAATGAGAAGCTAAAACAGATTTTGGCAGATAGCAAGCCCATGCACGAAGGTATCGGTGGCAAGTCAAGCCTCATTTCTATTGACGATACCTCCGTGTTTGTTAAAAAAGTACCGCTGACTGATCTTGAGCAACTGCCTCAGCATTTTATGTCTACAGCCAATATCTTTGATTTGCCACTTAGCTACCAATATGGTGTGGGCTCTGCTGGCTTTGGGGCATGGCGTGAGCTAGCGACGCATATCATGACAACCAACTGGGTGATCACAGGTGAATGTGCCAATTTCCCCATTATGTACCACTGGCGCATTTTGCCAAGTAGCCCAGGCGATATCAATATCAACTATTGGGGCGACATCGAAAAATATTGCCAATACTGGGAAAATTCCGCCGTCATTCGTCAACGCATAGAAGAGCTGAATAAAGCATCTGCGCATATCGCTTTATTTCTTGAATATGTCCCACAAAATTTGCACTCGTTCCTAAGTGGTCAAATTGCTAAAGGCGGTGATAACGCTGAAACAGCCGTTGTATTTGTAGAGGAAGAGCTCAAAGCCACAAACAAGCATATGAATGCATCTGGCTTAATGCATTTTGATGCACACTTTGAAAATATACTCACAGACGGTAAGCAGATCTATTTAAGCGATTTTGGGCTGGCGTTATCATCCAAATTTGATTTAACCCCAGCAGAAACAGAATTTTTAAAACAGCATCAGTCTTATGATCAGGCTTGCGCGGCTGTAAACCTGCTTCATTGTATTATCACATCACTTTTTGGTAAGGAGCATTGGGAAATTCGCTTGCGTGAATATCTCGCCGGTGAACTCAATAATGTTCCGCCTGCAATTAATACGATTATCAATCGATTCGCTCCTATTGCATTGCTCATGGATGAATTTTTTCAAAAGCTTCAGAAAGAAAGCAAATCAACACCATATCCTGCAACACAAGTAGAAAAATTACTGAGAACAATCTCATCGGAGATAACATGACTACCATTATTGAAACAGAAAGACTGATTTTAAGAACTTGGAAAATAGAGGACGCAGATCCCTATTTTCAAATCAACCAAGATCCAAAGGTGATCGAGTTTTTACGTGGCCCATTAACCATGGAACAGGTCAACGATTTTATACCTGCGGTGAATAGTCATGGCGACAAACATGGTTACACCTTATGGGCTGCCTGCTTGAAAGAAACCGGTGAATTGATAGGCTTTATCGGTCTCAATTATACCGATTGGGAATCCCATTTTACCCCTGCAGTTGAAGTTGGTTGGCGGCTAGGGTCGCAATATTGGGGCAAAGGCTATGCGACAGAAGGCGCCAAAGCTTCACTGGATTATGGATTTAAAAAGTGTGGCCTTAAAGAAATCGTTTCTTTTACCGTGCCTGCTAATGTTCGATCGTTGCGAGTTATGGAAAAGCTTGGATTAAAACGTGATTTAAATGGCGACTTTGCACATCCTAAATTAGCTGCTGATCATCCTTTATCACAACATATTTTATATCGTTTGAGAGCAGATGAGTATTTGCAAGGAGGCAAAAATGACTGAGAAATATTGCTTCACGGTGGGCAATGAAGGGCAAGCTAGCCTAAATATTTTGGAAAAAAGTTTTAACGACCAAACACAATATTTCTTAAAAAAACACGGCTTAAGATCAGGGCTTTCTATATTAGATATAGGCTGCGGTTTGGGTTATATGAGTCAGTACCTCGCTGAAATAGTTGGAGACAACGGGCGTGTCACAGCTATCGATAACAGTGAAAATCAAATTAAGGCAGCAAAAACGCGTTGCCCTGAGCATTTGAAAAATAGAATTGATTGGGTTGTTGCTGATATTTACGAACTTGAAAAATTAAACAAGACATTTGATATAGTGTATTGTCGATTTGTTTTACATCATATCCACAAACCAAGACTGGCATTAACTCAAATTTCTCAAGTATTAAAACCAGACGGTATTTTTATTGGCATCGAAGGTATCATAAATTATGCTTACAGCTATCCAGAGAAAACTGCTTGGCCACAACTAAATTTTCCAATTGAAGTTGCGGAAGGTGAAAATCGCAACGGCAATATTGGCAAAATGCTTCCAAACTTGATCAACCAAACTAATATGAAATGCATCGATGCTTCCATTTATCAACCCATACTTATTGAGCCAGATGTAAGGCAATTATTGCTTCAAAATGAGTGCATCGACAATAAGGAATATCTAATAAGCGATTGCCATATGGGTGAAATTGAATGGCGGAAAAAATACGATAGTTTAAAGTCGTGCATCGATGATGAAACCATTTTAATAGGCTTTTACGCAGCTAATTTCACAGCGAGCAGGAAAGTAAAATGAGCAACATACAATACTCTATTGAAAATACCCCCGATGCTTCCGATGATAAGGTCATCCGTAATGGGATAGTTGATTTTAATGCCAAGATCATAAAAGAAAAATCATCCCATTTCAGCCTATTTGCAAAAGACGGTGCTCAGATCATAGGTGGAGCTTTGATTTGGGAACACAGTGATGCGCTGTATATTGATGTACTCTGGTGCAATGAACAATACCGAAAACAAGGCATCGGGACAAAAATTATTACCATGATTGATGATGTGGCTAAGAACAAAAGATTGCCTAAAATATTTGTCGATACGTATGAATTTCAGGCGCAAGCTTTTTATGGAAAGCACGGTTTTTACTGCATAGGGACCATACCAAAATACCTGAAAGATTATGATCGCATTTTCATGAGGAAAGATATCTCATGAAAACGTTTGAGCAAAACATCATTAACTTATACGGCGAAATAGGCAGACAGTGGTTAGATCATCTGCCGAATCACGTCGCACAACTAGCAAATACTTATGGACTGTCAAATTTAAAAGCAGTCAATAATTTAAGCTACAATTATGTGTTATCGGGGTTTCAAGGAGCGCAGCCAATTATTTTAAAATTAGGATTGGATATTGATGGATCCAAACGTGAAGCCGCAGCACTGATGGCATTTTCAGGCTTTGGTGTTGTCGAAATACTTTCAAAAAATAACGGCTTGCTTTTGCTTGAATGCGCAGTACCAGGCATCTCTTTAAAGTCCTATTTTCCTGGAAACGATGATCAAGCAATTAATATCACAGCAAATGTTATCAAACGATTGCACAAAGCACCGATACCAAGCACCCATGCATTTCCACATATCAAAGATTGGCTTGAAGCATTAGATGGCGACCTAGAAATTCCAGTGCAAACGCTACAAAAAGCCATAGAAATTCGCGACAAGCTTTTAAAAACGGCTGAGCCAGATGTTTTGCTTCATGGCGATCTGCATCATGATAATATCTTACAAAATGGTGATGATTGGGTAGTAATCGATCCCAAGGGTGTTATTGGCGAATCAGCCTATGAAGTGGCAGCCTTTATCAGAAATCCTATGCCGGAATTACTGAATCACGATGATGCAAAAAATATTATTCATAACCGTATCACTCGATTTGCTGAAGCCCTTGAATTACCATCACAGCGAATCCTTGATTGGTGTTTTGTGCAAGCGGTGCTGAGCTGGGTGTGGGCAATAGAGGATGGTTCTGATGATATTTACTCTAAAAATTTAACAGAATTCTTTGAGAGATATACAGATGTCTGATTACGATAAATCCAAGTGACAACGATATCTATTGCCGTACTCACTATCAAAAGGTTCACATTTAAAGCCTAATTTTTTATAAAATCCAACAGATTCATCATCGGTTTCCAATAATATAGAATTTAGCACGTGATCTTTTATTACTTTTTGAATCAGACAATTACCAATGCCGTGCTTTTTAAAATCATCAGACACGCTAATATGTTTAATGATAGCTTGAGTACCTTTAAGTTCAAAGCCAATAACAGCAATTAAATTTTTAGATGAAAAAGCGCCAATTAAAAATTGATTTGGCTGCTTATAATTTTGTAATACTTGCGCAATTTTTTCTGCAGATGGAGAGCCGATACTGGTCCTAATAACAGAGCTAATCAATGAATGCTCGGGGTTTATTATTTCAAAGGAGCAACAAAAAATAATCCACACGCTGATACGTGCCGTTTATGTCAGCACCGAAGGGATCGATGTACGAATTAACCAAAATGGCTTACAAAGCCTTTTATTAGAAGCGCAAGATGAGGAAACGGTATGATCAAGACCAGTACTATTGAGGGAGAGATATCTGTTTTTATGCCGCTTAAACTTAAAAAACGTGGTGGGCGCAAAATGATATTAGCCCCACAGGGTGTGCAACCGGCATCAGAGGATTCCGGCGTTGATCTCACGTTGATAAAAGCCTTGGTGAAAGCTCATTTATGGCAACGTCAATTAAAATCCGGTAAGTGCAGTGGCATGAAAGAATTATGTGAGCGATACGATGTTACCGCCAAGTACGTCCAGCTGATCTTGCGTTTAAATTTTTTAGCACCGAAATTAAAAGAAGCCATTTTATTTGGCGAGCAGCCAAGGCATTTAAAATTATCTGACTTGATGAATAACGTGCCAGTGCTTTGGTCAGAGCAACAAGAAATGTTTGGGCTGAAAGTGTTAGATCAAGGCACTTGAAGAAATAATTATTGATGCGAAGGATCATCAATTATTTTACATAAGGCCATAAAATCCTTCAATAAATTACTGAGTTTCCAATGTTGGAATGACATAAGCTTTTCTTTACCACACGCAATCATAAATCTATATTGGTACGATATCCCATAAACAAGATGTAGTAATTGTGCCGTAGTAATAGCATCTGATAAATGTTCTTTAGACTCAAAAAAATGCATATAATTTTTAAAACAAGCATTCTTAATCCTCAGGTACGCATCATCTTTATCAGTTAGTCCATGATGTTTTTTTAGTTGCTCCAGACAGTTTAGCAGAGAAAAAAATGGATGCGAGATGACTATTTCACCCAGATCAATAATGGTGATAGCTTGAGATTCATCATCTATCAGTGTGTTATTATCATTAAAATCTGGCTGAACGATCGTTTGCTTTATGGAATAGCCAGATAATTTTTGGCATAAATTAAAAATCTTTGGAAGCAGTTCTTCCAGTTGGCTAATTTCTGCTTCAGTCAGACCCTCCGCTATTAATAAATCATTTTGGGAAATTAATTTTTTGTATAAATCAGGCAGTTTATCTAGCCGATAATCAGGGACTCCAATCTCAAGAAAAACATCAACACGATCTGCAACAGCTATCTGAAGTGATGTAAATTGTTCAATCGCTCTGCAAAGCAACGCTTCATCGAATTTCTTTTTTAGAATTTCACGCAATGATCGACCTGCATCCTTCATTAAAAAGCAATTTAATTCGGCATTTTGTCCGATAACCGTTGGAACAGATGCATAAAATTGATCGTGCAAAATTTTGATAATTGTTGGCTCTAATGCAAACAGCTCCGGTGTGTGCTTCAAATAGATGTGCCCATCAGATGTTTCAAAGCGAACCAGATAAGACCAAGGTGTGTTTAGCACCTTTTCTGGCAGACTACTTTTTAGCGTATATCCAAGAGATGTAAGACATTTGCAACCCCATTGGATAATTTCTTTATGCAGATCCTCATTTTCTAACATAGGTTCAGTTATCATAGTTCAGCCCTCATGTTATCAATAAGCCAAACAAGACCTTTGTTGATTTTATCATGCTGCTTTACGCTCATAGGATTATCTGCGTTATATGGCAAATCAATTGCGTCTAAAAATCTCTTTTGAGCAAATAGCAAATATACAGGAAGTAATTTCTCCGTCACGACTAATGCTGCCTGTAAATTTTCACCGGACAATAGCCATTCATTAAAACAAGCCTCATGTAGCTTTTGATAGTCTGTGGATCCAAGTGCTACGTTATAGCGACCACATGGAATTTTAAGAAATGCGGCGAGCGAAAAGAGGGGATGATTAATAGCCGTCTCACCCAAATCGATAATGCTAACTTTTTGCGTGGTGCTGCTGAATAACATATTGTTTTCGTGAAAGTCCGAATGATTCAAACATTCAGGTATTCCGTAATTTGATAGCTCTTGGCACAGCATCTCCACTTTTCGTACTGCATTTTCTAGTATTTGAATCTGCGCCGCTTCCAACCCATGCGCTTTTAAGAATTCTTGATTGCTAACGAGGTCTTGATACAATTTTGGGAAGCGCTCAAGGCGCCAATCAGGTACACCAGATTGAAGAAACGCATCCACATGTGGTGCTGTTGCCTTCTGCATTTTGGTGTAAATTTGTAGACCTTGAACTAATAGACCAACGTTAAGGTGTCCATCAAACACAGTACGTAAAGATGCATCGCCACATTCCTTCATTAAAAAGCAGTGTAGATCCTGGTTTGCTGCGATCACTTCAGGAATATCGTTTACTCCACATAATTCACGGCACTTTTTTATGACATCAACTTCGATAAATAAGTCTGGTGGCGTTTGCTTAAGATATACTGAGCCTTGTTGTGCGCTAATTTTTAAAACGTTGGACCAAGGGGTTTCTACAACGACAGCTGTATTAATTTCAGATTGATCCAACGCCTTCATGGCCCATTCAATGGCTTCAGCATGTGATATTGTCGTTAATTTATCGTTAGCCATTCTTTTTTGCTATCCAAACAAGATGCCGATCTTGATCGCTTTCTTTTAAAAGAATTTCAAAACCATATTTTTTAAGATGTTGTTCGTAAACTGCGGGATCGAGGCTGTAAAAATGAAGCTCTTGGTTAAGCATATTGCTATCTGTTCCCTCGAATTCACTATCGCCGCTTGTAAATTCAAGTATTCCACCTGGTTTTAGCCACCCGGCAAAACGAGAAATCATGAGCTCATGGTCTGATTTAGGAAGATGAAAAAGGCACCACCATTCGACAATAGCATCAACCGTTTCATTGAACTCAATAGTGCGAACATCACCATACAGACCACGCATTTTTAAACATTTCTTTTTGGCGATGTTCAGCAATTCTTGTGACCCATCAATGCCGGTAACAGAGAAATTTTTCTCAATAAAATAATTGGCAATGGGGAACCCAGAGCCGCAGCCAATATCAAGGATGTGTGATTTTTCAGGGATGTAATTTATTAAAGCATCAAGGTATTTTTGCTCGGTATTAAAAGAATCCCGCATTTTAGCAAAACCCTCTGCAATGTTATCGTAAGATTTTCCTTGGTTGTTCATTGTTGGGCTCCTAATATTTCATAATATTTTTTTCATGTAATAGCGCTTATGACTTGGCGGGCAATCTTCAAGAACACCAAAAATCTCATAACCATGTTTTAAATAGAAATCTTTTGCTTGAAAATCAAAGGGATCGAGATG
>CAZSRF010000004.1:48286-88605 GCA_964609155.1 uncultured Gammaproteobacteria bacterium | reverse complement strand
CCATCGGCTCACTGCGTTCGCCACTTCCCCTAAAAGGGGAAGAAAACAAACTCACCATGGCTGAAGGGTTACCACACTAACTCATTCTCTAATTTTATCACGGCGTTTCGTTTGCGACATGAAACAATTTCAATCTAACCTCTAAAATAAATATTAAAATAACATAAAATACTATAATAATACTGAGACTATACATTAAATTAAGATACACACTGCTAACAGCACAACACAACATCAATACATAAGAATATAATACTGTTTTTTTATGACCAATAATTAAAGCTAATCTTTGATAATAGTGACTACGATGCGCTTCAAAAACTTTCTCTTTATTATACAGTCTTCTTAATAAAGTCCAAGTAGCATCTACAATAAACGGTGAAAAAATAAGAACTGATTGCCATAATGATACTACTGATAAATTATGCAACAAAATAGCCATACCCGCGGTAAAAAAACCAATACTTGCCGAACCAACATCCCCAAAAAATATTTTTGCAGGTGGGAAGTTAAAGCAGAGGATTCCTGCAGCAGCACAACTAATTATTAAATTAATTAGCCCTAAATTTGATTCATTATTAGCCCAACACAGATATGCCAATGCCCCATAACCTATAACTGTCATTCCTGATGCAAAGCCATCTAAACCATCCATAAAGTTATACAAATTAGTAAACCAAATAAAAAATAAAAAACAAAAGATAAAATAAAAACCAGACGGTACAGTTACTGCAATATTGATCCCTGAGACATTACTAATCAAAAAACCATGTGTTATCAAAAACAATGTAGATGCACATTGTACAAACAATTTTGGCTTAGCTGAGAGAGTAATACAATCATCAACAAAAGAAATTAAGCTAATGACGCCAGTAGCACACAATAAATAAATAAATTCTTGTGTATATATTATATATTGGTATTGACTATATATAACCAGACTAATTAGTAATATGAAAATAAGAGCGACACCCCCTGCTCGAGGCACTGGATTTTTATGCAAAGAACGAGCGTTAGGTATATCCATAATATTTAATTTATGGGATATTTTGATAATTAATGCTGTTGTTATAATAGCTATTATAAATGTTAATATTATTATAGTTATTAAAAAAAACATTAGTCTACCATTGCCTCATGTTCTTTTATTGCTTCCGTCTGGACACTCAAGATTGATACATTGTACTCAGGAAGCAATTGTTTAACTATATGTTGTAATTCTTGATTATTAAAATTATAAATATTGCTTTCTAGGTATGATATTAAAAGTTTAAATTCTTCCCACTGTATAGAATGACATTTAGCCATTAGAATTTTTTCATGGCTTGTGGATTCCAATTTTTCTCTATCATAAAATAGCTCTTCAAAAAGTTTTTCCCCTGGACGCAGCCCTGTATAAGTGATTTGAATATCTCTATAGGGTTGTTTACCTGACAATTTAATCATTTGTTCTGCAAGATAGCGTATTTTTATAGGCTCACCCATGTCTAAAACAAAAATCTCTCCTCCATTGCCGTTAAGCATGGCCTGCAAAATTAAACGACTTGCTTCAGGAATTGTCATAAAATAGCGTTCAATCTCTGGATGAGTAACGGTAAGCGGCCCACCTTTATTTAGTTGCTCCTGAAATAATGGCACAACACTGCCCGTTGAACCTAACACATTGCCAAATCGTACAGTAATAAACTGTGTTCTGCTGGTATGATTTAGATTTTGGCAAAAAATTTCAGCTATTCTTTTTGTAGCACCCATAATATTCGTAGGATTAACTGCCTTGTCGGTAGATATAAGCACAAACTTCTCTATGTTGTATTTTACCGCTGCCTTTGCTACTGTTTTTGTGCCTATAATGTTATTTAAAATAGCACAATCTGCCTGTCCTTCTAGTAGAGGCACATGTTTATATGCTGCAGCATGAAAAATAACATTAGGTTGATTTTGTTGAATAATTTTGTCTACAACAACCGCGTTAGTCACAGAATTTAGGAAAATCTTTAACTTGCTTGGGTCACAAGATTCAGCCAATTCCATTTGAATTTTATATAAATTATATTCTGAATTATCTAGAATTAATAATTCCGTCGGGTTTAATTTACTAATCTGACGACATAATTCTGAACCAATAGATCCACCACCACCAGTAACCATTACCTTCTTATTTTTTATATACTGAGCTATACCTTCCCAGTCTAAATTAACCTGATCGCGACCAAGCAGATCTTCTATTCTAACTTCACGTAGAGTTTTAATATCTATTTTCCCTGAAGCTATATCTAATATAGTAGGTAATGTACGAAAAGGAATATTTGATTTTTCACATTGAGTCACTATACGCCGCATCTCTTTTGATGTTGCAGTTGGAATTGCCAATAAGATAAACTCTACTTTATATAATTCACAAACTTTTACTAGTTGATCAATATTACCTAACACTTTGACTCCATGAATCTCAAGACCTAAATAATTTTGATTATCGTCCATCAAGCCAATAACATGATACTCGGCATTATCTTGTAAAATATTGCGTAATAAGCTTTCTCCTGCACGACCAGCACCAATAATAACGGTCCGTTTTGCATTTGTTGATATTTTTTGAACACAGTTCTCTTTGTACCACCGCAAGCATAATCGCCCGCCGCATAAAAATAATAATGAAAGAATTGAGTAAATAGGCCAAATGCTACGCGGAATAAATTGCAAATAATCACTAAACAATAACACTGCAATAGTTAATAAGACTGCTGCACCAATAGACTTAATAATATTAATAACGTCACTTATTGAGGAGTAGCGCCAAATACCTCTATATACTTTGAACATATAATAACTTGCCGTTTGGACAATAACTAAGATACCTGCAGGCAAAAAAGCTTTACCTATTATATCCTCTGGTATTTCAGACATATTAAATCTTAGCCAATAAGCTAAAATCCAAGCACATGGTATAGCTAATATGTCGTACATAAGAATGGGAAGTTTAGAATAGAGCTTGGTAATTAAAGTATTAAGCATGCAGTTACAAATACCATTGGATAGTTTTAGTTAAGCCTTCCTGGAAGGCCATTTGAGCACTCCATTCTAACTTTGAATTAATTTTATGAGCATCAATTGCATATCTTAGATCATGCCCTGATCTATCGGTTACAAAAGTTACAAGATTATAATAATCATAGTCTACTGGTCTAATCTTATTTAAAAGATCACAAACTGTCTTCACTACTTCAAGATTAGTTTTTTCACAATTACCACCTATAACATAAGTTTCACCCGCTTGTCCTTTATGAAATATAGCATCTATTGCTGAGCAATGATCATCTACAAAAAGCCAGTCGCGGATATTTAAACCAGTACCATAAATTGGAATCAATTGCTTATTAAGTGCTCTATTAATAATAACAGGGATAAATTTTTCAGCATGTTGCCTTGGCCCATAATTATTTGAGCAGTTACTAATAGTAACATTCATCCCATATGTATGAAAATAACTTCTAACTATAAAATCACTACCTGCCTTTGAAGCACTATAAGGCGAGTTAGGTGCATAAGGTGTAGCTTCATTAAAATAACCCTCATCCCCAAGGCTACCGTACACTTCATCTGTAGATATATGATGAAATCTAGAATGCTTATAATCTGATTTATATTGATTACATCCCAACATCCAATAGTTTCTCGCAATATCGATAAGATTAAAAGTACCCATGACATTAGTATCAAAAAAAATCTCTGGATTATCTATGGAATTATCAACATGAGACTCTGCTGCAAAATGTATAACATCTGAAATATTATATTTAATAAAAAGACTTGAAACTAAATCTTTATTAGTAATATTGCCCTGTACAAAACAGTATCTTTTATTTAATGCTGCATTTGTTGTTACTTCTCTTAAATTTTCTATATTTGCCGCATAGGTCAAATTATCTAAGTTTATAATATTATATTTAGGATATTTCTTTAAACAGTATATAATGAAATTAGCACCTATGAATCCTGCACCACCAGTAATTAAGAGGTTTTTATTATTTAATAAATCTGCAGCCATCACAAATACAAGCATACACTTAGTAGCTAGTTGCATTATAGCAAATATTCGCTAAAATATGCTAGATTCTTTAAATTTACAGACGCAGGTTTACAGGTTATATATTATGAAAAAAACTAGTTCCGTCGAACTTTCTCCTGCATTACAAGAATTGGCTGGTATTTTTTCAGGTTGGCGTATTTGGCTTACCTTAGCTTGGGATGATATAAGATTACGCTACAGAAGATCATCCTTAGGCCCCTTCTGGATCACTTTATCCATGGCCGTAAAAATTTATTTCATGGGTTTTTTGTATGCCTACCTATTTCAAATTGATGTTAGCCAATATTTCCCTTTTCTAGCTGCAGGCATTATTACTTGGACTTCTGCTTCTTCTTTGATATGTGAATCTTCTTTAATTTTTATTGAGTCAGAATCCTATTTACGCAATATGAAGATTTCTTACATTCATTTGGTCTTGCGTATGATTTTACGAAACTTTATTATATTTGCCCACAATCTCTTAGCCTATATACCCGTAATCTGCTATTTTGCTTCTTCATTAAAGGATTTTCATTTTTATAACATGCTATTATTGTTCCCTAATCTATTTATTATTACGATAAATCTCGTATTAATAGGCACTGTTTTAGCTATAATTGGAACTAGATTTAGAGACATGCCGTTAATAGTCGATAGTTTGTTACAAGTTGTATTTTTCATAACACCTATAATGTGGTTACCAACATTGTTACCAGAAAAATATCAATGGTTAGCATATTGGAATCCTTGTTATCATATAGTAAATGCTATCCGCGCTCCTCTTCTTGGTCAACCTGTTAGCATATTAAGTTATGAAGTCTTAGCACTGTTTACTTTGTCTAGTTTCATAGGTTTTTATTATCTGCTGAATCGTTGTAAACACAGAATTATTTTTTGGTTATAAACTTGGTTATAAAACTATGCATAAAGACTCTTCTTCTTTTATAAAATTAAATAACGTAAGTCTGGACTATGTTTTAAAAACCGGTTCTAATTCTATACGAAATTATTGTATTCAAGCTACACGAAAAGTTTTATGCCAACCAGTCAATGCAAACTCTTTTAATTCTACTTACCGAGCCTTGAATAATATTTCTTTAGATATCCAACAAGGTGATAAAATTGGAATCTTTGGCGGTAATGGCGCAGGTAAAAGTACTTTATTGCGTGTACTAGCACAAATTTATCGCCCCAACATTGGTGAAGTAGCTACACGAGGAACAACTTCCTGTTTATTTAGTATTGGCTTAGGTTTAAATCCTGAAGCAACAGGTTTAGAGAATGTCATTACTTTGAATATTTTAAGAGGTCTAACGAAAGCTGATGCTAAAAAGATGGCTGATGAGATTTTGGAATTCACTGAACTAGGAGACTTTTTTACTAAGCCTGTTAGAATGTATTCTTCTGGTATGGCAATGAAGCTTGCTTTTGGTGTAGCTACCGCTGGCAGCCCAGATATACTTTTGATTGATGAAGTCATAGGGGTAGGCGATAGTCGATTCATGCAAAAAGCACTTGCTAGATTAGAAACACTCATGCATAAAAGCAATATTCTAGTTCTCACCAGCCATGACAGCAACTGGATCAAGAAGTTTTGCACCAAAGCATTAGTATTAAATAACGGCACCATGTCCTATTATGGCGAGGTAGATGGAGCTATTGAGCATTATAACCATATTCTGTTTCCTACAGAAAAAGAGATAGACAAAACAGCGCTCCTTGAAACAGAAAACTCATAACTTAGCTGCACCAAATAACATCTCATATTGGTCAACACTATTTTTGATGCTAAATTGGCGTGCCTGAAGCTTAATTTCAGATTTATCGTAATTTGGCAGCGCCTTCAACTGCTTTACAATAGCGTCTGCAAAACCTTGTGACGTGTAATCTGTTACACAAACGTGAAACTTATTAAAATCTTGCATTTCTTCGCATATAGGTGTTCTATCTGAAGTTACAATGGGAGTGCCTGCTGCTATAGACTCCGCTAAAACTATCCCAAAACCTTCGTAAGAAGATGTTAAGATATAAAGATCGCTATGAGCAAAATAATCTTCCGGGTTATTAACCGATCCGGCAAAATAAATATCTTGCTCTAGATGGTAATTTTTAACTTGCTCTTCTAACTCTTCTCGCAAAGCACCATCACCTAATATAACTAGTTTTACTGGGTGTTTTTCTTTTACTAATTTGAAAGAATCAATTAATAAAGCAAAATTTTTAGCAACACAAAGCCTACCGCAAGCAATCAAGATAGGTGTTTGGCTATTTTGTTTTGATTTGTACCAAGGGTGATCTGGAGTAGTATGATTCTTAAGTAAATAATTATCATCAATCATCGTAAGATAAATAATTCTAAGAGGAGGCAAGGTTTTTTTTGACAAAAACTCCTTGATATCCCTGATTCCTGCTTGTGACAAAACTATCAAGCCGTCCGTATAGGGATACAAATGCTTACAAGCAAAATAGATAAACTTTAGTGCTAGTTTATGAATCGGTTGGCTTTCATTTTTTTTCTGTAATCCGAGTAAAGTTACAATTGCACAATATAATTTGGAGTTAGAAAAACTTAACTTATGACAAAGAATTGTCATCATGTCTACATATGTTTTAATTGACAACACTATATCATATGATTTTCGGTTCTTTAAAAAATAGAAAAACAAAGGAATAAATCCTAATACTCGTGGGACTCTAAACTCTGTTTTTTTTATTCTTTTATCCAAACTATTAACTAAAAAATTATCATAAAATTTATCTAAGCAGACTATTTCAACCTCATGATTGCGAGCAACTAATTCATTAGCTAAATTAGTCAAATGCCTCTCAACACCACCTAACTCTTTAAAACGGTCGTGAATAAAACAAATTTTCATATTAATTTTTAAAATACTCGCTAAGAATATTCAAAATAGTTTTTGATACATTATTGCTTATATTATAATCTGATATCTCTTGTCTGTTTTTATAATTGGGCACCGTCCAAAGCCTATTCCAACCGTTATCTAAGGTTTCTGTCCATTCTGTTTCTTCTCTAAGTGTCACACAAGGCACACGATGAAAATATGCCTCTTTTTGCAATCCACCAGAATCAGTAAAAACATAAGCAGCATGCTGAACTAGTGCTTGCATATGAAAATAACCTAACGGTTCTTGTAAATGAAAATGTTTTAAATCGATACCCTGAACTTCACATAGTTTTTTAGTCCGAGGGTGAATAGGAAAGATAATTTGTAAATTATTTACACTTGCAAAACTAATCACATAATCTAGCAACGTTTTTAGCCTAGTGATATCATCCGTATTTTCTGCCCTATGTAGAGTCAGTACTATATAAGAAACATCTGGTTTGGTTATATTTAGCGCTTGTAAATTTTGCAGCTTAATATAATTATTTGCTCGTACTAATTGGACCATATCATGCATTATATCGCCAACCATATGTACATTATTCAGAATATTTTCTTTTTCTAAATTAAGAACAGCTTGCTTAGTTGGGCAAAATAATAAATCACTCACGTGATCTGCTAAAACACGATTTATTTCTTCAGGCATTTTTTTATTATAAGAACGTAACCCTGATTCTATGTGAATTACTGGCACATGTAATTTAGCAGCGGCTAAAGCTCCAGCTAATGTAGAGTTAGTGTCTCCATAGACTAATAAAGCATCAGGATGTTCTTTGATAATAACTTTTTCTATTTCTATAAGCATTTGACCAGTCATCTCACTGTGGCTGGCATTATTAATATTTAAATTATAATGTGGGGCTGGAATTTTTAATTCATCAAAAAAAATTTGTGACATATTCCGATCAAAATGTTGACCTGTATGTAACAAAATTTCCTGAATATTAAATTGTGGGTTTTCTTGTATAGCCCTGCTAAATGCTGCAGCTTTAATAAATTGCGGCCTGGCACCTACTATTGTTAATAATTTAAACACATTCTGACTCTAGTTGTTTTTCTGCAAGCTCTGGCATGTAGAACTTATGTTTTAGCATTTGCGACTCGATTAATTTATAATTATTTACTGTCCATGCTACGGTTTTTTCTATGCCTTGTTTAATTGTTACTTTGGCTGTGAAATTAATCTCTTGCGTAGCCTTTTGGGTTGTACCACAACGTTTACCAGAACGATCCCATGGGCGTGCAGGCACTTGTTGGATACAAGCTGAATTATCAGTGTACGTATTAATTAAAGCTGCTAGTTCTGCTATCGAAGTCTCTACACCCGTAGCTAAATTATAGACTTCACCAGCCTTGCCATTTACTGCGCAGGCAATAAGCCCGTCCACAAGATCGCTAACATATATAAAATCCCTAGTTGCAATACCATTATTCTCAACTGTTAACGCTTTTTTATTTAAAGCCTGCCAGATAAAAGTTGGAATAACATTTCTCCACACTGTAGCAGGTCCACCACGCCATTGACCAGCACCTAGTATTTCTCGAGGTCCATAAACATTCTGGAAACGCGCTTTAATAAATGGCAATTTATAGCGAAGATAATAATAATTACCATAAAACTCACCAATTATTTTCGAGATTTGATAGGGACTATCTAAATATAAAGACACCCCAGCGTCCTCAGCAGTGGGATCAACATCATCAAAGGTTTTTTGCGCAACTGTACATCCTGCACCAGCATAAACTATAGCTTTTAGATTAGATGCATCTTTAAAATGCTCGCATAATTTTAATGTTGTTAATGTATTATTATCGTGATCACTAATAGGATCGCAAATACTTGACTGGTTACCATGATACGTCGCTAAATGAAAAACATAATCATAGTCTTTTGCTAATTTCATCAGTACTCTATCATTACTGATAGATCCAAAAATAAATTCCAATCTTGGATCATCTGGTAAATTTTCCATAGTAGCTGATAATAAATTATCAACTACTGTTAGATGAGCAACCCCTTTATCTATTGCAAGTAATGCATGGCATAAATTACTTCCAACGAAGCCTGCTCCACCAACTACAAGTATTTTTGACTGGTTCATTATTATTGTGCCTTTTCAGTCTGTCTTAAATGAGTAAATGTTTCTTGAATACCAAATTGCTTATAATATTCAATAGTTGTTTTTACACCATCAGATAGCGCTGTTTTTACTTTCCATCCAAAATCATTAAAAGTACGGCTTGGATCTAACAAAATAGAATACACATCATCTGGGTTACGAGGATTCACTTCTAAGTTTATATCTAACCCTAAAGAATTTGTTGTTTCATCAAATAATTCTTTTATAGAATAGTCGCTACCAGAAGACAAATGATAAGTCCCATCGCCTAAACCTTCAACAGACTGCTCAACACAATCAATCATATCTGAAACATACACAAAATCGCGTCTAGTATCCGCAATAAAACATGGCTGATTATTAGTCAAACGTTTATAAAAAGTGGGCAAAGGACCGCTAATATTTCTTGGACCATAAGCATTAGCTAAACGAAATGTAACATAGTTTAAACCTGATAAGTGAACATACTCTTCACCAGCAGTTTTGCTAATAGCATAGCTAGAACCACCTGGCAATATAGGGTGATTTAAAGTAATTGGCTGTTCTAATGGCTTTAATCCATAACATAATGCAGTTTGAAAATAGACAAATCTCTTAACACCAAACTGTTTACTGGCTTGAGCCATTATAGCCGTTCCCAACACATTAGTGTTGCTATCTTCAACCCAATTATCTGGATCTTTATAAGAAGCCGCAGCGTGTACAACAACATCCGGCTTAAATCTTGCCATTAGATTTGTCACAGCTTCTTTATTTATAATGGTATCTTCAACTACTTCTAGATTAGCATGCAGTTTTAAATTATCACGTCTACCTGTAGCAAAATTATCGATAACCATAATTTGATAATTTTTTGCAAGTAATCTATCCGCAAGGTGTGATCCAATAAAACCTGCACCACCTGTAATCAAAACTCTTTTAGTCATAACGCTCTCTCACTCTTGATATTAATATTATTTTAAAACCCTACGAAAATACGGCAATTATCGCATATTTTAATTCTTTTAAACAGTAAATTGTAGAAACCTGGCTTAATTTTAGGTTTAGTAGAATCATGCAAACAAAAAATAAGATCCTTATCTTCTGTATGAACTGCTGCTTTATTAAAATGACGCTTATAATAAAAAATACTAAATATTAGTAATAATTTATTATTAGCTTTATCATAATCACGAGCATGCATTCCTAATAATTTAATTTTATTTTTAAAAAATTTAATAAACTCATACTTTACACCCTCAACTTTATTTGAATCTGCATCAGCACAAATCTTTTCTAACCGCCAATAAATTTTAGCACCTACTTGTCTTATAGTAATCTTTATATAATTAAGAAATTTTAAAAGATAACTCAATATACTCTGTTTGCAGTTAGATTGCATAACTTTCGGTAGATTCAAAGAACACGGAATATCAGATGAACTAAATAAATTAGATTGCTTTTGTGCTCTCACAATACTATCAAATTGTTCAACAAAGTGCTTAAAGCTATACAATGGATTCAAAGCTATTTCTTGATAGGCGCGAGAAGTAATTTCCTCCCATTGGCTTTGATTATTAATAACAGCAATAACGTCTTGTATATTACTATGATCTTTTTTTAAAGGCACATAATGCTGCCATGGATGCAAAATATTAGAATATTCACCTTCATATAAAATCATCAATGTTTTTAAAGCAGCTGCTTCAAAATGCCTAGGAGAGATCTGATTATAGTTAACATTATAATCCAGGCCCTGGAAATATAATTTCTCAAGTTCATCAAAACTAGTATCCGGATATAATAATTCGTGGCGCTCTACTGCCGCCCTTATTTTACCAGTATAATCAAACAACGAACCACCGCTTTCTACGCCCAAACAAGCTTTGCTAGCAAGCAAGAAATTGATCCAAGCTTGGCCATATATTCTATCTGTTTCTAAGGCTGAAATGTCTACTTTTAGATGATACTTTTTTGCATCTTCATTAAATTTATCTGCTATCGTATATTTTTCATAACAAAGACGGCCGAAACTTGCAGATAATTTTCTTGCGCGATAAACCACATCTACAAGTCTTTTATCATAACCTGGCACATCCTGATGTAATAAGTTTTCCTGCACATATCCCGTTAAAACATTAGTGACAATCACTCCTGGTAACAAATTTACTGAATAAACTTTTTGTATTTCTCGACTGGGAACCACCGTAAAAACAAGATCAATATTTAAATTTTTTATACAATTCACTATTTTATTAACATTACGATTTTCATCTTGTAAAAAAATAATTTTTAAGCCTTGATATTGAGACAAAATATAACGATTAATTGGCGATAAATAATAATCCATTTCTATTAAAATACTATAATGAATCATTACAGCATCATAATTATTTAATAATTCAAGACTAAGTTTATTTTTAATACAATTAAATGTTTCGAATTTATTTTCTGAATATTTCAAAAAAGCTGAAATATGATCGCCTACTGTGGCTGCTGTATTAGCGATTAAATTACATAATATTAATATCTTCATAATTTTTTGAAACTAGAGTTCGATAACTCTCTTGTTTGTCTATATAGTTTTGATACCATAATTCTAAGCTCAACATACCCCATAGTTTCCGTGAAAACCCTTTATTTAACGATAAGTTATTTAATAAAAAATCATAATTAATATAATCTCTGTTTTTGGCATTTATCGTGCTAAAAGTATCCATAATAAAATTTTTAAATTCTTTAGAACTTTGAGCCCATTGATTAATTGGAACGGGAAATCCCATTTTATCTTTACGATTTAAAATTTCTTGAGGTAATAATTTGCCATAACAAGACTTTAGAAATCCTTTCATCTCTCCATCTGCAAACTTAATATTAGGCGAAAGCCCTGCTGCAAATTCAGCAACTCTATGATCTAATAAGGGAACACGCGACTCTATACCATGGGCCATACTCACACGATCTTCAACATGTAATAACGCTGGTAACAAGCATTTAAAGTCAAAATACTGGACTTTATTTAACAAATAATCATGTTCTTGTTGTGTTGAATTAAAAATATTTTCAAACTTACTATATATATTAGCTACGGGTAGACTATGCCAGTCTATTTCTTCTTGCGTAAAATCATCAACTTTGTTAATTAAATCATAATAACGCTTTGAATATGCACTAAAACAGTCTTTACTCATAAACTGTTTATACAAAGGCTTATATTGCGATAAAATACTTAACTGGCTAAGCAATCTTGTAGGGTCTGGTAATAAACAAGGGTTGTTTAAATCACCATCCATTGCATGCTTAATTACTTGATCTAAATAAATTAACGTGTAACGCGCATAACCACCAAAAAGTTCGTCACCACCTTGCCCGCCTAGCATAACTTTTACATGCCTACTTGCTTCTTTAGAGACCATATATTGAGGAAAAGAGCCAGGACCTGCAGCTGGATAGTCTAGGTGATAAATAATATTATTAATATTAGCAATAAAGTCATCAACTGATATATCGACTATTTTTAAATCTACTCCTGATTCTGCAGCAGCTTTTTTTGCATAATTACTCTCATCAAAAGTAGTATCTTCTGCAAATCGACCATTAATAGCCAATTTAAACTGGTTGGTTTGTTTTTTTAACAATAACGTTACCAAACTAGAATCAACGCCACCACTTAGATATGAACCTAAAGGTACATCACTACGCAAATGCTTTTGGATAACATTATGCATTAATTCAACAAATTCTGAACGTGCTAATTTAGGATTCGTATAATAATTACTATAATTTAATTGCCAATAAATAGAACTTGTTATTTTGTTATTATGCACTACAAGCTGTTGTGCAGGTAGTAACTGCTTAATCCCAGCAAAAATTAAATCTTCTTGCAAAGGGTATTGAAACATTAAATACTCTGTTAGACCTGCTGGATTAACTTGTAGATTATCTACAAATGGTAATAATGCTTTGGGCTCAGATGAAAAATACAAATCCAAACCATCAATAGATCCTCTTGTATAATAGTACAAAGATTTAATCCCTATACGATCACGTACAAGTATTAATTTTTTCTGCTGATTGTCCCACAAAGCAAAAGCAAACATGCCCTCTAAATAATTTAAAAAATCTGATCCATAGTGTTGGTACGCAGCTAAAATAACCTCTGTATCTGATTGTGTTGTAAACTGCCAATGGTTTTTTAATTTTTGTCGCAATTCTATATAATTATATATTTCCCCATTAAAAACTAAGCAATTGCCAAAAGCATCAACAAAAGGCTGGTTGGCAGCTGTTGATAAATCAATAATACTTAACCTTACATGCCCTAATCCTAATCTAGAACGAGAGCTTTCGAGAGAGTCATCTTTACTTAACCATATTCCTTGGCCATCTGGACCTCGATGTTTGATTAATGTATTCATCACTTGAAGATAATGAAATAATTCTCGATTATCTTTTAAATTATTTAGGTAGATACCGTTGATGCCACACATATAGGATTAAGGATTAAGAATTAAGATTTTTATATAGGGTTATAACCTTGTTGGACCCACTTACAGTTATCACATATGATAACCTTATGAGGTATTTTCGTCTCTAATAATTTTCGAAGCTTTCGTGATATTTCTTTTTCTCGCACTAAAGCTTTGCTATCACATGTCGGCAAAGATGCACAAGCAATAACTTGATTATCAATGGTATAATAAAAACAAAAATATTTTTTAAAGTTTTTTATTAATTTCTTTTTTCTATAATATCGTATTAAGCTAAAAAGTAAGCGATTTAAAGAAGACATAATTTTTGTGCAAATGCTTCTCACTTTCAAAGCGAATAGGACAGCAAATAATTTCAGTCCTTTAATAAAAAGATACCGCGTTCTTTTAAAAGCTATCAACCCATGTTCAAAAATAATACATAGTCTTTCCCATTTATTTCTAATAGCGTCACGCTGTATATTATAACCAGCTATCACTTCGTCTACATTTTCCACAAAATTTTGATAACTGTACTTAGGATTTTTTGCTATTTCATCATATGCATTATCAACAATTTCTTGCCATTTTTCTCTATTAGATAAAACATTCAGAACTTCTTGAATATTTGAAAAATCTTTCTTTAAAGGCAAATAATGCCTCCATGGTATTAAAGCACCTGAATATTCACCCTCATAAAGAATCATCAAGGTTTTAAAGCAAGCAGCCTCAAATATCCTAGGTGACAGCTGATTAACTTTTATCAGCCCATCTAGTCCGGGAAAAAATTTTTCTTCAATCTCTTCAAAACTAGCCTCAGGAAATTGCATCTCATATCTATGGACAAGTTTATTAATTTCTCCTGTAAAGTCAAATACTGATGCACCACTTTCAGTACCTAAAGTGGCTTTACTGGATTTTATAAAATTTAACCATTTTTCTCCGTAAATCCTGTCTTCTTCTTTGTAGGAAAGATCTAAAATTAAATCAGCTTCTGAAGTTGCAGTATAAAATTTGTTAACAATTTCAAATTTTTCTCTAGCAAGTCGCCCATAACATGCTGATAGCTTACGACCTCGATAGATGACATCATTTTCTCGTTCTTCATAAGAAGGCAAGAGTTGATTATCTAAAAATTTAGTGTTGACATAGCCCGTTAAGGTATTAATAAAACGAGTCGATTCTAATCTCTTTTGACAATATACTTGAGGAATTTCATGCTCTGGAACACAGGTGAAAACCGTATTGATACCTAATGCTTTGATACAACTGACAGTATGATTAACAAATCTATACTCATCTTGAATAAATAAAATTTTAGGGCCAGAGAAATTAGCAATGTAAAATCGGCTTTTTGTTGGCAAATAAGCATCCAAGATAATTACGATAGAATAATGAATAATTATTACATCATATTTGGATAAAAATTTTTTATCTATAACTGAATATCTAGGATCAAAAGTATCAATCTGATACTTAGAGTATTCTACAATAGCATCGATATGCTCACAAACAGTACTAGCTTGATCTCTTGGTTTATTGCATAACAATAATATTTTTAATTTCATTAACCATCAGCCTTTTATCAACTTAATAATATCAGTCATGATTTCACAAATTGCTTCAACTGTGTTTGAATCTATATAACCATCCATCGGCAAACTCATTACTTTATTCATGAGCATCTGCGTAATAGGTAAACCAGATTCTAACTTAGGATAATGTCTATATGCTTCTTGTAAATGCAGCGGCTTAGGGTAATAGATAACCGTAGGCACACCCTGCTTAGCTAAACTATCCATTAAAAACTTACGATCGATAGACTCGGGCAAAACCACCGTATATTGAGCCCAAGTAGAAACGCTACCATCTGCAGGAATAACAGGTGTTTGAACCAAAGAAGACAAGTGCTTATTATACACATTGGCTACTTGTTGACGATGATTAATTTCTTTTGGGAATACTTTTAATTTTTCTAATAAAATAGCTGCCTGAATAGTATCTAACCTGCTATTTAAACCTACTCGAACATTGTCATATTTATCATAACCTTTACCATGCACTCTTAGGCTTTTTAATATATTTTCAAGCTCATCACTATCAGTAAAAATAGCACCCCCATCACCATAACAACCCAAAGGCTTTGCGGGGAAGAAACTTGTAGCTGTTGCAAGCCCGAGCTTACCTACAGACTGCGTTTTATACTTACCACCAAAGCTTTGTGCACCATCTGCTAATACCCACAAATTATTTTCTTGGGCTATCGCGTTGATTTTATCGTAATCTGCTGGTGTTCCAAATAAATCCACTGTTATAACACATTTTGGGGTTAAGCCCTGTTCACGCACCTGTTTTATGCCTTCTAATAAACTACCCGGATCCATATTGTAGCTATCTGCCTGGACATCAATAAAAAATGGTACTGCACCAACTAAACTTACAACTTCTGCAGTTGCTGCAAATGTAAAACTAGGAACAAAGACCACATCCCCTGGCCCGATGTTTTTTGCACGCAATATAAGATGCAAAGCATCTGTACCATTAGCACAAGTAATTGCATACTTTGCACCACAAAAATGTGCTAATTTTTTTTCTAATTCTTCTACTTCTGGACCAAGTATATAATTCCCATGCTTTAATACTTTTGCAATGGCTGTTTCAACTTCAGTTTGAATACCTTGCTGTTGTTTTTTTAAATTGATAAATGCCAAATTTTCTAATTTACTAGCAACTGTACTCATGCTCTATCTCTACTAATTGATTACTATTTATTTTATATGCTCTTTTTTCACGTGGACAAATTAAATCAGAACCTAAACGTTCACCGGCATGGCTAACCCAGCCAATTTGTCTGGCAGGATTACCAACCACTAATGCATGAGGAGGTACATCTTTTGTAACAACAGCACCCGCACCAACAAAAGAGTATTCACCTAATTTTGCACCACACACTATAGTTGCATTAGCACCTATAGTTACTCCATCTCCAACTATTGTTGGCAGAAACTCCTCTTTGCGTTCAACTTCTGCCCTTGGAGTATTTACATTCGTAAAGACACAAGATGGCCCACAAAAGACACCTTTGCCTAAAATAACACCCTTGTATAAACTTACATTATTTTGAATCTTACAGTTATCCCCAACGGTAACTTCAGGCCCTAACATAACATTTTGACCAATAATACAGTTTTTACCAAGCTTACTTTTAGATAATACATGGCTAAAATGCCAAATTTTTGAACCTTCGCCTATTTCTACTTTATCATCTACTATCGCTGTATCATGAACAAAGTAGCTATTTGTTTTGACTTGAGCTTGTACAGTCTGTTTAGTCTGCTCAGTTTTACCTGACAAACTTAACCCCATCTCACACGATGCTTGCTGCAATACTTTCAAGACTCGCAGTGCTTCATAACCATCTGTTCTTGGTTGTTTATTAGTATTAATACAATCTATAAAATGTGACAGCTCGTTTTTTAATGGCTCCGATTCTATCAATTGAATAGGATTTCCATCGA
Source organism: uncultured Gammaproteobacteria bacterium (assembly GCA_964609155.1). Classification (GTDB taxonomy): domain Bacteria; phylum Pseudomonadota; class Gammaproteobacteria; order JAGOUU01; family JAGOUU01; genus JAGOUU01. The sequence goes on along the minus strand of CAZSRF010000004.1, from coordinate 71,544 downwards.
CTTTGTCGAATTGAGGAATGCCTTCTAACCATCTTAACTTATGATAATACATCGTTAACTTGTTCTGCCAATCCTGAGTATCATCAAAAACAGCCATTGATTTATCACCAATAACTACAATCTTTTGTTCTTTTATAGGATGAAGCCATGATACAAAAACATGAGCCTGTTCGCCACTGGCAAAAGTTAAATGAGTTGTTGTAACATCAGCAATATTTTTATTTAAATAATACCCAGCAGTTGCTTTTACATCTGTTGGCTCTTGATTAACTAATGATAAGATCATAGAGATATCATGCGGAGCAAAACTCCATAAGATATCTTCTTCGCGGCGAATCTTACCCAAACTTAATCTATTAGAATAAATATACTGTAATTTGCCTAATTCCCCTTGCGAAATTAACTCTTTTAATTTTATAAAAGCAGGATGATAATGCAATAAATGTCCTACCATCAGAATTTTATTATATTGTTTAGCAAGTAAACATAGCTCTTTCGCATCATTAACATCTAAAGCTATAGGTTTTTCCACAAAAACATGTTTATTCGCTAAAATAGCTTCTTTTGCAAACTTTGCATGTTGACTTGCGGGTACAGCTAAGGCAACAGCTGTAATATCTTGATCAGCAAGAATATTCTGCCAAGAATTAATTTTAACAGAGTATTTATCTGCAAAGCCTTGTGCAAGCTCTAGATTAGCATCACACACCGTGTGTAAAGCATTCAACTCAGCAAATACGCGAATTAAATTCTTTCCCCAGTAACCTGCACCAACAACAGCTATAGAATTAGGTTTACATTTAGATTGGTCAACAGATATATTCATAATACTTTTTTATAATTTTTTTTATAGTTTGGTTAAAATCACGCCATTATTTTTACATTCCATTGTGTTTAGTACAGATTTTACATCAATAACCAGTGGTTTATTGTTAAATCTAGAAGCCAGATCTTTGCAGTCAAGTTCTTTATAAAAATTATGAGCAACACTAATAACCATTGCATCTATATTATTAATCTCTTGCCAATCTAATAATTTTAAATTACAAATAGTTGCAACTTCATCGGATAAAGCTTCAGGATCATGTATAAGTATTTTATAACCCTTACTACATAAAAATTCTACAAGATCAATTGAACGACTATTTCTTAAGTCCGAACAATTTTCTTTAAATGTTAAGCCTAAAATGGCAATAGTAGTCTGCTCTGGAGATTTACTTATATTTAATTCTTCTAGTTGCTTTAGCAATAACTCTGCAATATATATTCCCATACCATTATTAACTTCTCTTGCAGACTTAATAATATTAGGAATGACGCCAACTGACTCTGCTTTATGAATTAAATAATAAGGATCAACACCTATACAGTGCCCACCAACTAAACCAGGTCTGACTGACATAAAATTCCATTTGGTGCTAGCTGCATCAATTACTTTCTGAGAGTCAATATTTAGTTTATTAAATATCATTGCTAACTCATTCATCAATGCAATATTTAAATCACGCTGAGTATTTTCAATAATCTTTGCTGCCTCAGCTATCTTAATAGTATCTGCCTTATGTAATCCTGCTGTAATAATACTACCGTATACTTGAGAAATTATTTCTAAAGCTTCTGCGTCCTGGCCGGATACTATTTTGATTACTCTATCTAGAGTATGAACTTTATCACCAGGATTAATTCTCTCTGGTGAGTAACCTAGTTTAAAGTCTACCCCACATTTTAAGCCTGAAAATTTTTCTAATATGGGCGCACAATCTTCTTCTGTAGCTCCAGGATAAACCGTAGATTCATAAACAACTATATCACCACGTTTTAATAATTTACCTACCGTCTGTGAGGCAGATAATAATGCAGTAAGATCAGGATTTTTGTCATCATCAATTGGTGTTGGTACAGTGATAATATAAAAATCAGCTTTAGCTATATCTGCTGGATCATGGGTTAATTTTAGTTTTGTTTCAATTAAATCTTCTGCAAAAACCTCTAACGTTCGATCGTTATTAGACTGTAATTCTTTAATTCGTGTAATGTTATTATCATAACCAATAGTATGAAATTTTTTAGCAAACATCAGCGCTAAAGGTAATCCTACATAACCTAAACCAACAACTGCAATATTTCTCATTTGTTCACTACCTTCAAATAATCAGCTTGAATTATATCTCTCATTGTGTTTATATTGCAAGAACGTTAAGACCTGGTTATATATAAATAAAAGAAAATCACTATAATCTTAAATATTATGAGTTCTATATCACAAGAAACTTTAGACAAAAATAATGTAGAGTTTTGGAATACTTTGTGCGGAACAAATTTAGCAAAAACATTAGGCATTACTAGTAACAACCGATCAGATCTAAAAAAGTTTGATGATTGGTATTTTAAATTTTACCCATATTTAAACACATATATACCATTTAGTGAAATCTCAAAAAACGACACCACTTTAGAGATTGGCCTAGGTTATGGCAGTGTCGCTCAAAAATTAATGAAAACTGGCACGCATTATCATGGACTTGACATTAGTCATGGTCCTGTAAACATGGTTCAACATCGCGCAAAACTCATTAATGCTGTTGATACAAATATTCAACAAGGCTCTGCTCTAGCAATACCTTTTAATAATAATACGTTTGACTATGTCATTTCTATTGGCTGTTTACATCACACAGGAAATTTACAACAAGCTCTAAATGAAGTCCTTAGAGTGCTAAAGCCCGGTGGTACGGCAGTTATTATGCTCTATAATGCTTTGTCTTATCGTCACTGGTTAAATAGCCCACGCGATACCTGTGCAAGAGTACTCAGAAACAGATCTTATAATAAACATACCAATAGTAATTTGATAGCTAATGAATGGGATACCGCCGATGAAGTAATGCGTCACAAATATGATGCGGATGATAACGAAAACGCAGCGCCTTATACAACTTTTGTTACACAATCTGAAATTAAGCATTTTTTTTCATCTAAAGTATCATCTCTTAAAATACATACAACGAATATTGGAGATGAATCCTTTTTACAACGGATACCTCGTGAAACGAAGTTACGTTTGTTTGGTGCTTTATTAGGACTGGATTGCTACATACAACTCAAGAAATAATTATTATTTCATTGATCGCGTATAAAAAATTTAATACTCTAAAAACTAATCCTTGGATTATACTATTAGTTTTTTTACATTCCAGTTATAATGAGGGCCTGTTGTTTAAAATTAGTCCATATAAGAGAGTCATAATGCTCATATGCCCGAGTTGTAGAGATGAATTAGGTACTGATAACGCTTGTAGTTCTTGCTCCTGGGTTGTTGCAAATATCGATGGCCTAAAAAACTTTTTAGGTGAAAAAACTTCAGATTTTTTTAAACAATACATTAAAAATTATGACCAAATTGCAAATGATGATTTAAACCAGTCAATTCAACCAAAAGAATACTTAGTTAATCAAGCAGAGCATCTTTTATCACATTTGAGCTTAAATCATGCAGATAATATTTGTGATATCGGAGGAGGGCAAGGTTTCCTCGTAACTGAGTTAAAAAAAAGAGGTTTTTCAAAATTAACGATAGTAGACATTGCTATCCCATATTTAAAAATTTTAAAAAAAGATTATAATTGTGTTATCGCAGACGCTGAGCATTTGCCATTTAAAAATGAATTTGATGTCATATTTTCAACCGATGTTTTAGAACATGTTATTAACATTGGCTCATTTTTATATTCAGTCAATAATGCTTTGGTAGATAATGGTAAGTTTATTGTTAGGGTACCCTTAGAAGAAAATTTAATGCAATACAGTAAACATTTGGGGTGCCCCTATGACTTTGTTCATTTAAGAACCTTCACTAAAGAACTCCTGAGAAAAACTTTAGAAGATGCTGGCTTTGAAATTGAACGTTTCAGCTATGATAGCTATTGGACATATGCCAAAAAAAATTATCTATCTCGCTTTGGTTTTTTAAATAAATATATCGCATATATAATATATCGATTATTCTCTAAAGCCTCCTATGTGACATCTAATACTTTTTTTACAAGACTTATGTGTAGGATATTTTTAAAACCTATAGAAATAATCTGTGTAGCTAAAAAAGTAAAAACTCTATAAACCATATATTTTGCATACAGGCTGAATATTAATTAAGAATATTGGAAATCTAATATGTGTGGAATAGCAGGCGTCATCACGTATAAAACCAATCAAGCTGATCTCAAACCGTTTGTGAAAAAAATGATTGATCGAATAGCTCACCGCGGCCCTGATGGAGAAGGGGTATGGTTGTCTGAAAATAATCAAGTTTGTTTTGGACATCGGCGTTTATCAATTATAGATCTATCAACAAAAGCTTCCCAGCCAATGATTTCTAGTGATGGAAGATATGTTATCACATACAATGGTGAAATATATAACTACCTTTATTTGAAAGATCTGTGTGAAAAAAAAGGAAGTACCTTCATTTCTACATCAGATACTGAAGTTGTTTTGGAATGTTTTCGTCATTTTGGACCTGCTGCTTTTGAGAAATTTCGGGGCATGTGGGCTCTTGCTATATATGATAACCTCGAGCGAGTAACAATTCTGTCAAGAGATCCCTTTGCTATTAAGCCACTATATTATGGCTTTTCAAATGATTTATTATTCTTTGCATCCGAACCAAAGGCACTAATTGCCGGGCATAAAGTTTTTAAGGATGTAGATGACGTAACTGTTAAACTTTTTTTAGAGTATGGCTATCTTGATCGACATAACTGGACTTTCTTTAGAAACATAAAACGATTTCCGCACGCACATTATGCTGTTATAAAGCAAGAAAAAACTATAACACTTAATTTTTGTCCCTATTGGATGCCGCCTAAACAAATCCAAAAAATTCAAATGGCAGATGCAGCTGAACATTTAAAACTCTTACTAAATGACAGCATTAAGATTCACATGAGAAGTGATGTGCCAGTAGGAGCTTGTTTAAGTGGTGGTATCGATTCATCAGCAATAGCCTGTATAGCTGCAAAATTCTCGCATGATCAACAATTAAGTACATTTACAACACACTATCCCAGCTTCCCAAATATTGATGAGACTAATTGGGCAAAAAAAATAATTGAAGCCATAGACGCTCGCCCCTATTTCGTCGAGCCAACTTTGATTAAGTTTCTGTCTGATTTAGATAGATTAATCCAAATTCAAGATGAGCCCTTTGGAACAACCAGTATATTTGCTCAATATATGATTTTTAATCGTATAGCAGAAACTAATGTGAAAGTTATATTAAATGGCCAAGGCGCAGATGAACAACTAGCTGGTTATCATGGATATTTTGAACAATTTCTAACTTCTCTTTTGATACAAAAAAAGTATCTCCATTTTGGGAATGAGTATTTTCATATTAAAAAAACATATAGCAACAACTTAAATTTCCCGTATAAAACAATTTTGAAACAATGGACGAAAACTCTTTTTAGAAAACTATCATTCTTTCATTCTGATTTATTGTCTCCAAACATTAATTCTGCACACATAGATGACATAGCAGAAAGATTAAAAATATTATCTATGCCTATAGGATGTTTTGAAGATACATTGACTGCCCTTACTTGTGAAACTAATCTCCCGCAACTATTACGTTACGATGATAGAAACTCAATGGGACATTCTATTGAATCACGAGTGCCCTTTTTAGATAAAGAGATTGTGAATTTCTGCTTGTCTCTACCTAGTACTTTAAAAATTCATAATGGCCTCACGAAAGCCGTTTTAAGAAACGCATTAAAAGATATTATTCCAAATGATGTGAGAATGCGAATAGATAAATTAGGTTTTCCATCACCAGAAATACAGTGGCTTAAAAAAGGATTTAATATAAACGTGCATAGCAACGGAAGTAGAGAATGGAGAGAACTAATAACATCTAAATGGCTACGTCAATTAGAAAATTTTGATTCATTACCAACTCTTTTACAGCCTAAAACACAACCTAGAATACAGCCTAGTAACTTCAATTATGTTTAAATTAAATGTTAAAAATCAAGAAAAAATTCCTGTAGATGAATCTTTTTGTGATGCTATTGTTATGTTGACATGGTCTAATTGGTTCACAGAACCAAGAAGCAACAGATATCACTATGCTAGTCGTTTTGCGAAGAAGTGGCCTGTTGTTTTCGTTCAGCCTGATCTAGATACACCTAAATTTCAATTTGAGAAAACAGAGATAGAAAACATACTAGTCCTACATGTATGGAATAAATGCGACAGAACTACGACAAAGCTGATAAATAACGCCTTATCTCAAAAAAAAATCTTAAAACCTTTGCTATGGATTTATAATAGTAACTTTATAGATTTTATTTATACACGCTACGCAGTTTTAAAAATTTACCACGCTACCGAAGACTATTTTTCTAATGACCCCCATTCACCGATCAGAGGCGTTGATTTATCTAAAATACGTGCATGTTTAAAATGTGTAAATTTATTAGTCTCTGTGACAGACACTGTTGAGCAAAATTATTTACATCACGGTGAATACACGGGGAAAAGTCTTGTATTAGAAAATGGCTGTGATGCTGATTTCTTTAAACCTTCTGTCGAACAAAAAAATCAAATTATACATAATTATACTAGCCTCAAAAAATTTGTAGCCTTTTACCAAGGGGGTATAAATGTACGCCTTGATTTAGAGCTTGTTTATACCCTGGTTAAAAAAATGAATGACTGGGACTTTATATTTTGTGGAACAGTACATGAACCAGGAGAGTTTTGGGACAAACTACTACAACTAGCCAATTTTAAATACTTAGGCATTCTTTCCCCTGAAGAGATTAAGACGCTTTCTTATCAAGCAACAGTAGGACTTATTCCATTTCGTAATCATCCATATCTTGTTAAATCTTCTTTGCCTTTAAAGGCGTTCGAGTACGTTGCTTGTGGTTTACCAGTGGTAACTGTACCTATTGAATCTTTAAATAAATTCCATGAAGTTTTTAATTTTGCAAATACTGTTGATGACTTCGAGAGAGAATTAAAAGCCATTGCTTATAGCAGGTATGATTTAACCTATATAAACTTGCGTGAGAGATATGCGTCTTTTCACTCACATGATTCAAATTTTAATAAGCTTATTTCTTATATTTCTGAAACAAATCAAAGCATAGCCAAAGCCAGAAAATTAAATATACTAATTATTTATGATAACAATAGCACTCATGTAAATACTATTTTAGAACACGTAGAAAGTTTTTATTTGCATTCTACTAGTAATATACTCTATGCTCCTGGAACTCGGGATGCCGAATGTTCCTATGATCTAAATATTTTTGATGTTGTTGTTATTCATTATTCAGTACGAGTAAGCTTGAAAGACCATTTATCAGCTAGTTATGATGAAGCAATCACTAATTTTGGTGGATATAAAATCTTATTTATTCAGGACGAATACGATAATACTAATATTGCTCATGAATGGATTGAAAAATTAAGGATCAATGCTGTTTTTACCTGCGTTCCTGAACAATATATTGAGATGGTGTATCCAAAAAAATTATTGGGTAATGTCGAATTTTATCCTACGTTGACTGGCTATACTTCGCAAAATAATATACATAGTATTGCACCCTTACCAGCTCAAGAACGAACATTATTCATAAGTTATAGAGGAAGAGCCTTGCCTTATTGGTATGGCAACCTAGGGCAAGAAAAAATGAATATTGGCATTAATATAAAAAAAATCTGTACAGAGCGTGAATTACCCATTGATATCGAGTGGGATGACAGTAAACGTATTTATGGGCAAGACTGGTACAAATTTTTAGCTAGCGCAAAAGCAACTTTAGGCACCGAAAGCGGTTCAAATGTATTTGACTTTGGTGATGTGCGCACTTCTATAGAAAAATTATTACAGATAAATCCTGCCGTAACATACTCAGAAGTTTTTGAAAAAATACTCATTCATCATGAAGATAAAGTAAAGATGAATCAGATCTCTCCCAAAATTTTCGAAGCCATTACCTTAAAGACAGCTCTTATCTTATTTGAAGGTGATTATTCTGGTGTAATAAAACCAAATGTGCATTATATATCTCTTAAAAAAGACTATAGCAACATAGAAGAGGTTTTAGCCAAATTACATGACAACGACTACCTTAACCAATTAACAGAAAGAGCCTTTAAAGAAGTGATAGAGTCAAACAAGTTTAGCTACAAGAGCTTTATTGAAGAATTTGACAATTTTGTTGAACAACGAGTAACAGCGAAAAGTGGTATTCAGCTTGGCCTACAACATAGCTTATACACGATGGATTTTTCTTATCTATGTAATAATGTTAAACCTATAACCATTCCCATGTATCAACCAAACAATTTAGTGCTTACGCCAAAAAAAAGCTACTATTCAATATCTACACCTAATATTTCACTTATGCAGTCTATTATCGCAAAAATGAAAATCAATCTAAAATACATCTTATCAAGAATAAAAAATAAATTAATTACATTAACCAAAAGACTTTTTGCTATAACCCAGCGCTCGTAGCTTCTACAAATGCATTGGTTATGTTTCATATCCATGATATTCTCAAATGAGATATAATTCCGAAATCTTACAACATCAGTCTATGTCTATGAACCCTAATTACTATAAAAAAACTGATTCTATCAACATTCCATTATTACTAATTTTAATATCTTTATTCTCTATCTTTTTTTCTATCTTAGCCACTCGTGACAACATCCCAAACAATGATGGGATCTTGTACATGAAAACCGCACAAATTTTTCTATCACAGGGCTTTGAATCTGCAAAAGCAAGCTTTAACTGGCCATTTTATCCCATCATGATTGCCTTCCTCAGTAAATTCACCGGGTTATCTATTCTTACTGCTGCGTATACTCTCAATACTCTTTTACAATTAGCTATTATTTTAGGTTTTATTGCCCTATTTATACAATTAAAGCCAACTAGATCGCAATTATACTTTGCATGTTTTACTATCTTATTTTTTCCCCAGTTAAACTCATATAGATCAGAAATAATTAGAGACTTCGGTTATTACGCTTTTAGTTTATGGGGATTATATAACCTCCTAAATTATGCAAAAGGCCTATCTAACAATGCTACCGTACTCTCAAACACCAAAAAAATATTCTGCACTATTGCTTATTATATCTGCTTTATGTGTGCCTTCTTGTTTCGTGCTGAAGCAGTTATCTTAATGTTTACTTTACCGCTTTCTATACTACTTTTAAGAAACCCTTTAAAATACAAATTGAAAAATTTATGTTTTTTTTATTCTCCTCTACTTTTTATTTTTTTAATTTGTATTTTAATTTATAGCAATTTTTATTTTCTTTCTGGAAGTTCTACAAAATTAATAATGCTCCACCATACAATAGCAAACATTTTTAGCTATACAATAAAATTAAATATTTTTCATTTACTTAACGAAACTTATAATCAAAGAATATCTGTGGTCAACACAGCTATTTTTAACATTACACATAATGATAAGCTTAGTACACTTGCTTTTTTATGGTTTGGCTTGCTTCCTATTGCAATAATTAAATATATTAAGACCCTTAATGTTATCAATATATTTTTCTTAGGTGTATTTATTAAAAAATATAAAGCATTTAAACTTTATATTGATAAGCCATCATTAAGCATTTTAGCTTTTGCTATAATCATTAATTTAGCTATACCTACAGGTTTTTTGTACTTAATATTTGTTATCACTGGTCGGTATTATCTATTAAGCGCTTTATTGCTCTTGCTATTCGTACCTTTTAGTATGGATTATATTTACCAGCGTCTTGCTTCAAGCTTTAAAAGCTCTACTCTAAAAACAATTCCAACAATAGCTTTTATACTTTGCCTTATGTGCTTGATCATCAATAGCCTTATTTATTATCATGCTGACTCATCAAAACAATATTTGAAACAAGCTGGACTATGGCATAAACAACATGCTTTTTCTAGCAAAAGAGTTTTAGCAAATAATCAACAATTGGCTTATTATGCTAGCACAGCTAATTTAACTGAAATTGACTATGATAATTTAGATTTAAATAGCATTAACAAAAAACAATTTGATTATGTATTATTAAGAACAAAATATAATGATAATAACAGACTCAATACATTACATCATTTAGTCTATTTAAAAAAAATAGATATTATTAAAACCTTTAGTAATAAAAAGAATGATACAGTATATATTTGCAAATTAAATTAAACTAAGCAGAGCTTTAGTAGATACGTTCACCATACTATGGTGATTAAAATACGGCGTCATTGCGAAAATGCTGCCAACTTCGATATTGAGAAAAACACCAGACTGGCGCAGCATTTGAAGCAATCCAGATCAATTTAGAAAATTTTTCAGTTCCTATCTAGATCGATCCTGGATTGCTTCAAATGTCGCGCTCGTATGGAATTCTTTTCGATTTAGGAGTTGGCGACATTTTCACAATGACGCCGTATTTTAATCATCTTACAGGGTGAACGTATGTGATCCCAGTTCTGCGCGCTTTGCGCTTGACTAGGATGACAAAATTCGAGATCGGGTGAAACACTTACGAGCTTTAACCAACAACAATAGCATACACTACATAATTATTCTGATTTGGTTAAAACCTTTTTTTCTCCAAGATTTCTTGCAATAATAACCGCGGCACATGTGTCCCCGTACACATTAACTACAGTGCGACACATATCTAAGACTCTATCTGTTATCATCAATAACCCAATCCCTTCAAGAGGCAACCCTATACTGGTCAGCAAGATAGTGATAGCAACTAAGCTTGCAGAGGGTATAGCTGCCACACCAATAGATGTTAATAAAGCAGCTACCAGTACTATAAATTGCGTATACATATCAACCGTTACACCATACGCTTGAGCAATAAAAATTACCGCCATCCCTTCGTACAAAGCTGTACCATTCATATTCATTGCAGCGCCTAATGGCAAAACGAAACTTGTTATTTTATTAGAAACATTGGCATTTTTCTCAACGCACTCTATCGCCACAGGCAAACTTGCTGAAGAAGAGCTTGTAGCAAATGCCGTTAACATAGCTGGCATCATTGCTTTAATATGTAACCATGGATTAATACCACCTAGGAAAAATAAAAATAATGACAAGATAATAAAATTATGTGTTGCTAATGCAATAACGACAGCACTAAAAAATTTCAATAAGGGGAAAAAAGAACTAAATCCTGTTTCAGCAACAGATTTAGCTACAAGGCCAAAGATCCCGATGGGTGCAAATTTTAAAAACCACATCGTGAACAACATAATTGTTTCATGTGTGCCTGACCAGAAATCTGTCAATAATAATCTATTTTTTTCTTTGGTATGTAAAATAAAATATCCAAAAAATAAACTAAAAGTAATCACTCCAAGCAGTTGTCCATCTGCAGCAGCTTTAATAACATTATTAGGTACTAATTGATAAAAAATATTTGTCGTTGGATTTGGCTTAGTTTGTTCTTCTGGAAATAGTTCTTCTGAATCTGAACTTGAGCTTGAATCTGATTCTATACTACTATTTTTTGCATGTGCCTTATTAAAAGTAATCTGTAATTTACTCATTGAACTTTTACTAATTTTAGGCACGTTTTCAGGATTAATCCCATAACCAGGCTGAATAGCATTAATAAAAAATAATCCTGTCATAATAGCAAGAGCTGTTGTGGTTGCATAAAAACTTAGCGTTCTTATACCCAATTTGCTTATCGTCTGACTTGATCCAATACTAGCCATCCCAGCGATGATAGATGTCACAACTAATGGTACACTTAACATGCGTAATGCATTCATAAAGATACTACCAATAAAATTATACAAGTCATAAGGCTTAAAAAACCCAAATGTATCTTGCTTTGTGATCATTCCAGCCACAACAGCCAAAGCTAAAGCAGTTAAAACTTTCCAATGCAAATTTATAGGCTTATTAACTTTATTAAATCTTTTAAGCATACCGTATTGCATATTCCTTTAGAGTAAGTTTAACTTTATAGCCAGTATATTTACGAATATTAATTACACCATTATCTAATATTATATATTGACCTTTGATACCTCTTATATATCCTTGTATATTTGGTGTTGCATCTAAATTATAACTAGTTATTTTATTTGGATACTCTTTAACAGGATAGCAGATATCTATTATTTGTTCGGATTTATTGCCTGAGCACCAAATTAATTTACTGCCTGGAAACTGTTGTTGCAGAGTTAAAAATTGTTTTTCTATTTTATTGTATAGTTCATCCCTAGCAATATATAAGTCCATAGGGGCGTTATCACTTTTTAGCATGATTCGCCAATTTGTTTTATCTTTTAAGTGTTCTTTACAAATGACTTCTAATAATCCAGCTTGGTATCTTGATGAGACTCTCGCGATAACTAATGCTTGTGTAGCCCCTTGATCAATCCACCTTGTAGGTAATTGATTTGCACGGGTTAAACCCACTTTAAGATCTGATGAATTGGCAATGTAGACTACATGATCAATCATACAGTGCTCTTCACCCCAGCTGGGTTCACGACAACCACCTGAATAGTAACTACAACGCTCTGGACTCATTATGCATAAATCGCAACTAGCTAATTTGCGAAAACAACTGAAACAATAGCCTTGGTTGAATGATTTATTAGTTTTACCCTGACAGTTGATACAATAAATTTCACCATAAAATTCTATATTGATTAATTCAATATTAGTTAAACTATATAAATCATTATCCAGCTTTAGACTGTACTCTACAGGAGCGCCTGGATCTAGCATGGTATGAAGCTTATTTAATATTCCTGAGACTTCTAGCATTTGTGCGCCTGATTAGTTAAACATAAAGGGGCGATTATAGCATTAACTTGTACAATGTAATCACTTTTTACTAAACCTCTTTCAAAACCTCAGAGTGTTGCGTAAGTCCTGTGAGTTAAAATTGGTTAATTTCTCATAACTTCTATATGCATTTTATTAAATTGGGTATAATAGCCACATATGCATAGATATCGAGTTTGACACATTGAAACAAAAGATTAATAAAAAACCTAAGGATTTCCAAGATCTTATTTTAAAACTACAACAATACTGGGCTAGTCAAGGCTGTTTACTTATGCAACCCTTAGATATAGAGGTTGGAGCAGGTACTTTCCATCCATCCACTTTTTTAAGGGCCATTGGTCCAGAGCCTTGGTTTTGCGCTTACGTTCAGCCATCTAGAAGACCAACTGATGGGCGGTACGGCGAAAACCCCAATCGTTTACAAATGTATTACCAATTTCAGGTTTTATTGAAACCCTCACCTAATGATATTCAAGAATTATATTTAGATTCATTACGCTTCATCGGTATCGACCCCAATGCAGATGACATAAGATTTGTTGAAGATAATTGGGAATCACCAACTCTAGGTGCCTGGGGTTTAGGGTGGGAAGTTTGGCAAAATGGCATGGAGGTTACTCAATATACTTATTTTCAACAAGTAGGTGGTTTAGCTTGTAGCCCAGTCAGTGGTGAATTAACCTATGGACTGGAACGCTTAGCCATGTATTTACAAAACATTAATAATGTTTACGATCTTATTTGGTGTGATAGCCCATCAGGTAAAATAACTTATGGTGAAGTCTACTTACAGAATGAAAAGCAAATGTCTGCTTTTAATTTTGAGCATGCCAATACTGACTTTTTGCTTAAGCAATTTACCTCTTTTGAACAACAATGTGAGTCTTTATTAGAAAAAAAATTATGCTTGCCTGCATATGAAATGGTTATGAAAGCTTCACACACTTTCAATTTACTTGATGCACGCCGTGCTATCTCTGTAACAGAAAGGCAACGTTATATTCTTGCGATAAGGCAGCTTGCACGCAAAACAGCAGAAAGTTATTATGAATTACGTAAAGAATTAAACTTTCCATTATTAAATATAACTGAATCCTAAATTTTAATTATTAACTTATTATTTTTTTAACTTTTTCTATACTCTAGATGAAACAAGAAACCAAACCACTTTTATTTGAAATCGGTACTGAAGAATTACCCACCAAAGCTGTAAAAGCATTAAGCACTGCCTTGTGCGATTTAATTGCCAACGAATTAGTTAATTACAATTTATCTTATAAAAGCATTACCCCCTTTGCAACACCGCGAAGAATTGCTTGTTTAATTACTGAATTACAAAGTAAACAGAATGATTACCTAGAAGAAAAACGTGGCCCAGCATTAAAAGCAGCATTTGATCAAGAACATAATTTTACGAAAGCAGCAATAGGTTTTGCACACTCTTGCGGCACATCACCAGACAAGCTTGAAAAATTAGAAACAGATAAAGGCAGTTGGTTGATTTTTAAATCCAAAGTTGCAGGTAAAAAAACTGAAAGTTTACTCAACGAAATTATCACTAACGCTGTAAATAAACTACCTATAGTTAAACCCATGAAATGGGGAAGTAACGATTACAGCTTTATACGCCCTGTACATTGGATAGTTTTATTATTTGGTAATAAAAAAGTAAAATTTAATTTATTCGGTTTAAACGCTGATAATAAAACGTATGGTCATCGTTTTTTAGCACCTAAAGCTATTGTACTTAAAAACACTGCTGATTATGAAAAAAAACTACACAAAGCTTTTGTTATAGCCAACTTTGAAAAAAGATCGAAAAACATTCATAATCAAATTAATAAACTTGCAGAAAAAAATAAATTAACTGCTTTAGTTAATCCAGACTTACTAGAAGAAGTTACATCTTTAGTAGAATGGCCTGTTGCATTATTAGGGGAATTTGATGCTAAGTTTCTGGCTGCTCCTCAAGAATGTTTAATTACCTCCATGGCGGTTAATCAAAAATACTTTCCAGTAGTCGACAAAAAAAACAAACTACAACAATATTTTATCTTTATCTCTAATATAGCTAGTACTAATAAAAAACAGGTTATCATGGGTAACCAGAGAGTTTTATCCGCCAGATTAAAAGATGCAGAATTTTTTTATGAATCTGATAAAAAAGAAAAATTAGAAGCACGTATAAAACTATTGGACACTGTTACTTATCAACAAAAACTTGGGAGCATGTTAGATAAATCTAACCGCGTTGAAAACTTAGCATTAGCTATCAGCCATCTTTTAAATAATGCTGAACAAATTAAAACAACCATTTTATCTAGAGCTTCTAAACTAGCAAAAGCTGATTTATACACGGCAATGGTTTATGAATTCCCCGATTTGCAAGGCATCATGGGTAAGTATTATGCTCTGCTAGATGGAGAAGAAACATTAACCGCAAATATAATAGAACAGCATTATTTACCTAAATTTTCAGGTGATGTTCTTCCAGAGTCCCTCGAGGCTTGTTGCCTAGCTCTGGCTGATAAACTAGATACTATAGTAGGTATTTTTGCTATTAATCAAAAACCCACAGGTGATAAAGATCCTTTTGGTCTACGTCGTGCAGCTTTAGGGGTATTACGTATTCTTATTGAAAAAAAGTTACCCTTAGACTTAACTATTTTAGCTCAACAGGCCCTGGATAATTTTGACAATTTAAATTTAACTATTTTGCAGAAAAACACTATTAATCAAGAGTGTTTACAGTTTTGCTTTGAACGATTAAAAAAATACTATAATGACAAAAATATATCTTTAAATTTGTTTTATGCCGTAAACAATACTCATACTACGTCACCATTTGATTTTAACCAAAGGATTATTGCCGTAAGTAACTTTTTAAAGCTACCTGAGGCAAGTAACCTTATAGCTGCTAACAAAAGAGTTAAAAATATTTTAAATAAACAAGACTTAAAAAACTTGCCGGCTAATATTAACCAAGAGTGCTTAAAAGCCCCCTCTGAAATTAATCTAAATAAAATATTAGAAACTAAAATCTCTGAATCTAAATCAATGTTCTCAAATCAAGATTATAACAAAATATTATTTAGCCTTGCACAATTACAAAATCCTATTGATACCTTTTTTGAAAATGTGATGGTTAATAGTGAAGATAGTAATTTACGAAACAATAGATTACTTTTATTAAAAAATATTCAAAATCTTTTTAATCAAGTAGCAGATATATCTGAATTACAATAAGATAATTATAATAGCTTTATGGTAATAAAAACAGTAATTCTCGACCGTGATGGTGTTATCAATGTTGACTCTGATAACTTTATAAAAAACACTGATGAGTTTATTTTTTTACCACATTCTCTTGTAGCTTTAGAGAAGTTAGCTAAAAATAACATCATCTTATTTATAACAACAAATCAATCTGGTATTGCACGTAAGCTTTTTGATTTAGATAATTTATTTGACATGAATAAAAAGTTATTAAATAGTCTATCATCTAATTTTAAAAAATCTCTTAAAGCTATTTTTTACTGTCCGCATCTAGAAAACTGTGCATGTCGTAAGCCATTACCAGGAATGATAAATAAAATAAAAGCTATTTATAATATAGATCTTAAAACCACAGCTGTTATAGGTGATAGCCTGCGTGATTTAGAAGCTGGTAAAGCAGCTGGATGTAAATATAATTTTTTAGTTAGAACTGGTAAAGGTAGTGAAGTTTATAAAAAAAATATTTCTCGATTTAATACAGATAACAGTTTTGATGATCTTAACAAATGTGTTGATTATATTTTAAATAATTGCCTATAATAATCGTAAGTGTTCTCCCAATCTCGAATTTTGTCATCCCAGTCAAGCGCAAAGCGCGCAGAACTGGGATCTATTATAAATAGATCTCGGTTCTGCGCCCAGTTTCACTGGCCTTGACCGAGATGACAATATTACGTGAACACATACTAATAATTTTATGTTTCTATAATAATTCTTGCCCTTTTTATGACATTATTAACTATATTAAATTACCCTGATCCAAAATTAAAACGTATTGCTAGAAAAGTATCTCACATAGACGATCATATAAAAAAAATAATATCCGATATGTTTGAAACTCATTATAATGCCAAAAATTGTGCGGCACTTGCTGCCACACAATTGGATATAATTGATCCACCTCATATTACAGTTATTGACTTTTCGGAAGAAAAGAATTCTCCCTTGTGTTTAATTAATGCAAAAATAATTGATCGCAAAGGAAATCATAAAGAACAGGAAGGATGTATGTCAGTCTACCCTGATCATATTCACGCTACAATCACACGTAGTGAAAAAATAACAGTAACATACTTAAACCAAAATGGTGTAGAGCAGACACTAGAAGCTGATGGATTTATGGCTAAATGCATTCAGCATGAATTAGATCACCTAAATGGCATTATTTATATCGATCATTTATCTAAGTTAAAGCGTTCGCTTATTGAAAAAAAGATATCTAGGTTATAAAACATCCCTTAGTTTATAACCTATTATACATACTTATATCCTATGGACAAAGCGTTAGTTTTTTTGCTTCACAACTGCCAGTACCTGTATTACACTTTTGATTTGCTGGACACTCTGAATCAGTATGGCATGCTCGGCAACGACCAGTCTCACATATAGGTGTGGGATTAGAGCATTGAGCATTCGATGTGCAATAGGGAGCTATGCATGAACCCTTTTCGCAAATTTGTCCGAAAGGACACTGCGCATCGCTTGTGCACGCTCCACATGTCCCATTATTGCACACTGGAGCGGGATTACTGCATGCCGGACCACCATTTGAGCAAGTGAGTGCTGGTGGTGGCGGTGCTGCTACACAGCTACCATCACCCTGACACGTCGTTCCTGCAGGACAAGATCCATTGCCATCGTTGCAACCCCAACACTCACCACCAGATGCTATAGGCCTTGTACTATTAGGATCACAAATACGGACACAGGAACCGTTCCTACAAACCTTTCCACCTTGACAATCAACGTCACTATTACAGCTCCCAAATGCTTTTGGGTTATTATTAGTAAATGAAACATACCCAGTTCCTGGTCCTAGTGCTGAAGAAAAATAGTTACAATTTTGATCTTGTATAAATCCACTACAATTTTGTATAAGTACACAATGGAATGCTGGAAGAGCACTCGTAACTACTTGGCAACCAATTGTATTGTTACACCCTGCAAGGCAGTCTTCTATTGGTACTTGCATAGTTTTAATAACATTTCCAGAGACGCACGATTCACATGGCTGTGATTTCGTATATCCAGGATAATTTGGCAATGCAAGTGACTCACTTCCAGCAGTTATGAAAACATTGTTAAGAGCTGATATGTTTATTGATAGCATGCACGCAACAAAAGTAAACAAGAAGTATATGATTCTTACAAAAGAACCTAATGTAACTGTGCATCTTTGTAACCGTTTATTTTTTTTTAAAGTCATAGGTAATGTTGCCACCTTTATTTAGTTATAAATTATATACCAGCTCATTAGCAATTTAACTTGTATATAATTGCCAGCTTGAAAAAACACTTATATTACAACAATCAAATACAGCACTTTTTATAAATTATAGCGTAGTTACAAAACTTCTACATCTTTGCTGTGACAACCTAATTCAATCAAGGACAAAGCGTTAGTTTTTTTGCTTCACAGCTTCCAGTTACACACTTATTGCCAGGGCCGCATTCCGGATCACTAGAACACGCTCGGCAACGACCAGTATCACATATAGGTGTAGGATTAGAGCAATCTGCATTAGATTTGCAATGAGGATCTATGCATGAACCATTTTCGCAAATTTGTCCGTAAGGACACTGCGCATCGCTTGTGCACGCTTTACATATCCCATTATTGCACACTGGAGTGGGATTACTGCATGGCGTGCCACCATTTGAGCAAGTGAGTGCTGGTGGTGGCGGTGCTGCCTTACCTATAAAGTTATCATTACTATAATACGTCACGTTACCAAATTGTGTACTCACCCCACCACCACCTTTTGATACGGTACAATAACGCACCCCGTCCCCCGCCCATACCTTGTTACAAAATGTTCTATACGTACCAGGACTTATAATTTGGTCATTCATACTTACCAATACACCAACCCCCTGACAGATGTCATTCTTTGCTGAGCATTCATCTATACACCTCTTTATGAGAGAGGATTCAACGCTACTTCCGTATAGGTTAGAATAACCACTGGATATAGGCCCAGCAAAATTACCACAATCGCTGTTAGGAGCCCCCTGGGTATATCCAGAAAAGTCAGGCAATACATTAGCAACAGCGACTATCCCATTAGTAATGCTTACTATTGCTCCAATTAAAAAAACTAATACGCACTTTTGCTGACTATTCATTAATGCCCCATCATGGTTTAGAGATTAATTCCCCCTTTACCGTTGTAAGTCTAGTTGTTAAGTTAAGAATGCACAAGCTCTGTGTACGAACCACGCATCATAATTTTTTTTCCTCCAGATAAAACTTTTTTATAACCCCAGTGTCTAAACCATAAGATTTGAAAAACAGGCTGGGTGACATATGTATAAGAAACCGCTAAGTATTACATCGTATTTCAAAATCATTGTCGGTTTTTGGACATTGGTCGTCATTTTGACTGGAATTAGCATGGAATCTAAAGGGTTGCCTCTAGGCGGGGTGGTAACAGACGGCTCTGCCAGCATAACAACCGGTCCCAACAATATGCAAATCAACCAAAACTCCAATAACGCCGTATTAAACTGGCAAAGCTTTAATATTAACTCAAATGAACAGGTTAACTTTTTGCAGCCAAGCTCAAGCTCAGTTGCTATAAACAGGATAAATGCAGCTAATGGACCTTCTGAGATTTTTGGTAGACTAACCGCAAATGGTACTATTTTTCTACTTAACCCATCTGGTGTTTTATTTGGACAAGGCTCAGAAATCAATGTAGGTAACATATTAGCATCCACCTCTGACTTAAACATTGACAAATACCGTGCCTCTGGTGCCATTGAACTAATGCCAAACAATAACTACAGCGGTAGCATTATCAACAAAGGTAATATTAATGTTCATGATGCT
This sequence comes from uncultured Gammaproteobacteria bacterium, assembly GCA_964609155.1. GTDB lineage: Bacteria > Pseudomonadota > Gammaproteobacteria > JAGOUU01 > JAGOUU01 > JAGOUU01. The sequence goes on along the minus strand of CAZSRF010000004.1, from coordinate 51,579 downwards.
GGCTTTGCTGCCTTTGTTTCCCCTGCCGTTGCAAACCAAGGCACGATCAATGCACGTCTTGGGCATGTACAGTTAAGCTCTGGAGAATATTTTACTGTTGATTTATATGGTGATAATTTAATTAATTTTAAAATCCCCGACATAGCGTTAAATCCCGCACTTAAAAATTATTCTATTAACCAAAACGGCAATATATTTGCCGATGGTGGTAATATTACTCTTTCCGCAAGTGATGCTGGTAATATTGTATCAAGCGCCATTAGTTTTGATGGTGTAGCTCGTGCTGATTCTGTTGCTAATAAAACAGGAAAAATTTCTTTATCTAATTTAGAAGGTTCCGTAACCCTTGGTAGTAACAGCAAAATTTCTGCTGCCGGTAATGATGCAAATACCTCTGGTGGTTTGGTAAAAGTTTCTGGTCATGATATAACTCTTGCTCAAAATAGCTTAATTGATGCCTCTGGTCAAGCAGGTGGTGGTACAGTAAACATTGGAGGTAATTATCAAGGTAAAATAAATTCAGCTGGTGACTACAACGCCAAAACAGTAACCATGGAAAAAGATGCAACTATATTAGCTGATGCAAAAACATCAGGTAATGGCGGTAATGTTGTATTATGGTCAGATAATAACAGTAAAGTTGATGGTAACTTAAGTGCTAAAAACGCAGCCAATAACAGCAGTAGTACAGGTGGTTCAATAGAAACTTCAGGTAAAATAAATCTAACCATAGGTGAAAACACTAAGGTTAATGCAGGTAAAAACGGTAACTGGTTGTTAGATCCAGAAAATATTACAGTAGATGATTCACAGGCGACTGTTTTTAATGATGCATTAGCCAATCAAACAAATGTTGAAATTCGAACTGATAAAAATGATATCCCAGGTCACCTTGGTGATATACTATTTTTTAATCAAAATACCCCTATCTCTTGGGATACAGCTGCCAATTTTTCTGCCATTGCTGATCGTGCTATCGTATTTTTAGGTAGCACAAACACAACAGATCCCCAAATAAGAAGTACTGGTTTGGGTAATATCACGTTAAAAACTAATGCACACGGCGCTTACAATGCTGATTCTAAAAACAATGCATTTGTCTTTAGTGGTACTAATCAGAATAATTCTCCATACGTTGTTTCAAACGGCGGCGGGCATTTAGACTACTACTATGATCCACTTACTCTTGGTTCGCCATTAACCCTACCAAAACAAACCCAAGTTAAAGACAAAAAAACTGGGCAAATAATTACCGTGACGGTAGACACTTTTCCTTTTGGTAGAACTACCTCAACTACTAACGAGTATCAATATGTCTACGATGTTTCCAATGCAGCAGCTGTAGCAGATGGTCGAGATATCTATAGCGCTGCGGCAAATTGGCCTGTACCACAAGTATATTATCAACCAGGCTTAGCACTAAACCAAGATATTAATTTAACTACGCCATTTTCTGGTTTTAGTTCTTTTTACAATAATTTTGACGGATTAAATCACATTATTTCTGGTTCTTTGTCTTCAACTTCTGGCAATGGTGGTCTGTTTAATTTTTATTCTACAGATTTTGGTGCTTCAACCATTAAAAATCTCACTTTTGATAAGGCACAACTCAATGTTACTGCTCCAAGTGGTAATTCTGGATTTGGCGGACTCTTAATTGGAAGTGCCTCAGCCAACAACAGCCTTGATATAAATAATATCACAATAACAAATAGTAGCATTACTGTTAATTCTAATAATAAAAAACCTATAGATGGTTCTGCTGGTGCGCTAATTGGTAGTACATACGGAACATTAAATTTACAAAACGTTATTGTAGATAAAACCAATGTTGATGCGTCTGTACGGGCTGGTGGCTTAGTGGGTAATGCCAATGGCAATATCAATTTATCTGGCAATATCAGTGTGTCAAACAGCAACATTTCTGCCAATTTACCTGATCAAATTCCCGGTGTTATCGATGGGAAATCCGGCGTACAAGCGCCTTCAACAAGCGCTAACACCTATGCAGGTGGACTATTTGGCATTATGAATGGCTCTAATTTAACTAGCGGAGATGTAACGATTAACAATACGGCTATAATTTCCTTCAATAGCCTCCCTGGAGTAAGCGCTTATGCTGGTGGTTTAGCTGGCGATATTACTGCATTAAATACTCAATTCGGTAATGTTTCTATTGGCACATCAAGATTAACATCAGAAATAAGCCCTGATGCATCTTTAGGGATATCAAATACTGATCCTATAAGCGCATATGCCGGTGGTTTATTTGGCCACGCTAACGCAGGCAACCTAGCATTCTATGGTGATATCAATATTAACGCTAACCCAACTGCGCATGTTGCTTCTAATGGTGCAAACTCCACTTCTGCATCTGCTTATGCCGGCGGTCTAACTGGACATCAAGAATCTACAAGTGTCAATTACTTTGGTGCTATATCAACAACAGGGGCAAACGCAACTGCAGACAATGCCGGAAATATTGCAAATAGTTATGCTGGCGGTATAGATGGCCGTGTTGATGATGCCAATGGTGCTTTTAATTATACCTTTTCGGAAGGAGATAAAGGCCCCATAACCACTGCAACAAATAATATATCTGCTAGTAGCACAGGAGCCGTTGAAACATCGTATGCTGGTGGTATGTACGGATTATTGCAATCTAATAATAGTCTATCCCCTAGATCCAGTATTAATATTAGTAACACTAGCCCTGTGACTATAAGCAACCCTTCGATCTCTACAACTATTAGTGGTGCAACCACAAGCGGTGATAAAATTGCTGAAGCTACAGCTTCTGGTGGGTTAATTGGTGCTGCTAATGGAGTTGATGTTATTTTAAATAACAACAGTGCCATTAGTATAAGCAGTGCCATAAGTACATCTCGTACAAATGCGGCAACTGACACTTCGCCCATACAAGCAGCTGGTGGAGTCATTGGGCTTTTCACCAATGGGGACTTTAATTTTAATCCTGCAAACGCCAACTTTGCTATCACTGTAAATAATCCTACCACAAATAATAATGCTAATGCTAACTCTGGTTTCTCTGGTGGAGTTCTTGGGTATTTGGATGTTGCAGAATTAACCCCTGGCTCTGCAGTAGTTGGCAGCGTAACCCCAGATGCTAAAACAGACGGCGGCGACTGGACATCTGGTGGAGCAAATTTCACATATGCTGATACAAATGGATGCAGTGGTCCTAGTGCTGGTTTGTGTTCTGTTAATACAAGTACAGGTGGCACGGGCGGTACTGGCGGTACTGGCGGTACTGGCGGCACAGGCGGCACAGG
>CAZSRF010000004.1:0-48186 GCA_964609155.1 uncultured Gammaproteobacteria bacterium | reverse complement strand
CGGCACAGGTGGTACTGGCGGCACAGGTGGTACTGGCGGCACAGGTGGTACTGGCGGCACAGGTGGTACTGGCAGCACAGGTGGTACTGGCGGCACAGGTGGTACTGGCAGCACAGGTGGTACTGGCAGCACAGGCGGTACTGGCAGCACAGGCGGTACTGGCAGCACAGGCGGTAATACTGGTAGTACAAGCACTTCTGATAGCACAAGTGGCGGCCTTGATGTTACACAAAGCGACCAAATAACTAACGCCTCTACTGGTGCGATAACATCTTTTAATGATATCTTTAACAGTAATTACAATGTGCCTAACTATAATCCAAAATTAACAACTTTCAATTATAATATCTTTGATGATCAAGAAGATATATTTGTCGATAATTTAGAACTCCGTGGTTTTGAGTTTAACAATCCAAGTAACAATCCATAAGAAGTTTAGACGGTAACAGTAAATATTCACCACCCCTATCCTCCCCTGCATAGGGGAGGTGCCGAACGAAGTGAGGCGGAGGGGTATTTACAGTCTGGAATGTACTTGAGAATATATTTCTTCCTATACATTATTCAAATAAAAGATAACCTCGAAGTGTACATTATACATCCAAGTTAGATACATTTAACGCATTACTTTCTATAAAATCCCTTCTTGGTTCAACCTGATCACCCATTAAGACTGTAAATAGTTCATCAGCAGCAACCGCGTCTTCTATTTTAACTTGCAATAAGCTTCTTGTTTCTGGATCCATTGTCGTTTCCCACAGTTGCTCCGCATTCATCTCACCTAATCCTTTGTAACGCTGGATCTGCTGCCCTCTTTTGGCCTCGCTTACTAGCCATTCAAAACCTGATTTAAAATCATCGACAATGACTTGTTTATCTCCGCGTTTGATGACAACATGTTGTTCCTGAAATAAATCTTTTTGTTTTTGTCCAATTAATGTTAAAAATTTATAATCTTGTGAATCAAACAATAAGTGATCTAGTTTAAATTTAACATCTAAACCATTTTCCCAATATGTTATCACTGGTATAAATAACCCTTCATTTTCACGAGCAGTTATGAGTTCTATAGATAATTTATCTAATTTATATTCATTGTTATGTTTCAAAAATTCTTTTTTAAACTTTTCAATCCATTGTTCCATATGTTCACGATCTTTTAGATTAGCTATATCTATTTCATCTATACACATAAGTGTTTGCAAAATTTCTTTACCATAACGTTTCGCTAATTTTTTTATCACTATATTAGCCCTTTGATGTTCCTCTATTAATTTTGCAAAAGCCATATCATTAATTGGCAAAGTATCAATAAGAAACTTTGCATCTTCAAGTGCTACCTGGATTAAATATTGTTCTAACTGAGCATTATCTTTTATATACTGCTCTTGTTTACCTTTTTTTACTTTATATAATGGTGGTTGTGCTATATAAACATGACCTCGAGTAATTAATTCTGGCATTTGACGATAGAAAAAAGTTAACAATAATGTCCTGATATGTGAACCATCTACATCCGCATCCGTCATAATAATGACATAATGATAACGAAGCTTTTCTGGATTATAATCATCCTTACCTATGCCACAACCTAAGGCAGTAATTAATGTTGCCAGTTCCTGTGAGCCCAGCATTTTATCATAACGTGCTTTTTCTACATTAAGGATTTTTCCGCGAAGTGGCAAAATAGCCTGATTTTTTCTATTACGACCTTGTTTGGCTGAACCACCCGCTGAATCACCCTCAACTAAATATAATTCTGATTTAGCAGGATCATTTTCCTGACAATCAGCAAGTTTACCTGGTAAGCCGGCTACATCTAACCCAGTTTTTCTTCTAGTTATCTCCCTGGCTTTTCTTGCGGCTTCTCTTGCTCGTGCCGCATCAATGTTTTTACCAATAACGATCTTTGCATCTTGTGGGTTTTCCATAAAAAAAGATAAAAGCTGATCGCCTACCGCTGCTTCTACGACAGGCTTTACATCTGATGAAACTAATTTATCTTTTGTTTGCGAAGAAAATTTTGGATCTGGTGTTTTTACAGAAATAACTGCTGTCAATCCCTCTCTTGTATCATCACCAGTTAAAATAATTTTATCCTTCTTAAAACTAGGAAATTTCTCAATATAATTATTAACTGTACGTGTTAATGCTGCTTTAAATCCCGCTAAATGCGTACCACCATCACCTTGAGGAATATTATTTGTAAAACAAAATACTTTTTCCTGAAATGAATCATTCCATTGCATTGCAACTTCAACACTGATCCCTTTTTGTTCTTTAACAAATGAAAAGACCTGTGGGTGCAAAGGGTTTTTATTACGGTTTAAATGTTCAACAAATGCTTTTATCCCTCCCTGATAGTCAAAAACATCCTCTTTTCCTTCTCTTTCATCATATAAATGTATATAAACACCAGAATTCAAAAAGGATAACTCCCGCAAACGCTTTGCAAGAACGTCATAATGAAACTCAACCTGAGAAAATATTTTTGCACTTGGTTTAAAGCGAACCTCCGTCCCTGTATATTCAGATACATCCACTTTTTTTAATGGATAAAGCGGGTTACCCATTTCATAATGTTGCTCATAAACATGCCCATGCTGTTTTATTCTTAATTGTAATCTTTCAGAAAGTGCATTTACAACTGAGATCCCTACTCCGTGTAAACCACCTGATACTTTATAGTTGCTACCATCAAACTTACCACCAGCATGTAAAACAGTCATAATTACTTCTGCTGCTGATCTCCCTTCTTCTTTATGTATATCTGTAGGGATACCACGGCCGTTATCACGTACTGTTACCGAACCATCAGCATGAATAGTGACTTCAATTTTACTACAATGCCCAGCTAATGCTTCATCAATTGAGTTATCAACGACCTCAAATACCATATGATGCAACCCTGAACCATCATCAGTATCGCCTATATACATCCCTGGACGTTTTTGAACAGCTTCCAACCCTTTAAGCACTTGTATACTTGATGAATCATATTTAGGAGATGCTTCTGTAGTCATTTAATTATACTCGCTTTTTTGTGTTTACATGCTTACACTGTTTCATGCAATTGCTTGAAATTATATCATTTTTCTCTATAGTTTTATAGTTTTTGCTGCATAAGCGTTACGTCCCCACTTAACACTGACAGGACTTACGCAACAAACTGTATATATGGACACCCGCTCATACCGGCCGAAGAACCGCCGCGGTATATTGCCCATAATGGCTGTCGAACAAAACAATTACAGTTGTTCCACGTGGAACAATTCAAGAGTAGTTAAATCCAGCGGTATCTGCTCTTTTTGAATAGCTGTAATAACTAATTGATGTTCAAGCTCTAATAATTGTTTATATAAAAGCTCGTGCGACTTAATATCTAGTTCTGCAGCAATATCATCTAATAAAACTGTACATTTTTTCCCCGTACATTGCTTAATTATTGCCAATTGAGCTAAATAAAAGGCAATAATGAGCATTTTTTCCTGTCCTCTTGAAACAATTTCTTTAGCTAGGTCATTATGATAGAGAAACACAATGTCCGCTCGATGAGGGCCAATTGATGTATAGCCTCTAAAGAAATCTTTTTGATAATTAAGTTCTAAATTTTGTTTTAATAGCGATTCTATATTAGATTTTTTTGTAATATCAGCAAGATCCGCATCAACCCCTATTCCATGATTTATTCTAATATCTATTACATTGCTAATGGATGGCAACAGTCGAGGAATAAAACAGCTAAAAGATTCTCGTAACTTATTGAAATATTCTTGCCTTGCTTCTATCAACGTGACCGCAGCTTCAATATACATGATATCCCATGTAATAAAGTTTGCACGTGGTGCTTTATTTTTTAATAGTGCATTTCTTTGTTCCAAAATTTTATTAAATTTTCGCCAAATATCTAAAAAATTATGTTTCACGTGAAACATACCCCAATCAAAAAGCTGCCTTCTGTAATGAGGCGTGGAAGAAAGACCTCGAAAAGAGTTGCCATCTAAGCTGCATATCGGCAGAAATCTGGCTATATCAGCTAAAGATTTTTGATTTTTTCCATTAAATATTAGCTTACGCGCCCCATTGATATTACGTTGATACTCTATGATAGACTGTAACTCATTGTCTTGATTTATTACGGCATTAATAGCTGTATATTGACTATCAAATGTTATAATTTTTGATAAGTTATTGACTCTAGCAGATCTCCCTGTACCTAAGAGATACAAAGCTTCCAATATAGTGCTTTTGCCAACACCATTTCTACCTAAAATAAGATTTAATGAATCCGACAAGCTTATACTTTTTTCAGAAAAATTACGGAAATTACTTAATTTCAGAGATTTGATAGGCATTTAGCAGTTTATCATAAGCTCATTGGCATAATAATATATGACAGATTATTTTGTATCTCTGGCGGTAATACAGGTGTAACTAATACAGGTGTATTTGATTGTTTTAATTGCATTTTTATTGTATCAGTTGTGATTTTTGTTAATACGTCTATCAAATATCCTATATTAAAGCATATTTCCAAATCTGGATTTGAATTAGATATCTCTAACAATTCCTCTGCCTGTTCTTGCTCTGGGTTGTTTGCCGCAATGACTAATTGATTTTGAGTAAAGCACATCCTTACAGCTCTATGCTTTTCATTGGATAAAATAGATACTCTGTTAAGTACCTGTCTCAAATCCTCTCTATTTATTTCAATATGATAAGAATTTTCTGTTGCTGGAAACACTCTTCTGTAGTCAGGAAACTGAACATCAAGAAGTTTTGTCGTAAATAAGATGCTATCTGTTTCAATTTGTACCGATTTGTCGTTAACTTTCACGATAACTTCTGAATTACCAGATTCTAATAGACGTGTTAATTCTAAAACACTTTTACGTGGCATAACAATTTTTCTGTTGATATTAATAGCACTGTCTTTATAATTCGCTAAAGCAAGCCTATGCCCATCTGTAGCTACTACTTTAAACTCCCCTGCGTTTATTTCCCAAAGCATACCCAAAAGATAATGACGAACATCTTGCTGTGCGATAGCAAAAGCAGTAGCATTTAAAAGGTTTTTTAACTTATCTTGTGGAATAGTAAAGTTAAAACCTTCAAAATTTTCTTGTCTAATTGGAAACTCATTCGGGTTAAGTGTTGCTAAAGTAAAACGACTTTTATTAGTAACTAAAGTTGTTTTATTATTTTCTAAGTTATTGACTATTTTAATGAGAGAATTATCTGGAAGAAGTTTACAAATATCTAATAGTTTTTTTGCAGGTAACAGTAAACTTCCAATATTATTTTGCGGTAATATGGTATTTTTAGCACATAACTGTATATCAAGATCAGTAGTTGAAATAATTAATTCGTTATCACTGAATGTTAATAAAACAAAAGCTAATACAGGTTGTAACAATTTGCGATCAACCACACCTATTACTTGCTGTAATGGTCGCAATAACTCTTCTTTAGTTACCTGAAATTCCACTATATATTCCTTACGATGTTCCTTACGTCTTACGTTGAAAGTAATCTTAGTAATTTACTATGAGCTTCTTTTATATCTGGATCTGTTTCTTTAAGCTGAGCAATTAAACGACAAGCATGTAATACCGTCGTGTGATCTCTACCTCCAAAAGCGTCCCCAATCTCCGGTAAGCTGTGATTAGTTAATTCTTTAGCCAATGCCATAGCAACTTGCCGTGGACGTGTTACAGAGCGGCTACGCCGCTTAGAATGCAAATCAGAAACTCTTACTTTAAAAAATTCTGCTACCGTTTTTTGTATATTATCTATTGTCACTAACTTGTCCTGCAATGCCAAGAGATCTTTTAATGCCTCGCGAACAAAATCTATTGTGATGGGTTTGCCAGTAAAATGTGCATTCGCAATAACACGCTTTAGTACACCCTCTAGCTCCCTTACGTTTGAGCGTATACGTTTAGCAATAAAAAAAGCAACTGAATGATCAAGCTTAATACCCACGCTGTCGGCTTTACTCATTAAAATTGCAACTCTAGTTTCTAACTCTGGCGGTTCAACAGCAACAGTAAGCCCCCAGCCAAATCTTGACTTTAAACGTTCTTCTACCCCATTAATTTCTTTTGGATAACGATCACAAGTTAAAATAACCTGCTGATGACCTTCTAATAAAGCATTAAACGTGTGGAAGAACTCTTCTTGAGAACGTTCTTTGCCAGCAAAAAATTGTATATCATCAATCAGTAAAGCATCTACAGAACGATAATCACGTTTAAACTCATTAATTCTATTGCTTTGTAATGCTTTTACCATATCAGCTACAAATCTTTCTGAATGCAAATAAACCACCCGTGCATTAGCATTATGTTGCAAAATTAAATTACCAACTGCATGCATTAAATGTGTTTTACCAAGTCCTACCCCGCCATACAAAAATAGTGGATTATATGCACTACCTGGATTCAATGCTACCTGCTGTGCTGCAGCTCGTGCTAATTGGTTTGACTTACCTTCCACGAAGGTTTCAAATGTAAAACCAGGGTTGAGATTAGAAGTCTTTAGAGTATTACTTGAGTTATTCGAAGTATTTGAGCTAACCCTTACTTGAGTACTCGCTGTATTGTTTTTAACAACAAAATTATGCTCCGCAATACTGTTACTGGTTGAAATTTCAATATGAGTCGCTGGACGTTCAGTTGGTTTACTCGGCTCTTTATTTTTTTTCTTACTGCCTACTTCAATCCGAACTGAAATAGTATCTGTATCTTTCCCAACTAAATCCCCCATTAATTGTTTAATTCTTTTTAAGTATTTACTACTAACCCAATCTAGAACAAAACGATTTGGTGCAAAGAGATGTAAAGTATCATCCACGATTTCTGCTTGTAGCGGTTTTATCCAGGTATAAAATTGTTGAGGTGAACATTCTCCTTGCAGATACTCCGTACATTTTTTCCAAACAGTTAAATCCACTAATATCCCCTATTAATTTTGAGAAATAAGTTATTAATTAAAAACTAGATTAAGTGCAGAGATCTGTTAAACATCAACTTTATTACAGATTTAGAACGACTTGTTAATCTTATCACAAAAAAAACAAATCATAACTGTTAAACATATAAACTGTTAATAAAATAATTTTTTTATTGTTAATAAATCGTTTATAAAATGCTTAGCTTAGAAAAAATGTTTTTATCCCTAGTTTTTTCAATGTTTATCATGGGGTTTTCAACAGTCAGCCATTAGCATAACCACTTGATTTTAAATAAAATATTAGACTTATCCAGAGTTATACACAGTATTAAATATAATAACTGATCTAATAAAGTAAATAATATGTTATTTTTACACGAATAACAGGACTTACGTAAAATGATTGTAAGTTGTCATCTCGGTCAAGCACGAAGTGCGCAGAACCGAGATCTTTTTTGCAAGATACCGGCAGTATGACAAGCTTCTTGTATAAGTCCTAAATAATTTAGTTTATTTGTGAACTATCAGGACGTACGCAAAAAACTTGTCCATAACAGCTGAAGAGCCGATATAATTAAGATGGTTTTATAGCTAAAAAATCTCTGCATTATCTTTGATCAATCAATGAAAAACTAGTTAACAACCAAACCTCATGATGCCCAAGATAATCAAGATATAGATAACACTTATAACTCATTGATATAATAACTAGTTGTGTATATATTAGTTTATAACTAGTCAAATAATAGTGTACAGATAGTTACTAAATATCAACTAACAGAGAATGTCATAACTTACACACAGGCTAATAAGATATAATGAATAAGGTTATTAACAGCTTTATACATTAATTAACTATATGATTTAAAAAGTTTTTTTGATTTTTTAAGCTAAATAATACTTTGCTTAACATAATAATAATACTATGAAAATAAATAATCTTTTATATTTAATTGTTAAGGTTTAGGAGGTGTTCTTGGAGCAGTAATACTAGGCACTTCATCTTCTTTAATTAAGGATCGCGCAGCACAAACAGGACTTGCTACTGGCTTTTCTAGCAGGCTTCTACTTAATTGTTGTGTGTACTTTTCTCGAAACGACAGCATTGCGCCAGGATCATCAGCTTTGTAATATATGGGTACGGATGGAAACTTTCTTCCTAATAGTATTAATTTAGCCACCTCTTGTTGTTCTATTTCCAAGTCAGTTTTACTTGCATTTTGGGGTACCGGTCGCTTTATTTCTTCTTGAGCTCGGGCTCGCAACGCGTTAGTTGTAGCAGTGAGCGCCATTCCATATTCGGATGCTATTTCCATTGCCTTAGTCGTTACGTCTGAGCTAACCAAATCTATAGCAGTACACCCTTCTTGCTTAGCTTTCATAACTAAAGCTCTTAAGCTGACTTCATCTATTTCTTCTTTAATTTCTAGAGCTCCAGACACATCATCATACATAATATTGCCATTGGGATCTCTTTTTACTGGGAGCCATGAGTCACCTAACTCGTCTTTACTACCGAAGGCTGTCCAGGTATATACGCCTAAAGATTTCGTCATTTCTCTATCTTCATCCAGTTTTGCCATCGCTGAAAGAGCATCTTGATCAAAAGAATTTATCATAAAACTTTGTTTTTTTAAGTTTGTTCCTTTTTCCGCAGTTTCTTGTATAATTTTGTAAACCGCATCAACAATAGGGCCCTTGCCCTTAATCTCTATGTTTATGATAAATTTCCTGCTGGGATTTCTTGATAAGTAGTTTTCGACTAGAGTAATAACTTCCTCTAACGTAGGTATTTTCGCGCCATGGCCTACGTCTATCTTTTTTACCTCTGCAAGAGGTTTTTCAGAAATACGCCCTTGAGTTACAGGATCATCACGCCCCCAAGCGCCGTGAAGACCATCCATGTTTCTATCAATTTCATCATCATGACAAACTACTACCTTACCATCGCTAGTGAGAAATACATCTAATTCAATTCCTTCAGCTCCATCTTCAAGGGCTTTAGAAAAAGCAGGTAACGTATTCTCAGTCTGGTATTTTTTCTCCAACATATACTCTACTTGTAGGCCCCTGCCCTCTATGACCAAACACAACTAACTCAGGCATAAATAATGTGATATAAAAACATACCTATTGCCTCAGACTCTAGAACCAGCATTAAGTTCACTGTAGAACACAAAAAAATTGGCAGCCACGTTGCATATTTCCCGACGTTGACACCATTTGTCATAACTACTTGTAATTTAATATTTGGTCATTGGTTATTACGCTATCCAAAACAGACTTTTGACTTCATTACGAAAAAAATATAAAATTTCTTACTTGATTTTAGTATTACTATTCTGTAGAGTATCGTATAGCTAAAAAATAGGTATAACAATCAATTCAGTGTTGAAATAGTGAGAATTTATGAAGCGTACATTCCAACCAAATAAGCGTAGACGCGCTAAAAAACATGGCTTTCGTAATCGTAATACAAAAGTATTGAATGCCCGTAGAGCTAAAGGGCGTAAAAGGCTATCGGCATAGTAATTAATTTGTTGTAGTAAATGAGTGCAAACTAAGTCTTGAGATACTAATGATTAAAAGACTTCAAAATAAAACACAATATGATGCCGTGTTTGCAAATAGAAAAACCATAGACTCTAAATCATTTAAAATATTTTGGGTTGTAAATGGGTTAGATACAGCAAGGCTTGGTATTGCAGTTGCAAAAAAAAATATAGCAAAAGCAGTTTCTAGAAATAAATTTAAAAGAATAGCCAAAGAAAGTTTTAGATTAAATACTGCGGCACTTCCTGCAGTTGATATAGTTCTTATTGCTAAAAAACAAGCAGCTAAGCAATCAAATGCCGAGTTTTTTGTAGAGTTAAATAGTAAATGGCAACAATTAAATAATTGTGTTCATGGTAAAGCCAAAAGTTAATAAAATATTTAGTAAAGTATTTGAATTTATTTTTAAAATATATAAATATTTTTTATCTCCATTTTTATATACTATTTCATTAAGTACAGTAGGTGGTGGCTGCAGGTTTTACCCAACATGTTCAGAATATGCTAATCAGGCTGTACAGTTGTATGGATTAAATTATAAAAGTATTAAATTAATATTGTCTAGATTGCTAAGATGTCGATCATTTTTTTTATTTAAAAATAAGAACAAATGTAAATATAGTGGTCTAGATCCGGTGGCTTGAGTAGTCATATAACGCAAAATAGCTAATCAATATTAATTAATACTAAATTAGTATGTTGAAAAACAAATAAATATAAACAGTTATAAAACAGGTGTAAAGAAGTATAATGGAAACCCAAAAAACGATTTTAATGTCAGCACTGTTTTTTTTAACGTATCTACTATGGAGTAGTTGGTATGACACTTTCCCTGAACGTTATAAAAAGGAAAACGATCCTAGAATAGTACGAGAAGAAAGTATAGTTCCAGATGTTTCCGGGTATAAAGCTAATGCTAGTACAACTAATGTGAATACATCAACAGGGAATGTAGGTAACAACGCCGGTGCAGATGTGACTAAAGCAGATTTAATTACTGTAACTACAAATGTTGTAGAGTACAAAATAAATCCTATTGGTGGCGATATCACTAATGTAAAGTTGTTAAAGTATGGCAAGTCAGATTCAGATAAAACGCCCGTTGATTTATTAAATAATAATCAAGAAACTTTATATGTTGCTCCTAATGGTTTGACAGGCGAATTTGGCCCAGATAAGCAAAATAGCAGGGCAGTGTATACAACAGCAAAATTAAATTATAATACTGATATTTTAGTTAATGATTCTGAAAAACTTAAAGTTGATTTATTATTAAATAATACAGAAAATAATAATGTTAAAATTATTAAGTCCTTTGTTTTTTCAAAAAATAACTATGATGTAGATATTGAATATCAAGTCATTAATAACGATAGCAAGTCATGGAATGGCCATGTTTTCAGTGCGCTTAAAAGAAAAAACACAGGTAGTAGTGCAAGTATGTTTAGCCCAACTGCATTTACCGGTTTGGCTTTATATAATACTGAAAATAAATTTCATAAGATATCGCCAGATAAATTATCAAATAATCCTAAGGTATGGGATTCAAGTCAGGGCTGGGCAGCAATAATCCAGCATTATTTTATCAGCACATGGGTTCCCATTAGTGATGAAATGTATCAATATAGTGCAAAAACAAATAATGATGGAACCTACAGCGTAAACTTATTAGGCCCCAATTTTGTTGTTGAACCTGCGCAAACAGTTACAAAAAGCATCAAATTTTATTCTGGCCCTGAACAAGCAGAGCAATTAGCACTTTTAGCCCCAGGATTGGATAGAACAGTAGATTATGGAATATTATGGCCAATAGCTAGTGCTATCTTCTGGGTCATGAAAAAAATATATTCTTTTGTTGGAAACTGGGGGTATTCAATAATACTTGTTACTATTTTAATTAAATTAGTATTCTATCGTTTAGCTTCTTCAAGTTATAAATCAATGGCTAAACTTCGTGTGTTAGGCCCTAAAATAGAACAATTAAAACAACGCTATGGTGATGATCGGGAGAAAATGGGTAAAGCCATGATGGAGTTATATAAAAAAGAAAAGGTAAATCCACTGGGCGGATGTTTACCTATGCTAATACAATTGCCTTTTTTTATAGCGTTATATTGGGTCCTGATTGAAAGTATAGAATTACGCCAAGCGCCATTTGTGTTATGGATAACAGATTTATCAGTTAAAGATCCTTATTTTGTATTGCCGCTATTGATGGGGATCTCTATGTTCTTACAACAGAAGTTGAGTCCAGCACCTGCAGATCCTACGCAAGCAAAAGTCATGATGTTGATGCCTGTTATATTTACAGTATTGTTTTTATATTTTCCAGCTGGGCTAGTTTTATATTGGGTAATCAATACGATAACTTCTATTATGCAGCAGTGGTGGATCACACGCAGCGTTGAAAATGATAAATCAAATAAAAATAATATATTGAGCAGTAAATTAGATATAAAAAATATTGCTACAACCAAAAAAGCAATGAATGATGGTTAGTTTTTTTGATGACAATATTGAGCAACAAATACAAAACTCTACTGAAACTATTGTGGCTCAAGCAACAGCAATAGGTTTTGGTGGTGTTGGTATTGTTCGGGTTTCTGGTTGTGAAAAAGATATAGTAAATATCACTCAACATGTTTTAGGTCGAAAAATAAAACCACGTTATGCTTACTACGGCAAGTTCTACGATAAGAACTTAAATATATTAGATAAAGGAATTGCTTTATATTTTAATGCTCCTCATTCTTATACTGGAGAATGCGTTTTAGAACTACACTGTCACGGCGGGCCTGTTGTGATGGACTTGTTAATAAAACAGGTTTTGTTATTCAGTATAAATGCAAGATTAGCTGAGCCTGGTGAGTTTACAAAACGTGCTTGGCTGAACGGCAAAATGGATTTGGCTCAAATAGAGGCTGTGAGCGACTTAATCAATGCAACATCTTCACAATCGGCTTATGCTGCAGCAAGTACCCTGGTAGGAAATTTCTCAAATCTTATTCATTCTTTTTTGCAGGAATTAATTCATCTTCGCACTTATGTGGAAGCTGCTATAGATTTTTCTGATGAACAAATTGATTTCATTCAAGCAGGGGAGGTTAGGGACAGATTAGCTTTATTAATGAAAAGATTAAAAGACATTATTGCAAATACAGAGCAGGGTGTGATCCTACAAGAAGGTGTTAATCTGGTTATAACTGGTAAACCTAATGCAGGTAAATCAAGTTTATTAAATGCATTATGCCGAAAAGAAGAGGCCATTGTTACTCAGATCCCAGGCACAACACGTGATGTTATTAAAACATATTTAAATATTCACGGTGTCCCGATAGTCTTAACAGATACAGCAGGATTAAGACAAAGTACAGATGTGGTTGAACAACAGGGTGTTAAAAAAGCTCTAGATGCTATAGCAAAAGCGCAATATTTGTTGGTGCTTATCGATGGCAGTCTATATGAAAACCAAGAGCTTTTAGAGGATATTGTTAATAATAAGTTAAACCAAGCAAAACTAAAAGATGTTGTTAGTCAAGAGCTTGATTTGGATGGTGCTTATAATATTAATAAAGATTTTAATTTTATCTTGTTAATCAATAAAATAGATAAAATAAAGAATAAAGATCTTTCTGAAAAATTTAGTTCTGTATTAAGTAATTATAATAATATTGTTTTTATTTCGGCAAAAAATAATTTGGGGATAGATAAACTAGAAGATTTAATATTACAACACATTGGTTTTCAACAAAGCATGGAAGGTAAGTTTATTGCAAGAAGAAGGCATTTAGAATGCTTAAGTCAAGTGAATAATTGTTTGATGAGTGCCCATGATTTATTAATTGCAGAGCAACCCCAAGATCTTATTGCTGAAGAATTGCGAATGGCACAAATGTATTTATCTCATATTACGGGTGAATACTCAGCAGATGAATTATTAGGTAATATATTTTCTAGTTTTTGTATTGGTAAATAAAAATGAATTATCCAGAAAAGTTTGATGTTATTGTTATTGGCGGCGGGCATGCTGGTACAGAAGCAGCATTAGCTGCAAGTAAAATGGGAGTTAACACATTATTATTAACCCATAATATAGACACCATTGGACAAATGTCATGTAATCCGGCTATCGGTGGGATTGGTAAAGGCCATTTAGTAAAAGAAATTGATGCTTTAGGTGGAACAATGGCTAAAGCAATAGATCAAGCAGGTATTCAATTTCGAAGATTAAATAGCAGTAAAGGACCTGCAGTACAATCAACAAGAGCTCAAGCGGATAGAGCTTTGTACAAGAAAGTTATACGACAGTATGTAGAAAACCAGCAGAATCTTGCTGTCTTTCAGCAACCAGTAGAAGATATTATTTTAGAAAAAAACAAAGTTGTTGGTGTCAAGACGTTAATGGGCTTAGTTTTTTACGCAAAAACAGTGGTATTAACAGCAGGTACATTCTTAGCCGGAAAAATTCACATCGGTAAAATGCAGCATGCCGGTGGTAGAGCAGGCGAGCAGGCTGCATTAAGTTTAGCACAAAGCTTGCGAGAGTTACCTTTTGATATGGGGAGACTAAAAACAGGTACACCACCAAGAATAGATGGTAAGTCTATTGATTACTCTGTTATGGAAAAGCAATTCGGTGATAATCCTGTACCTTTGTTTTCTTTTGAACATCAAGATTTAAATAGCGCACAAATAAATAACTTAATACCTCAGCAGATTTGTTGTTATATAACTTATACCAATCAAAATACGCATGACATTATAAGAGCAGGCTTAGAAGACGCGCCTTTGTATAGTGGACAAATTGAAGGAGTAGGTCCAAGATATTGCCCATCAATTGAAGATAAAGTTATGCGATTTGCTGATAAAGAAAGGCATCAAATTTTTGTTGAACCAGAGGGGTTAACTGTTCAAGAAATCTACCCTAATGGTATTTCTACGAGTCTTTCTTTTGAGAAACAATACGAGTTTGTACGCAGTATTAAGGGTTTTGAAAATGCACAAATTACTCGCCCTGGGTACGCTATAGAGTATGATTATTTTAATCCGCAAGGGTTGTTTTCAACTCTGGAGACTAAATGCGTTGAAAACTTATTTTTTGCCGGACAAATCAATGGAACTACAGGTTACGAAGAAGCAGCCGCACAAGGGATTGTTGCTGGTATCAATGCTGCATTAAGATCACAAGATAAAGAACTGTGGCAACCAAAAAGACAAGAATGTTACATAGGCGTATTAATTGACGATTTAATAACCAAAGGAACAATAGAACCTTATAGAATGTTTACCAGCCGAGCAGAGTATAGGTTATTACTTCGTGAAGATAATGCTGATCTACGATTGACAGAAATAGGTTATAAATTAGGTCTGGTAACTCAAGAACGTTGGGCCAGATTTAACAATAAGCAAGATAATATAGGAAATGAGCTTAAAAGATTTAAATCAACTTGGATTCAACCTGATAGTTTAGAAGCCAAGAGTCTAAACGTCTATTTAGAAAATAAAATAGCCAGGGAATATAATTTAATAGATTTATTAAAACGACCTCAACTTAATTATAAATTACTCACATCTCTTATTAGACAGGCCAGTGAATCAACAAAAACAACAGATTTAGAGAGTTTTTATTCAAAACTAAGTGATTCTGAAATTGAGCAAGTAGAAATTTCGGTAAAATATTCTGGGTATATTGAACGCCAAGAAAAAGATGTTTTAAAACAAAAAAAATACGAAGATCTTAAATTACCTGTTAATTTTAATTACAAGGCGATATCTGGATTATCAAATGAGATCTGTGAAAAGCTGGTAAGAGCTAAACCAGAAACAATAGGGCAAGCTTCAAGGATACCAGGTGTAACACCAGCTGCGATATCATTATTAATAATTTTTTTGACAAAACACAAACTTAAGAAAACAGCTTAAGTTATTATAAAATAATGACAAATTCAGATAATAATAACAGCGATATTAAGAGTATAAAAGATTTATTAGTCCAAGGTTGCATAGCAATGGGACTGAATCTTGATGATTTAGCAAATCAAAACCTTTTAAATTATTTTGACTTGTTATTAAAGTGGAATAAGGTCTACAATCTTACAGCTATTACAGATCCGTTTGAAATAGTGATAAAACATCTCCTGGATTCGTTGTCTATAATTAAACATATTAGATCTGATTTACAAAATATTATTGATGTAGGTACAGGCGCAGGTTTGCCAGGAATAATTATTGCTATTGTGAGACCTGATTTAAAAGTTACTTTGCTAGACAGTAATAATAAAAAAACGGCATTTCTACGCCAAGTCAAAACTAATCTTAAACTTGAGAATGTAGATATTATCCACCAAC
This sequence comes from uncultured Gammaproteobacteria bacterium, assembly GCA_964609155.1. Lineage (GTDB taxonomy): Bacteria > Pseudomonadota > Gammaproteobacteria > JAGOUU01 > JAGOUU01 > JAGOUU01. The sequence goes on along the minus strand of CAZSRF010000004.1, from coordinate 32,331 downwards.
GAGTAGAAAATTATGCACCAACAGAATTATTTGATGCAGTTATATCTCGTGCTTTTGCTTCGTTAGTTGATTATGTGTTGGGCGTAAAATATTTATTAAAGCTTAATGGAATTATTTATGCTATGAAAGGTAAATTACCAGAAGATGAGATTTTAGCTTTCAACAATAATAGTAATAAAGATATTAAAAATTTTATAATTAGTAATATAATTAATGTGAATGTTCCTTTTTCAGGCGATGCAATTAATAGCAGATGCCTATTAGTTTTAGAAACTCAACATTATAAATAAGGGTAGATGTGTGACAAAAATAATCGCTGTGACTAACCAAAAAGGTGGTGTCGGCAAGACGACTAGTTGTATTAATTTGGCTGCAGCTTTCGCATTTGCTAGAAAAAAAGTGTTATTAGTAGATTTTGATCCACAAGGCAATGCCACCATGGGGAGTGGAATTAATAAAAACGAATTACAAGGAACGGTTACAGACTTACTATTAGAAAAAGTGGTAGACAAAGGTTTAATTAAAAAAGTTATAAAAAAAACCAAAGCGGGTTTTGACCTGCTTCCCGCCAATGGTGATTTAACAGGTGCCGAGATTCAGTTACTTAGTATTCAAAACAAAGAAAATATATTTAAGAATATATTAAATCAAATACAAACAGACTATGATTTTATTTTAATAGACTGTCCACCGTCGTTAAATATGTTAACAGTAAACGCATTAGTAGCCGCTACTAGTGTATTAATTCCTATTCAATGTGAATATTATGCTCTAGAAGGATTAGCGTCATTAATACAGACGATAGACGGAATAAGAAAGGCAGCAAACAAAAGCTTAAGGATTGAAGGGTTATTGCGTACAATGTCAGATCCTCGAAATAAGCTAACCAATGAAGTATCAGCACAACTAATTGAGTATTTTGGTGATAAAGTTTTTAATACTGCAATCCCTCGAAATGTGCGCTTAGCCGAGGCTCCTAGCCATGGTATGACAATACTTGAGTATGATAGACACTCTCGCGGAGCAGCGGCGTATTTATCATTGGTTGGTGAAATTTTACGTAAGCATCGAGATAAGTTACCTCATGATTTGGAGGTATTAGAAGTACCAGAGTCACTACAAGAAAAGGTTGGTTAAATAGTCCTATAAATTAAGATAAAGGCATAAAATGACATTGAAAAAAAAAGGTCTTAAAAAAGGGACCCTCGAGTTTTTGCTTAGCAGCACAGGTCTGAATGACACAGCTATCTTACAAGATCAAGATGAGGAAGATCTATCTGGTAGACCAGATAGATCAGACACAATCAATTTTAAACAGTATGAGCCTGGTGTTCAGTATGCATCAAAAGATAATCAATTATTGAATGTTGACATAGAAAAAATCCAACGTTCCCCATATCAGCCACGTCGGCAGTTTTCGCCAGAAAGTTTACAAGAATTATCTGATTCGATAAAAAGCAAAGGGTTAATTCAGCCTATAGTGGTTAGAAGGAACGCTGATAATTATGAGTTAATTGCAGGTGAACGCCGTTGGCGAGCTGCTCAAATGGCTGGGCTCCATACGATACCAGTTGTAATTAAGGAAGTGGATGACGAAACAGCCTTGGTTATGGCTATAGTTGAAAATATCCAACGTCAGGATCTGAATCCTATTGAAGAGGCCAGGGGGTTACAAAGACTAATAACTGAATTTGCTATGACACAACAACAAGTATCAGAAGTGGTAGGCAAAGCAAGAACAACGATTACTAATTTACTAAGACTTTTAGGGCTTAATCAAGATGTGCAAAAAATGTTAGAGAATAGTAAGCTAGAAATGGGGCATGCTAGGGCTTTATTGCCCCTGACCCAAGCTCAGCAATACAGTTTAGCTAATAAAATAATATCTAAAAAAGCTTCCGTTAGGGATGCGGAATTTTGGGCGAGAGAACTTTCTCAACCCAAAGATAGTAAAGAAGATTTTAATAAGAAATCTCAGTATGGTGCAGTAGATCCCAATATCAAATCTCTCCAGTTAAGACTATCTGAAATACTCGGCGCGAATATCACAATTAATCATGAGAAAACAGGTCACGGTAGGCTGATTATCAATTACTATAGCTTAGATGAGCTTGATGGAATCATTGCAAAAATAAATTGATTTCTCATAGTAATAATAATAAAATCGCTACGTGTTTTGTATTATTGACATGAATAGACCTAAAGAGCCTGTTAAAACTGGCTACGCTTATTATTATGATAAGCAAAAAGCGTTAGTTAAGCATCTTGTAAAGCTTCAGTTTATTGTATTATTGATAACGACTTTTGCTGGCCTAATACTTGGCTGTAGCTTACAGAAAAGGGGTTCGGTAATTATCGGGGCTCTATGCGCTATAATACCCAATATTTACTATGCGTATTATAGCTTTCGTTATATCGGAGCTATAAATGCCAGGAAAATATTGAACAGCATATATTTTGCTGAAACCCTTAAGTTTACATTGGTGTTTTGTCTGTTAAGTATAAGTTATTCTATAACTTATATTGACCAGCTGGGGGTGCTAATAGGGTTTATTATGATGTTTATTAGTATATTATTCTTGCCTTTTATAAATGCTAAAAATAATAATAAACAAAAAAGTAAGATCTAATAATTTAAAATTTATATAAAAATAAATAGAATATAAAAAAATGAGCGCAGGCGTTGAATCTTCAGGAATCATTAAACACCACTTAGTACACTTAACAGCAGCAGAAAATAGTTCTTTTGCTGTCCATTTAGATACGTTATTAGTATCTATAATAGTAGGGTGTTTGTTTCTATTTATAATGCGCAAAGCCGCAGCAAAAGCGACGCCAGGTAAACCTGGGCGATTACAGTTATTTGCCGAGATGATTGTTACTTTTGTCAATGGTGCTGTTTCAGAAACTTATCATGGAAAGAACAAAAAGTTTGTAGGCGCTTTAGCCTTAACTATTTTTGGCTGGGTATTTTTCATGAACTTTATGGATCTTTTACCCGTTGATTTTCTTCCAGAGGCCTTCCAATTAGTAGGAGTCAAATATTTTAGAGCAGTGCCAACCGCAGACCTAAATATGACATTTGCTTTATCTATATCAGTGTTTTGTATTTTAATATTCTTCGGTATTCAAGCAAAAGGCTTTAAAGGCTTTATAGGGGAGTTTTTATTTCATCCTTTTACCTTTAAGAATAATTTTTTGCAGGCCTTAGTAGTTCCTGTTAACTTTATCTTTAAAATAGTTGAAGAAATTGCAAAACCAGTATCTTTAGCGCTACGTTTGTTTGGTAATATGTATGCCGGAGAATTAATCTTTATTTTAATTGCCACTTTGATACCATCTTATTTTCAATGGTTGCTGGGTGCACCTTGGGCAATATTTCATATATTAATTATAAGCTTACAAGCTTATATATTTATGATGTTGACCATAGTTTATTGCAATATGGCAAGTAGCTCTCATTAACAGCCGGCATAGATGTAATTAATAATAAATAATTTGTTAAAACTTTCATTGTAATATTTCATTAGGGGCTGATATATTGTATGATTGCACTTAACATAATTTTAGGTATATTTTAGAAATTAAAACAATAAATAAGTTTGGAGATTGTTATGAACACCGCTAGTTTAATTGCTCAAGTAAATAGTATGACAGTTATTGCTGTAGCTATGCTAATTGGTTTGGGGGCCTTAGGTACAGCGATTGGGTTTGCTCTACTAGGTGGAAAGTTTCTTGAAGGTGTTGCTAGACAACCAGAAATGGCCAGTGAGTTACAGGGTAAAATGTTCATCGTAACAGCGTTACTAGATGCTGTAACAATGATTGGTGTCGGTATTGCATTATTCTTTACATTTGCTAACCCATTCTTAGCTGACGTTAAAGCAGCTGCAGGTGCACCAGCAACTACTGAGCAGCATCAATAATAATTTATAACACGTTATTCTTATATTAAAGTAATTATTTAATTTAATATAAGGGAGGCCTAAAGATGAGTATTCTATTGTCAAGTTTATTTGGTCAAGCAATTACTTTTGGTATTTTTGTTTGGTTTACCATGCGATTTGTTTGGCCTCTAATCATAGGCGCCATGGATAAACGTGAGCAGGTTATTGCAGATGGTTTGGCTGCCGCTGAGCGCGGGCATTATGAGCTTAAAAAAGCTCATGAGCAAGCTGAGGCGCAATTGAGTCGTGCAAGACAGAGTGCGTCTGAAATAATAGAAAAAGCTCATCAAAGAGCTAATGTTATTTTAGAAGAAGCTGAGGCTGCTGCGCGTGCAAAGCAGGACCAAATCTTATTACAGGCGAAATCTGAAATAAAACAGCAGGAAATAAAATTACGCGAAGAACTGAAGCGAGAAGTTGTTAATATTGCTGTTTTAGGTGCAGAAAAAATCCTTAAAAAGACAATAGATGCAAAAGCCCAAAACGATATATTGGCAGATTTAGTACAACGTTTATAATTTGGAAACTTTATCATGACAGAAAAACTAACTTTGGCTCGCCCCTATGCCAAAGCTGCATTTAGCTATGCTGTTGAATATGGTTGCCTTGATGAGTGGTCTATTCTATTAGCTAATCTTAGCGAAGTAAGTAAAAATAAACAGGTCATTAAAATAATAAATGACCCAAAATATACTGATAAAACTTTAGCGGAGCTTTTTGGATCGTTTATAAATAAAGACTCTAAAAGTTATAAAAAACTTTGTAATTTTATTAGCGTTGTTGCTGTGTATGATAGATTAGAGTTGTTTCCAGAGATTAATGAGCTTTTTAATGAGCTTAAGGCAAAGCATGAACAAGTGGCTAAAATTACTGTAATATCTGCAGTTGATTTAGATAACAGCCAGCAAGAACTCATTAAAAATACATTAACTAAAAAAAATAATACTAAGGTTGAAGTAAGTTTTGCTGTTCAACCTGAATTAATAGGTGGTTTGGTAGTAAAGATGGGTGATCTAGTTATAGATGCTTCAGTTCAACATATGCTTAGCAAATTACAATCCAAACTTGCAGCGTAAATAAAAACAAGATAAATAAGAACATAGATAATATATTATTAAGAGGTTAACTTAATATGCAACCATTGAAAGCTTCTGAAATTAGTGAATTAATCAAACAACGAATTGATTCTTTTGAATTAGTGTCAGAGGCGAATACTGAAGGAACAATAAGCAGTCTATCAGATGGTATCGTGCGTTTACACGGCCTGGATGACGTTATGCAAGGTGAGATGATTGAATTTGAAAATAAAACCTATGGTCTTGCGCTTAACCTTGAACAGGATTCAGTTGGTGCTGTAGTCTTAGGAAAAACTGAGAATCTTGCAGAAGGGCAAAAGGCTAGATGTACAGGTAAAATTCTTGAAGTACCAGTTGGTGAACCACTATTAGGGCGTGTAGTTGATGCATTAGGTAACCCTATAGATGGCAAAGGTCCAATTAATTACAAACAAACGTCAGCAATTGAAAAGGTTGCTCCAGGCGTTATCGAGCGTCAATCAGTAAATCAACCTGTGCAAACAGGGTTAAAATCTGTTGATGCTTTAATACCATTAGGACGTGGTCAAAGAGAGTTGATCATCGGTGACAGGCAAACAGGTAAAACAGCTTTAGCGGTTGATGCCATTATTAATCAAAGACACTCTGGTATTAAATGTATTTATGTTGCTATTGGACAAAAAGCATCATCTATTGCTAATGTTGTAAGAAAATTAGAAGAGCATGGTGCTTTAGAATATACTACTATAGTAGCTGCAACTGCATCCGATCCTGCTGCTATGCAATTTATAGCACCATTTTCAGGTTGTGCTATGGGAGAATACTTTAGAGATAAAGGCGAAGATGCTTTAATTATTTATGATGATTTAACTAAGCAAGCATGGGCATACAGACAGATTTCTTTGCTATTAAGACGTCCACCAGGTCGTGAAGCTTATCCTGGTGATGTGTTTTATTTACACTCTAGATTACTGGAACGTGCAGCTCGTGTTAATGCCGAACATATTGAAAAGATTACTAATGGCCAGGTAAAAGGTAAGACAGGTTCTTTGACTGCACTGCCAATTATTGAGACACAAGCAGGTGACGTATCTGCGTTTGTACCAACAAATGTCATTTCAATTACGGATGGACAAATTTATCTTGAAACTAGTTTATTTAACTCAGGATTTAGGCCGGCTATTAATGCGGGTTTATCTGTATCAAGAGTGGGTGGTGCTGCACAAACCAAGATCATTAAGAAACTTGGTGGTGGTATGCGTTTAGCACTTGCACAATATAGAGATCTAGAATCTTTTGCTCAATTTGCGTCTGATTTAGATGAGGCTACTCGTAAACAGTTACGTCGTGGTCAAGTTTTGATGGAGGTTACAAAACAACGTCAATATAACCCTTTGTCTGTTGCAGAAATGGCGTTAAGTTTATTTGCTGCTAATGAAGGTTATTTGGATGATGTGGAACCTGCTAAAATTACAGCATTTGAAGCTGATTTATTTGAGCATGCTCACGCTAATTTTGCTGCTTTGTTAGAAAAAGTAAATCAGGAATGTGATTACAATGACGAAATAAAAACACAGTTTGATAATGTGTTGACAACTTTTAAATCATCAACCAAATGGTAGAGCAATATGGCCGGCGCCAAAGAGATTAAAACTAAAATAAAAAGTGTTCAAAGCACGAAAAAAATTACTAGGGCTATGGAGATGGTTTCTGCTAGTAAGATGCGTAAAACACAAGAAGTGATGCTAGAAGCCAGGCCATTTGCTAAGGCAATTCAAAATATTGCAGGACATTTAGCAAAAACTAATCCGGAGTTTAAGCATCCTTATTTAGAACAAAGAACAGTAAAAAAAGTAGGCTATATTATAGTATCATCTGATCGAGGCTTATGTGGAGGTTTGAATATTAACTTATTCAAAAAAGTTTTGCAGAGCATGGAAGAGTATAATAAGCAAGGAATTGAAACAGAGTGTTTTCTTATTGGTAATAAAGCTGAGGCTTTTTTCAAAAGAGTAAAAACTAAAATTGTGGCATCAACAAGTCATCTGGGTGATAAGCCTACTGTCTACGATTTGGTTGGTGGTATAAAAGTAATGCTAAGTTCTTATGATCAATGTGAAATTGATGAGCTTATTGTATGCTATAGCGATTTTATTAATACAATGTCGTTAGTTCCTACATTACAACAAGTTTTACCAATTTCTCCAGCTGAGGATCTGATGCATACTCATCAGTGGGATTATCTTTATGAGCCAGATCCAAGGCAACTATTGGATTTTCTTTTAGTGAGATTTATTGAGTCACAAGTTTATCATGCAGTTGTAGAAAATATTGCTTCAGAGCAAGCTGCAAGAATGGTAGCAATGAAATCAGCCTCAGATAATGCGGGAGAAGTAATTGATAATTTAAAATTAGTTTATAACAAAGCAAGACAAGCATCTATCACACAAGAGTTATCGGAAATTGTGGCTGGTGCTGCGGCTGTATAAGTAGAAATAAGAGGTAAGCGGATATGACTGCAAGTAAAGGTAAAATTAAAGAAATTATTGGGGCAGTAGTAGATGTCGAATTCCCAAGAGACGTTGTGCCTAAAATATATGATGCGTTACGTGTTGCTAATGGTGATAAAGAATTAACTTTAGAAGTACAACAACAGTTAGGTGATGGTGTTGTTCGTTGTATTGCTATGGGGGTAACAGACGGCTTAAAAAGAAATATTCCTGTTGCCAATACAGGCAAACCTATACAAGTACCAGTTGGAAGTGAAACCTTAGGTAGAATCATGGATGTTCTAGGTAACCCTATTGATGAACAGGGACCTATTGGTGAAAAAGAACGTAGATCTATTCATAATGCACCGCCAAGTTATGAAGAGTTGTCTGACTCAGTAGAGTTATTAGAAACAGGTATTAAAGTAATTGATCTTATCTGTCCTTTTGCTAAGGGTGGTAAAGTAGGTCTTTTCGGCGGTGCTGGAGTTGGTAAAACAGTGACAATGATGGAGTTAATTCATAATATTGCAGCTGAGCACAGTGGATTTTCAGTTTTTGCGGGTGTAGGTGAACGTACTCGTGAAGGTAATGACTTTTATCATGAAATGAAAGAATCTGGAGTATTAGATAAAATTTCTTTAGTTTACGGCCAGATGAATGAACCACCAGGAAATAGATTACGTGTAGCTTTAACTGGTTTAACCATGGCTGAAAAATTTCGTGATGAAGGCCGTGACGTGTTATTATTTGTAGATAATATTTATCGTTATACCTTAGCTGGTACTGAGGTATCAGCATTATTAGGGCGTATGCCTTCAGCTGTGGGTTACCAACCAACATTGGCTGAGGAAATGGGGGTGTTACAAGAGCGTATTACTTCTACTAAAACAGGTTCAATTACCTCTGTGCAAGCAATTTATGTTCCTGCAGATGACTTAACAGATCCATCGCCTGCAACGACATTTTCACATTTGGATGCAACAGTAGTATTATCACGTCAAATAGCAGAGCTTGGTATTTACCCAGCAGTAGATCCATTAGATTCGACTAGTAGACAGCTTGATCCATTAGTTATTGGTAGTGAGCATTATAATGTCGCTCGTAAAGTGCAAGTTATTCTCCAAAGAAATAACGAACTTAAGGATATTATAGCAATTTTAGGTATGGATGAGTTATCAGAAGAAGATAAGAAAACTGTGAATAGAGCTCGTAAAATCCAAAGATTTTTATCGCAGCCGTTCTTTGTTGCTGAAGTGTTCTCTGGTAAACCAGGTAAGTTTGTATCCTTGAAAGACACTATAAAAGGTTTCAATATGATTATTTCTGGTGAATTAGATAATTTGCCGGAACAGGCTTTCTACATGGTAGGGACCATTGAAGAAGCTATTGAAAAAGCGAAGACTTTATAATAATTAACTAGTAAGTTTATATAATATGTCCAATACACCAACAAAACACACTATGCAAGTTAAAGTAGTGGGTCCTCATGGGGAATTATATAATGGGATAGCCAAAATGGTTGTTGCTACTGCCTTTAATGGTGAAATAGGTATTAAACCGAGACATGCACCGTTATTGGCTATGCTTAAACCTGGACAGGCTATTATTGAGCATGATAATGGCGAAGATGTGTTTTATCTAGCGGGTGGTGTTATAGAAGTTCAGCCTAACTTGGTTACAATTTTAGCAGATGAAGCTGAGCGAGCCAAAGATATTGATGAAGCAAAAGCACAAAAAGCTCGAGAAAATGCCCAAAGGTTGTTAGCAGATAAAACTGCAAAATTAGATTATGCAATGCTACAAGCACAATTAGCACAATCTTTAGCGCAGCTAAGAGCGCTAAAAAGATACAAAAATCAAATGGAAAAAAGAAGATCTTAAATGGCATTAGCTATTATTATTTTAGCAGCAGGTAATGGCACAAGAATGAAATCTGCTAAGCCTAAGGTGTTACACCGTTTAGCAGGATGTACTCTACTGGGGCATATATTACATTGTGTGGAAGAAATCCACCATGCTCTTTGTGCTGTGGTCCATCAAAAAAATCACTTAGAATTATTAAAGTCTACTCTTTTAACAGAATCTCCAGAGAGCACTCAACTATTATGGGTGGAACAGTCTGAACAACTAGGTACAGGGCATGCAGTATCGATGTCAATAGCCATGCTTAAACAAGAACTAACGCGTCAAAAAATAACTCAAGTTTTGATTTTAAATGGTGATGTTCCCTTAATAAATAAGAAAGATATTCAAAAGTTGCTAGAAATCACCAATGAAAAACCACAGCAGCTTGGATTGTTGACGTTAGAAGCAAAAAATCCTCAAGGGTTAGGCAGAATAATTAGAGACAATAATAATAACTTAATTGATATTGTTGAAGAAAAAGATGCAACCGATCAACAGAAAGCACTTTGTGAAGTTAATACAGGGATTTTTTTATTACCATATCCTGTTGTAACTAAATTATTAAGTAATATAAAAACAGAAAACTCTCAAGGTGAGTATTATCTAACAGATATTATTAAGCTAGCTCTTCTTGAAGACATTGATATTGTAACAGCGACAGTATTTAATCAGGAGAATTATACTGGTGTAAACAATCTTGTACAGTTGGCTTCAGCAGAGAGACATTATCAGTTAAATAAGGCAAAAGAGCTGTTACACAACGGCGTTAATATTATAGATCCTGATCGTGTTGATATACGAGGTAAATTAACCTGTGATCTTGATTGTGTCATTGATATTAATTGTATTTTTGAGGGAGAGGTTAGCCTAGGAAAAAATTGTTTAATTGAAGCCGGTTGTATATTAAGAAACGTTAAGTTAGGCGATAACGTTCATGTTAAACCATATTCGCTTATTGAAAATAGCATAATAAACAATGATTGCATTATTGGTCCCTTCGCTAGGCTCAGACCGAATACATTATTAGAAAATAAAGTACATATAGGTAATTTTGTAGAAGTTAAATCTTCTATTGTAGCGCAAGGATCTAAAGTAAATCATTTAAGTTATATTGGTGACAGTACTATTGGAAAAAATGTTAACATAGGTGCAGGGACTATAACGTGTAATTATGATGGTGTTAAAAAACACCAGACAATTATTGGAGATAACGCATTTATAGGATCTAATACTTCCCTGATTGCTCCTATAAGTGTAGGAAGTAATGCAACTATTGGTGCAGGCTCAACAGTATCAAAAAATGTACCAGAAGGTAAACTGACAGTTGCGCGTGGTAAGCAGACGACAATAGAAAATTGGAATAGAACATCAGATAAGTCTCAATCAATAAAATCCTCTGAATCTTAAAAAAAATATAAATATATATGTGTGGAATAATTGCAATAGCTTCTAATAAAGACGTAACATCAGTGCTGGTAAATGGATTACATCAAATGGAGTATCGTGGTTATGATTCAGCAGGATTGTGTGTGTTTAATAACGAATTGATAGCAAAGCGTGTCAAAGGTCGTGTAAAAAAATTAGAAGAAAAAATATTAGCAGAGCCTTGTAAGGGGTCAACTGGCATAGCGCATACTAGGTGGGCTACCCATGGCATACCTACAGAAACAAATGCCCACCCTATTTTTTCACACAATGAATTTGCAATAGTTCACAATGGTATTATTGAAAATCATTATGACATAAAGCTAGAGTTAGAAAAAAAAGGTTATAAATTTCATTCGGAGACCGATACTGAAGTAATCGCTCATTTATTGTTTGATAATTACCAGAATAATAAAAATATTTTAAAAGCTTTGCAGGCTACAGTCGCCAACCTAAAAGGTGGATATGCTATTGCGGTTTTATCTATTCACGAGCCAGAAACTATTTATGCAGTGGCTTCTGGTTGTCCATTAATTGTAGGTGTTTCAGATAATGAAAATTTGGTGGCTTCCGACCTATTGGCAATTCTGCCGGTTACAAAAGATCTTATTTTTATCGATGAAGGTGAAATTGTTGTTCTAAAGGCTAAACAAGTAAATATTTATGACTTTAATGGTAAGGAAGTTAAAAAGAGTCCTACTGAGAGTACAGCCTGTTTAACAGCTACAGAGCTTGGAAAATACCAGCACTACATGCAAAAAGAAATTGCTGAGCAGCCATTAGTAATAGCAGATACACTAATGGGTAATATTACTGCAACTAATGTATTAGATACTACGTTTGGATCAGATGGTAAAAATATCTTTGATAAAGCGCGAGCGATTCAATTTGTTGCTTGTGGATCCAGTTACCATGCAGCTATGGTTGCTAAATATTGGATTGAAAAATGGGTCGGCATTCCTTGTGTTATATCTTTTGCAAGTGAATACAGAATGGTTAAACCTGTTGTACTAAACAATACAATTTTTGTTGCCATTTCCCAGTCTGGAGAAACTGCAGACACTTTAGCTGCGGTACAATTAGCAAAAAAACATGCTTATCTAGGAATTCTTGCTATCTGTAATGTGCCGCATAGCAATTTGGCGAGACAAGCCGATATAGTGATGCATACTAGGGCTGGAGTTGAGATAGGTGTTGCTTCTACCAAGGGTTTTCTTACGCAGTTACTTGGGTTATTAATGTTGACGGTATGTTTAAGTAAAAGAGATAATAATCAATCTGATATTTTAAATGAACAAGAAGTCACAGGTGCTTTACATTTACTACCAAGATTACTTACAGAAAGTTTAGAATTAGAAGGGCAAATAAAAAACTTTGCAACTTTTTTTCAAAATAAGCATCATGCTTTATTTTTAGGCAGAGGACCTAGTTACCCCATAGCTTTAGAGGGAGCGTTAAAACTAAAAGAAATTTCTTATATACATGCAGAATGTTATCCAGCGGGAGAATTAAAGCATGGGCCACTGGCTTTAATAGATGAAAATATGCCAGTAATAGCCTTAGTATCTAACGATGAATATCAAGAAAAAATGTTGGCTAATTTGCAAGAAGTTCGATCAAGAGGTGGAGAGTTATTTATCTTTGCAGAGCAGGGAACTAAAATTGATTATTCTAAACTTACTAAACACATATGTTTTTTACCAAGTTTACTAAACATATCAAGTGGCAATGAGTTAATTAAGCCATTATTATATACTATACCAATGCAGCTATTAGCTTATCATATAGCTGCTCTGCGGGGTACAGATATTGATAAACCAAGAAATTTGGCGAAATCAGTGACTGTCGAATAAATTTAAACACTAGATTTATTCTTTAATAAAGTCTTGTGGTAGCCTATTTTGCAAATTAGTTATTAATTGTTTAAGTTCATCTGAAGAGCGGATAGCAAATCCACTATAAATATTACCAAATGCCTGGATAACATTTAATTTATCAGTCGAATTTGGCGCTGCATATTCTTCGACTATTGTGAGATCAGATAACGCTCTATTTAAATAATATCTTGTTTCTTCGCTACGCTGTGGATAATGGGTAAAGATAAAATAAGCTACAAGATAACTATTTATGGCCATTAGGGTTTCCCAATAATTAGATGATTCTTGTTTTTTATTTGTATCTAAGAGATAAGAAAGAAATGAAATATTTATTTTTCTTAAGCAAGCTATTAATAACTCAAGTAAGAGTTGATGGACGATGGGATCTAAATCATCCTCCTGAAGAAGGCTAGTTAATAAAATAAGATAACACTTTGTCACATATGGATTTAATTCATTAATAGTGGCATTAATAGATTCAACAGTGTGTTTATTTTTAAGAAAGGTAATTAATTTTACGCTGTCGTAAGCGCTCTCATTATTATTTCGGCAATATTCTAGGGTGTTTAAGAATGAATGATATTGATATAATTGAATCGCTGTTGTAATCTCTGTTTCACTATCCAAGTAAGAGGCTTTGATGCTTTGCTGGCCCGTTAAAATAATAGATCTGCTAAATCCTTCAATAAATCTTTTCAAGACACAATGCGTTACATTATCAATAGATTTATTACCAGTAAGTAACCTATTGATAATGTAATTAGTTATAGGCCACTCAGATATCCATAAATCAGTCATAGTTTGAATAATGCTAGTACAGCTAACGGTAATTATATAAGTTAGTTATTAAGTATTCAAGTCTTTTTCAAAATCACTTATAACTTATTGATAATTATGTGACCACAAGATTTTTATAAAATAGTCTATACTGAAAGCTATACTAGAAAATAAAGTTGGCTTACATTTTTTGTTCGACTTGGGGGGGAGCATGTTAGAGCCCGTGGTTCTCAGCAAACTAGCACTTATGGAACAAGCTATAGCTCAATATTGTAAGCCAGCTGAACCTGGAGGAGGCAAGGAAACAAGCTCAAAAGTTAAGACAGTAGATGTCGGCCAGATTACAGTTGAGGTGTTAACTAAACTTAGTGTCGTAAATAACCTTTTAAAGTCTTCAACAGATCCTAAGAAATTAGCAAAATTAGAACCAATCATTTCCAAAATAGCGGGGGATGCCTGTGAAAAATTACAACATATAACTACCTCTGCAGGCCTGGCTGGTTCAAGTTTTTCTCTGGCGATAAATGCAATTCGTATAGCAATCGGAGCAAAAAATATTGTAGAGTTAAAAAGAGCAATTACTGTTTTGGAGTCTCAAGTAAAAGGTTTAACAGATGATTTGATAAAAACAGCCCAAGGAGCTTACCCTGGTGCGGAAGCTGAAGCGGTATTAGGTAAAAGTTGTTTAGGATTGATAAATGCTCCCAAGAAAAATATTAGGGCTGCTGCTTTAAGAGCATATAACGACTCAAGAGAAGGTAGTAGAGTTCTGAAGCAAATCTATAAAGATAGAGACGAATATACGGCATCACCTGCATCACCTGAAGAGAGGCATCATCCTCTAACACCCTATGAGCAAGCTGTTTTGATCGGTAGATTAAATCCTACATCTGGTTCTCGAATTGTGATGTCTCCTAGTAAATTACTCAGAGAACAACGGAAATATCTTGCCAAAGCGAGTCGCTATCTTGAGCGGCAGGGTTTGAGTGTAAGATCATTTATTAATCCATCTAGTGCGAGTGGGTTAGACAGAGAATTAAGAACCCAGATCCATGAAGAGCTTTCTAATACAATAGGATTTGCTCCAGATGATGCTTCGCTGGAGCAAAAAGCACAATCTGATTATCAACGCAATTTAGCTCAAAAAGCTATGCGAGCTGCAAGTACAGAAAGAGTTCTACGACACACCAAGCGTGCAAAAGATGCACAAATGATAAAAACCGGATTAGCGGGTGTTGGTATTGCAACAGGAGCAGTTGGTTTAGCTGCAGGTGTTCTATTAGCTACTCAGGGTGCGGCATTGCCAGCATTAGTTGGTATGGGGCTAATTGGTGCGGACTTAATTAAAATGGCTGCTGAGGAGGTAGTTGATGCTCATGCTCCAGCAGAAAATCCTGCTTTAGATAGGATAGTGAATTCGAAAATTAATGACATTTGTATGGATATCAATGGGGGCGGTTACTATATGCAAAGTATGGAAGCTCTTATAGAACAATGCACAGTATTAATAGATGAGATTCGTAATGCAGCTATTTTCACTGCTAATTTTACCTCAAGTAGAACAGAGGACAAGAGTAAATTGCGACAAAGGCAATTAGCAGAAGCAGCAGAAGAATTGAAATTTATAATAGTTAGACTTGGAGCAGCTATGCATGAGAATCCTTTAGTAAGTATCGAGATTGCAGAAGAATTAAAAAAGATAAGGGCAAAGATTAACAGTTACCTTTCTCTGCCCTCAATTTCCGTTGAAGAGTTAAGGAAGCGCTTACCACCAACAGATTGGTCTCCATATTTTAGAATGACACAGGATGTAAATAAAGAAATTACTGGATTGGGGTTGGAGTTGGGGTTAGATGAGGAGTCAAAGAAAATTTTAAGTCAAGCATTGCAACAGCATGTTGCTTTAGAGCCTGCGTGTAGTGAGACTTTTGTTAAAGAGCAAGCATTGTCAGATAAAGAGCATGAAGAGAAGGAATCTGTTACAGAAGAAGAGGAACCGAATGAAGATCATTGGGTTCTTACAGAAGAGCTGAAACCTATATATGCATCCACAGCAAGAGAGCAACGACTTAAATTTTTCACCCCTTTTGGGTATGCGTCTGAAGGGGCCTCTCTTTTTAAATATAAAGATGCATTAACTGCTGTACCTTTTTCTACAAAAAGATGGATACAAGAATCTTTACGTAGCATATTTTCAAGTCCAAGGCGTGTAGAGGGCGTAACTTCGGGACCTAGTCTGTTTGGTCCTTACAGCAGACTTTCCTATCCTTACTATTATCCTGATCCATGGCGTGTAGAGGGCGGGACTTCGGGATCTAGTCTGCCAACTCCATCTGTTAAGACAGTTCATCCTCCGACAACGGCTGGGGCAGGGATGTCCATATTTTCTGCTGAAGGTAAGGCCTTGGGGCGAGGTCATTGTCAACCAGTTCTAGGAGGGTTTCCAGCAGTTTCTGGGTTAAAAAGAAGATTGCCCTGGTCATAAATGCCATAAATTGACTAAGTTAGTGAAAATGCTATAGTTATATGAAGTAACTAAGTTATCTTAAAAGCTTATGACTGTAAGTACCGAAATGTTAAAAGCAGTAGAAGCTCTTGAAAAGGCGGCTAGTGTTACGTTCAAAAGGGCAAGATCAGGTTCAGATGTTTCAAGTGTAGGTAGATCTGAATCTGATGAAGTGTACCAAGAAGTAAAAAACATTCTTAGTGGTGTTTTAGATATAGCCTTGCCAACGGGGGTGAAACTGGTCAAAGCGCCAAAAACTACTTTTGGAGCTATAGCAAAGATAGGTGACCTTTCAGGTGCACCAATTATCCCTGCTGCGCATGCTGCGGAGATTATAAGTAACATGGCTCATGGGGCAGGGATTGGTGGCCATGCATTGGGGGTGGTGTCTAATATTTTAAAGTTTAGGAATGCGTTGAATTTAGCTGATGACGCAGGCAGTCGTCATAAAATTGTAAGTGACATGTATAAACAAATGCAGGGGATAGTAGAACATACGGTTAAACAATATGGAATAGAAGAAGAGACGGTAGGAAGAAGAATTGATACTTTTTTAAGTTGCAGTAAAGAGATGATTCGGCGAACAGTTACAAATTTTCTTGAGGGTAAAGAGAAGATTATACCTGATCTAACAGACTGTGAACTTGCCGTATTAATAGGAAGGTTAAACCCTACGGGTAGACATGAAGGAATGTACTCTGTGGAAGCTGCAGAGGGGTTGTCATACCTTAGTGAAAAAGGAGTAGGTGGTTGGGTTTTTAGTCGCTTTAGAGATTTAAGTGGCGCTATTAAAAGTGCAGTTAGCTCTTATGATAGGAGAGATGATCCTAAATTAATTGAACGTTTAGATAAAGTATTACAAGAAAGAGAAAAACGTAGAGATGAGTATATCTTGCAACTTCCAGAAGGCGAAGGAAGGCAGGCTGAAATCATAAAAAAAGATATTCATAAGTTGCTAGTGCAGCAACATATGCAATTATCGACTTTTCAGAGATTAATTCGCCATTCTGGAAGAGATCTATCAAGAGAAGATGTTAACAAAATGCTAGCCGTTTGTGCTCTTGGTATTTGTACGGTAGGAATAGTCACTTCAGCTGTGTTAACTGCAGGTATCGCACCAGCAGCTATGCTCGCTCTTCTTACTGCCGTATCAGTTGTTAATACAAGCTTATCAGCCGCTGAGTATGCAGCAGCTAGAGTAGAGATAACAGGAGGAGGGCAACCTACGTTAGAGGATTTAAAAGATAAGGGCTTCGAAGGAATTGCAAAAAATCTGCATGGTGGTGACTATGTTTATGAAAGTGTATTATCGCTCGATCCAGAAATTTTAAATATAATTCATGTTCTTACAGCATTACATGTTCAACTACAGGCTTCACCACCTGATGCTCATAGCGATTTAAAAAGTCAATTAAAAATTTTGACAGAAGAACTCAATAGGTTAATGGATAGTTATTATTCTATAGATTTTGATCTAACATTAGGTTCTAGTCTTTACCGCATGACAAAAGATTTGACACCTAGAGTTGACGAGTTAAAAAGGCAAGTTATTAGCCGTTTTAGGATATCTGAGGAATCTTTGATGGTTAAGCCCCCAGAGCTAATAGATGTTCAAAGAAGGGCGAAAGATTTATATAGAGAGTATAAGTTGGATGAAAGTCGTACAGATTTAAAGCAGGAAGCTATTGAGTTAATAAAACCGATACTAGTTACTAATATAGATGGTTTTAAATGTATATATCATGATGCAAAACACTTTAAAAGTTTTGTAGCGAATCCAGAAAAGATTTTGCCAAATCATCTTTACATATTTGGTATTGGTAGTAGCTATTTATTTAGAACTTTTAGTGGTTCCATAATACATAAGGGCTATGATTTGAAAATGATTGATTATGATATTTTAAAGCCGTTGGATCAGCTTCGAGCAAAAGAAATGATTAAAGAAAAAATGGCAGTAACTGAGCTTGAGGATTTAATGGTTAGAGATTTAGGCAGAGATTTGCGGAGTGACTTAGGTGTTCCTTTACCTGCTAGGGTTCCTGTTGAGGAAAGAGTGCCAGATGAAGCCTTTTCATGTGATACCCGCGAAGACGATGAAACTCGTACAGATGCAGGATCAGAGGGATCAATATTTGATCCTGAGCAGGATTTGGGTGAGCCTGAACAACCCGCGCAGGGCGGTTCCACTCCTAGTGGTTGGGGGTTCACAGCTGCACAGTTGGCTAGACTTGGAGCAGAAACGCGTTCAGCTAAAGCTTCTCCCCCAGTTAAACCTGTCCGTCCTCAACATCCTCCAACGGGTCTGGGTTATTTGTGGAGAACTCCAGAAAAAGCTATGCCTCATGGTGAAGAGGAAGATTCTAAGCCTATGGGTTTTTTAGGTAAGGGGATGGATCCAAGAACATGGGTAGCTATTGGAAAAGCTGACGAGACTAAAGGTGAATGCAAAGATCCTGGACCTAAACGTGAGGATCCCAAAAAGAGATAGGTGCACGTTAAAATACGACTATTTACTTTTCTCCAGCATATACTCAACAGACATAATAATTTCTTCATCTGAGCAATTCAAACAACCACCTTTGGCAGGCATAGCATTAAAGCCTTTTAGTGCATGTGTATGTAGGGTATCTTTGCCTTTTGCTAAACGTGGTGCCCAGGTACCTTTGTCACCAAGTTTCGGTGCGCCAGATGCTCCTGTGTCATGACAAATATAACAAGTGGATTTATATCGCTTTAAACCCGCATCTTTACTTAATGCTGGCTTAGCATTTGAGTTTAATTCTTCACCCGCTATCATGTTTACTGTACCAAGCGGCTTAATACGGTCCATAATTTTTTCTTCACGTGAAAGAGCAAAAAAGCTAATAGAATAAAAAAAGCACAATGATATAAATAATAATTTACGATTTTTAGCCACAACAACCTCTCCGATCTCTTAACCACAGCAATGGGCAAATTAATAGTCTGGGATTATAGCAGATAAAATTTCTAGTATGAAGTATCCTAGGGAGCCGTAGGTAGGAAAAAGTAGCATGAGTTCACAGCTTTGATAGTGGCCTAGAAGATATAAACGGGATAACAATAAAAAAACAGCATGGGCTAATGTAATGCGACTTAATAATTATTAAAAAATATGATATAGTGAACAATATTGTACTATATCTATTAGTTAGCATGTTGGATAAAAATAGTATTTTTCTTAATAAAAACTGGTTTAAAAAATCTCGCCACCGGCAGTTACAAGAGAGAGGTTATTTTTTTAGATTTGAATCTGCCATAAATTTTCTAAGAGTTGTAGTTGCTTTATTTATGGCTGCTCCAGTTCTAGTAGTAACTAATATATTGTCTAAAGCGACAGTGCTAATTATATTAAATATAACATTAGCTTTATGCACGCTCAGCACACATATTTATAAATATTGCAGCGGCGCAAGATCAATATTAGAGCTATTTATTATAACAATGGGTACTGGGGCAGTTGCGGCTATTCTATTGACTTTAACTCCAAGCATTTCCATAGCGACACAGTTTTCTTTTTGGCTATTTAAAATTAATATTTTCGCATATGCAGTAAATGGTTTTGATTTAATTAAAGATCTGGTTATCTCGCTATTTAAGACTTTTTGTGAAAAAGTTCTGAACGTAAAACTAGATGTTTATTCTAAAAAAGAATTAACACTTGAAAAAAGTCATGCAACAGGCAAAGATGATTCTGATATTTATATAATTAAGCTATTACTAGCAAAATGCTATGGTATACCTGCAAGCCAGGTTATAGATAAGACAGATCCAGAAATAAAAAAGAAACTTGAGCAACTTAATAAATCACCTACACTTTTCATTAAGAGCATAAATACGATGTATAGTTCTTTTATGGGATTTATATTTAAAAAATCCAGGATAGAAAAGTTGAAGGCTATGATAGAAGAATTTTTTGATGGAGAGCCAGATAGTTTAATTAAAATGATCAACGATAAAATAGTTCATAAGCAGACAAAAATTTCACTGATGGAACACGAACTAAAATATCTGGAAACTCTTATCGTTGAAGCTAGTACACCGGAAGAACAAAAGACAGTAAGCTTTGATATTAAGTTATGTAGTATGTTTCATAATTTTAAATATAACCCAAAGAACTGTGCAGAAGCAGAACAAACAGAACAAATTAAACAATGTAAAGCAGCATTAGAATCAGAATTAACACACCAGAGGAGTAAGCTTGATACTCTTGAAAGCTGTGTCCCAGATAAAATGAAACTCCCACAAATGATGACGGTCTAAATGTCATATAAAAAATTATTATTTTTAATATTGCTCTTACTCTCACTTTCTTTATTTCTGTTATTATTAGTAGGCTTATTCAAAACTGGGAAGATGAAAATGTCACAAGTGAGCGCACCTGAAAAAAATATTAGAAATTTTGAAATTTATGCTCATCGTGGTCTTACTGCATATTTTCCAGAGAATACCATAATAGGCTATAAAGAAAGTTTAAATATAGGCGTGCATAGTTTAGACATAGATGTTGCGATGACTAAAGATGGAATTATTGTTGGTAGTCATGATCCGTATTTAAACAAAGACCTAACACGAGATCCCCAAGGTAAATGGCTGGAAAATAATAATATAAAAATTATTGATTTAACTTTTGAGGAATTAAAAAGATACGATGTTGGCGCAATTAATCCGCAAAGTGCATATAGCAAATTACATCCACTACAGAAAAGATTTGATAATATATCTATTCCTAGTCTACAAGAGCTAATAGATCTTATTAAAACCAAAGGTAAGGATTTTCACAAATTACAAATTGAAATTAAAACTAATCCAGAAAGAGATGATAATAATTACATAAAAAAAATTGTTGATAATATTATATTTGTTCTAGAGAAAAATAATTTTATATACAGAGTAGAGCTTCAGTCATTTGATTGGCGTGCATTATTATATGCTAAAAAAATACAACCTGCTATCAAGACTTCTTTTATAACACAGCAAGATAGTGAATTTGATACCTTTGCAGATGTTAATAAAGAGTGGACAGCAGGATATAATATAAAAGACTATGAGAACTCTATACCCAAGATGATTGCTCAATTAGGTGGTAATATTTGGTGTCCCTATTATAAAGATGTTACCAAAGACTTAGTAAAGATAGCTCATTCATATGATATAAAAGTTGTCCCATGGACTGTAGACAGTGAAGCACAGATGCGTAAACAAATAGATAATCAAGTGGATGGCATTATTACAAACTATGCAGATAAACTTAGATCTATATTGGAAAGAAATAAGTTGTTGCAAGGCTATTTAAGAGAAGATTAAGAAAATAAGGGTATTATACCAGGAACATTATATAATTTTTAAATTTTACTTATATTTATGCCAAATTCAATAAGATATGTAAGAGCCTGTGAACTTTTAAAATCAGCAAGTTATGCTGAGGCATTTCACTTATTTCAAACAGCAGCCAAGGAGGGGAGTGTGGACGCACTTGTAATGATGGGAAATATGTACGCGCGTGCCCAAGGTGTAGAGCGAAATTACCCAGAAGCTGAGAGATGCTATCGAGAAGCTTCGGATATGGGCTCTGCAAGTGGCCAATATAATTTAGCTAGAATGTATGAGACAGGTGTGGTGTTTGCACGCAAAAGAGACGGGATAGAGGCATTGAGGTTGTATAAGCTGTCAGCAGCACAGGGCTATAGTAAAGCGGTTGAAAAGGTAGAGAGTATCCAATACCGAATGAGTATCATTTAAGAGCATCAGTTAGACGTCGCAGCTAAAAATTCTTCATAACCACCATGGAAATCAATAATATTATTTTTATTGATAAAAATAATACGATTAGCTACATGTTTTATAAGATCTCTATTATGGCTTACTAGTAATAATGTTCCTTGATAATTTTCTAATGCTTTTCCTAGATTCGTAATACTTTCTAGATCCATATGGTTTGTTGGTTCGTCCATAATTAAGACATTCCCTGGGTTTAACATAATTCTGGCTATTAGCAATCTTGCTGCTTCACCACCACTAATAGTTAAAACATCTTTTTCATGATCGTCTTTAGTAAATAAGACTCGGCCTAACATATTACGCACATCTTGAGTCGTGCTTTTACTAGCGTGATCTGCTAACCAAGTTTGTAGCGTCTGATGCTCTTTTAATAAATCATGATGGTCTTGAGATAAGTAATTAATATGGGTCTCAGCTCCCCATTCATATTCTCCCTGATCAGGAGTAATCTTGTTCATGAGTGTTTTAATTAAAGTTGATTTACCTATCCCGTTGGCGCCAATAATAACTATCTTCTCACCACGTCTTATGGAAAAGCTTACTTTATTAAAGATGTTTTTATCGCCATAATTTTTACTAAGGTTATTAACAGTTAAAACAGATTTACCAGAAGGCCTGTTAATTGTAAAAATAAAATTTGGTGCAACTCTCGAAGAGTGTTTTACATCGGGTAATTCAATTTTTTCTATTTGTTTCATTTTAGATTGCGCTTGACGTGCTTTTGAGGCTTTGGCTTTGAATTTATCTACAAAAGCTTGCATGTTAGCAATTTTATCTTCCAGATGTTTTTTTTCACTTAATTTTTGTTGTTCAATCTCTGCTTTCTCTGTTAGAAATTTATGATATTGCCCACTGTATTCTCTTATTTCACCATAATCAATATCTAAGATTTTGTCGGCTAATTTATTAATAAATTCAACATCATGTGAAATAAACAATAAAAGACCAATAAATTCTGATTTAAGATATTTTTCAAGCCATGCTATAGATAAGATATCTAAATGGTTGGTAGGTTCGTCTAATAATAATATATCAGGGTTAGCAAATAAGGTTTGTGCTAGAAGTACTCGCAGCTTATAGCCACCAGATAGCATTTTTAATGGTTTATTATGATATTCCTCTGCAACACCTAGCCCTATGAGCATATTAATAGCTGTTGTATCTGCTGTGTAACCGTCATAGTGTGCAATCGTTTCTTCTAATTCAGCTAAACGATAGCCAATTTGTTCTGTATATTCGGGGGTGGTAAGTAGTTCTTCTTTTTCTTGCCAAGCTTCCCAGAGTTTTGGTTTACCTTGAAATACAACATCTAAAATGTTTGTTTCTTCATATTTGAATTGATCTTGTTTGAGCCAGCCTAAGGTTGTATTTTTGGGTATGGCGATGTTACCATCGCTTGGTGATTCGGTGCCTGCTATCAGCTGCATTAGAGTGGATTTACCAGTACCATTTGCGCCTACAAGAGCATAGCGTTGGTTTTTATTCAATTTTAAGCTAACTTCAGTAAATAAAACTCTTGCACCATGACCCATGGCGACTTGATTTAAAATAATCATGTAGTTGCAGCTGCTTTGTGGCTTCAATATTAAAGACAATATAAGGGACATTGTAACTGAATTAACTTTAAAAGTTAATCAGATATACAAAGGATTGGTTTTGGGGGCTTTATAGCAACATTAGCTGCATTTGCCACATTTTTTGGAATTAGAAATTATAGTGTAGTATAATCCAAGAGCGGCGCCCGTAGCTCAGGTGGATAGAGTATTGGTTTCCGAAACCAAAGGTCAGAGGTTCGAATCCTCTCGGGCGCGAAGCTAACTGTATAGATAATAAGCTAATATTAAGGAGTAATTTATGGCTGATTATAATGTTCAAAAAACGATCCACCCAGCTCTCTCATTTAAACGTAATTTACTAAATTTACTAACAGGTAGTACGTTATTATTTATTGCTAGCATGTCCGTAGGACTTGCCGGTACAAATGAAATGTTGTTAGCAAAGAAATGTTTTGTCGAAAAAAACAATTTTGAATACAAGCAAATGGCTTATAGTGCTGATAAAGAGCTTGTTTTATTCTCTGTAGAACAAAAATATTGGTGGGAGCAATTACTTCAAATAAAAGCTCAGAAACAATATACAAAAGATTGTGGACAATTTGTTAATGTTAGTGATGACTGGGAGGATTATGCTACTCAATCCAATGTAAGTTATGCTGTCTCTTCAGACTACGAAGCTTTTCTTTATAAATATCTGGAACAGGTTGATAAAGACATTGCAGATAAAAAAGTATTTTCTGAAACTACTCTTTTAACAAATGTAGAGGATCCTAATAAAACGGAAGCCAGAGTTAAATTATTTAACAGTGTTCAAAGAGAACGCATACAAACTAGCTTAGATCTATTTACTGCTAATTTTAATCGTGGCGCTAATACCAGTTATGGGGTGGAAGCTGCAGATCAAGTAAAAAATTGGATGGACGAACTCGCAAGAACATATAACAAACCAGAAGAAGACTTCACCGTTTACTATATCCCAACAACGAGCCGAGGTTATCTACAACCCTCAGTTGTTGCTGTATTAGGCAAGAATTTGCCAGGTGAACCTATAGTTATAAGTGCTCATATGGACACACTAGGTGGTAGACGTATGCCTGGTGCTGATGATGATGGTTCAGGCTCCATGGTGGTCTTAGAAACTGCTCGTGTACTCTTAGGCTCTGATCAGAAATTCAATAGACCAGTTTATTTTATCTGGTATGCCGCTGAGGAAGTGGGCTTGGTTGGTTCTAAACAAGTTGTTAGAACGATGAAGACTAAGAAAATGAAATTTGATTCTGTGTTGCACTTTGATACCGTAGGTAGAAGAGCTAACCCAGAAGATTCTACAATGTGGTTTTTAAGTGATTATGTTGATGCTAATTTTACTGATTATGTAGCTAATTTAGCTAAGAATCACTTGGATGTGCAAGTTGCTTACACCAAATGTGGTTATGCGTGCAGCGATCATGCTAGCTGGACACAAGGTGGCTTTGTAGCGGCAGCACCTGCAGAGTCTGCGTTTGATGACATCAATCCTTACTTGCATACGGATCAAGATACTGTTGAAAAGTTAAGTTTTGATAATCTAGTTAATTTAACAAAGCTTGCTTTAGCTTATGTAGTAGATAAGGCAGTTGAAGTGTAGAGAAAAAAAGCGACCGTTGGTACAGACAGTCGCTTTCTCAATTATGGTGCACTATACGGTTTGTTTACAGTTAGTTGCACCATTAGCCAGCTCAGTAATTGTTGTCATTAATTTATCTAAAGTACCAGCTTGATTAACAGTAACAGTGTATTGATTATTTATTGCAACACTAGGTGTAGAAAGTAAGCCATAAGCAGTAAACATTCGCATGCCATTGCTAATCTTAGCATTTAAAGCGTTTGAATTTAAAACATTCATGTAATTTTCGATAGTAACTTTTTGAGCAAGTTGTGGTTTTTTTGCAAGAGCATCTGTAATATATGCTTTAACATCATCAGGCGTTAGGATTCTTGGGTTAGCCGAGAACCATGCAAATAATTCAGGATGTAGTTGCTCTTCAATACCAAATTGTTCATTTGTGTAATAAATTCTTGCTAACATATCCCAAGCTTGATTAAAAACAACCGGTATACGTTTAAATTGTACGTCTTTAGGTTTGGATTTTAGCCAGTTTTGAAAGTTTGGATCTGCACTTGCGCACCCATGACAGCCATAACTAAAAAACTCTATGACAGTTGGCTGAGAACATAGTTTATTAGCAGTATAGTATTCAGCAACAGTTGAATCATTTTTTGCAATTTCAGGGGTCGCACTGTAGTCACGGTTAAACAGTAAGCTAGAAGAAGTACTAGCAGTTGTATTTGGTGCTGTTAATGCATTATTTTGTGCTACTTTTAACGGCTGGGAAATAGTTTGGGTTGTAGATGCTGCTGTCGGTTTATAAGGAGAACCATCACACCCATGAGTAATTAAACTAAAAATTAATATTGTAGCTGAAGTTCTAACAGGTTTCTTAAAAATGGATTGCATGTCATATTCCTTTGATGTTTTTTAACGTCGTAAGATATTTTATAGAACAATAAGTATAACTATATCAAACTTATTTTAATTTATCTTTACAAACATAATTTAATGTAAACCAACAATATAATTACTGACAGCAGCCATATCTTCGTCGTTAAGCTTTTTAGCAATCACTTGCATCATGTCATTAATGCGTTCATCAGTTTTAAATGATAATAATTGAGCTTTAATGTATTCACTTTGTTGACCAGAGAGTTTAGGAAACTTGGCCGAATAGTTACCAGTGCCGCTAGGACTGTGGCAAGCGGCGCAAGCAGGGATCCCTCTATCTAGATCACCGCCTAAGTATAATTTTCTGCCAAGATCATAGTTCTGAGAGCTTGCTTCGCCGATCATGAGGTTTTGAGTACTATAGTAGGCTGCTAAGTCTTCAAGATCCTGCAACGACAATTGCGCTACCTGTGCATTCATGATCCCAGCCGTAGCAGATTTATGTGTTGCCTTACTGCTTTCCGGAGTACTTAAGGCTTGGTATGCTAATAAGGTTTTCAGCAAATAATTGTCATGCTGTCCAGCTAACTTTGGGTAAGTTTGTAGAACACTATTACCATCAGCGCCATGACACGTTGTACAACTTGTTGATTTTTCTCTACCAGCTTGCGGATCTCCTTTAGCAAAAGCAGAAATACCTAAAAGATAGAAAGATAAAAAAGCTAGAATTGTAAAGAAGTAAGTAGTTATAGTATAATTTGTTTTTTTTAACATCATGCTTAGATCACCGCTAATTGTATAAAACGCTATCAAAAATAACATAACTTGTGCTTCAGGTGAAGTTGTTTTTTAATAATATATGAATGAATTTGAATTAAAATTTAACCAAGCAACGTTTTTATTAAGTGCAGCTAAGCTATCACAGTTGCCAAAAGATAAAGGGACGGAGGTTGCCTTTATCGGGCGTTCAAATGCTGGCAAATCTAGTGCGTTAAATGCACTAACAAATCATAAAGGTCTAGCTAGAACTAGTAAAACTCCTGGGCGTACCCAATTGATTAATGTATTTAGCCTAAACGCTGAAAATCGTTTAATAGATTTACCTGGTTACGGTTATGCGAAAGTTCCTGAGCAAGTAAAAAAAGACTGGGCTACAATGCTTGATCAATATTTAAGACAAAGAACCTGTCTTAAGGGAATCGTGGTTGTTATGGATAGCAGGCATTCTTTACAAGAATCGGATTGGCAATTTATACATTGGACAGAAGCTTGCAACATTCCTACGCATATTATTTTGACTAAAGCTGATAAGTTAAAATTTGGTCAACAAAAAATGACGATACTGAATGTTAAGAAAGAAATAAAAACTCTAAAAAACAGTATAACAGTTCAACTATTTTCAGCACACAATAAGCTAGGAGTAGACGAGTTACAAGAGAAACTTCTATCTTGGTACGTTGACACATAAAATTCAATGACTGACAACGTTGCCTGTCTTAATGGGCTTCATCCCAATTATGGCCAATATGGCAAGATACTTTCAATGGCACAGATAATTTAGCTGCACTTTGCATAGCATCAATTACGATGTTTTTTGTTATTTCCAACGAATCATTATGGACTTCTATAATTAATTCATCGTGGACTTGTAAAATTAAATTGGCGGTATTAGGCAACTTTTGCTCAACAGCGATCATCGCTTTTTTAATTATATCTGCAGCTGAACCTTGCATAGGTGCATTAATAGCTAAACGCTCTAAAGCTTTACGCTGCATAAAGCTTTTAGTTTGCATTTGAGGAAGATATAACCTTCTGCCAAATATAGTTTCAACGTAACCCTGCTTTGCGGCAATTTTTACAATGTCTTCCATGTAATCTTTTACGCCAGGGTAGCGTGAGAAATACAGCTTAATGTATTGCGAGGCTGCAGTACTATCGATATTTAATTGTTTGGCTAAGCCAAATGCGCTCATGCCATAAATTAATCCAAAGTTAATAGCTTTAGCATAGCGTCTTTGTTCTGAAGTGACATCTTCTTTTTTAATACCAAGAACTTCTGCTGCCGTAAAAGTATGGATATCTTGTTCTTCAGTAAATGCCTGTAGCAGAGTTCTATCTTGAGATAAGTGTGCCATAATACGTAGCTCTACTTGTGAATAATCACAGGATATTAAACTATGATCTTTGGCAGCAATAAAAGCTTGTCGTATTCTTCTGCCCTCAGCAGTCTTGATCGGGATATTCTGTAGATTGGGATCTGTTGATGATAAGCGGCCAGTTGAGGTAATAGCTTGTTGAAAACAAGTATGAACTCTACCACTGGTTTTATCGATTTGTAAGGGTAAACTGTCTGTGTAAGTGGATTTAATTTTTTTTAAACTGCGGTATTGTAAGATATCAGTCACAATAGGGAAGTTTAAAGCTAACTCTTGTAAAACAGCCTCTGATGTTGATGGTTGGCCAGTCGGTGTTTTTTCTAGAGAGGGCAATCCTAGTTTTTGGTACAAAATCTCTTGTAATTGCTTTGGCGAATCAATATTAAAAACAGAGTCTGTGGCTTTGTAAATACTATTAGATAAGTTAACCAAAGACTGTTCAATTTCTTGACTTTGTTTTAGTAACAAGCTTGCATCTATCAATACGCCATTGCGCTCGATTTTTGCTAACACCGCAGTAAGGGGGAGCTCTATCTCTGTATATAATTTTAATAGCTTAGTATCTTTTTCTAATAGAGCATAGAAATAATGATAAAGCTGCAATATGGCTTTAGTGTTTTCTATACAATAATTCGCTGCCTTGTTAATCTCGATATCATTAAAATTAATTTGTTTTATTCCCTTGCCAGCTATATCTTCATACTTAACCATTGAGTATCCTAAGATATTATAGGCAAGAGTATTTAAATCATGTTTACTAGCCGTGCTGTTAGATACATAAGATAAGAGCATAGTGTCATGATACGGGGGAGCAAGACTAATATGATAACTACTTAAAATGTTTATAAGATACTTAATATTGTGACCTATTTTAGTGATTTTTGTATCTTCAAAAAGTGTTTTTGTTTTGCCTAATACATCAGCAAGACTGAAATGTTTAGAGTCTAGATAGAAATGTTGATTTGTCTTATTGTCATTACTAGTGTTATTGGTATCAAGGCTAAATGATAAGGCGACAGCTTCTTTAAAATAAGACGTTGGATCTGATGGCGGATCAATGTATGAGATATCAAAAGCAAAGGTATGAGATGCTTTTAAAATATCAAAACAATCTTGAAGTTCTTCTTGAGTTTTAACAATAATAATTTTGTTTGATAAATTTGAATCTAACGCTGAGGTTGAGTCCTGATTTGTATTCACAGTAGTATTTGAAGTAATATCCGCATTCTCTGTATTTTTTAACTCGTCATTCAACCAGGATCTGAAGCTTAAAGCTTCTAATAATGTGATCAAGGGTGAGTGATTGGTAGGCTTTTTTTTTAGATCGGTTACTCCCAGTTCAAGATCTACATCTATTTTTAAAGTTACTAGTTGCTTAGAGAGTGGCAAGTAGTGGGCGTTATCACGTAGTGCTTGCCCAGCTTTGTTTGTAATCTGATGAGCATTGGCGATTAAGTTTTCTAAGTTATCGAAATCATTTAACCATTTGATTGCTGTTTTAGGGCCAACACCAGGGACACCAGGGATATTGTCAGACTTGTCACCTATTAAAGATAAATAATCAACAATCTTAGTACTAGGTACACCAAATTTCTCTAGCACGCCTTTTTCATCGTATTCTGTTTTATTCATATCATTATAAATTTTGATATGCGGGTTCACTAATTGCATCATATCTTTATCAATAGTTGAGATACGCGTGAACCAACCTTGGCTTTCTGCTTGTTTTGCTAAAGTTGCAATCACGTCGTCTGCTTCTACACCAGGGATGCTAATAAGAGGGATTCCCATGGCCGTGATTAATTTATGCAAAGGTTCTATTTGGACTCTTAAGTCGTCGGGCATGGGAGGCCTATGAGATTTATATTCAGTATATAACTCATGGCGAAAATTTTTACCTTTAGCATCAAAAACAACGGCTATATAATCAGGTTTATGTTCCAAAATCATTTTACGGATCATGTTAGCAACGCCAAACACTGCACCAGTAGGTTCTCCATGATTATTATTTAAAGGTGGTAGCGCATGATAGGCACGATATAAATAGGAAGAACCGTCAATAAGATATAAAGTCTGGTTAACTGACGCAGTCATAAAGATAAAATATAAGAAATGGTTGTTTTATTGATTGTTTAATAAGCGTATAAAATATACCATTTATTGATAAGTATTGCTATTCATAACGATTTATCATAATGATTTATAAAACTAAGATTATTAAGTTGCTGAAATGGCCGTATATACTTTAATTAATAGAAATCAACTGGAATCCATATTGGCATACTATGATTTAGGCCATTTGGTAGATTATTCACCTATTATTGCTGGCACAACTAATAGTAATTATAAAATAGAATTAGAGCATCTAGGGAATAAAGCGAGTTATATTTTAACTATTGTTGAACAAAAGCTTAGAGCAGAAAGTTTAGATTTTTGTGTTCGTTATGCACAGCATTTATCCCATAATAAGATAAATGCTGCTGCTCCTATTAAAAACCATAGTGGTTTAAGTACAATTCCTTTTTTAGATAAAACTGTTTTAATTACACCTTTTATTGAGGGTCATAGCGTGGTATCCAATTCTGCGCAGATATCAACAAGCCATTGTCAGCAACTTGGAAAAACTCTTGGCCAAATGCACCGGGCGAGTAAAAATTTTTCTTTAACAAGAAAAAATCCTGCTGGCTTAAGTTGGTGTATTAAGACTTTTAAGGGTTTGGACGATTTGTTAAGTGCTGAGCATTTTTTATTAATAAAAGAAGAGTTAGAATATTTAATATTAAATTATAATCTTTTTTCAGAGTATTTACTGCAAGCTAATCATTTGACAGCGGGTGCCATTCATGCTGATTTGTTTTGCGACAATGTTATTTTTTATCATGATAAGATAGCCGGTATTATAGATTTTTTTTATGCATGCACAGATTATTATTTGTATGATCTTGCCATAGTGGTAAACGAGTGGACTCTAGATTATCACCAGAAACATATTTTAAAACAAAGTTTATATACAGAGCTAATAAAAAATTATTTTGCAGATACAACGGGTGATCTAATAATAAAAAGAAATAGTGAAAGCGAAAAAATATGGCAAGTTATGTTACGTCATGCGGCACTAAGGTTTTGGTTGCTAAGATTAAAAGCTTTTTATAATCCTAATATAAGTGAGTTTAAGACAATAAAAGATCCAAAAGAATACGAATTAAAATTATTGTTTCATAGGGAAAATAAATTAGCTCTGGAGTTTAATTAGTGAGTATCCATAAACTCTTGAAACCTCTTGCCCGAGACTTAAGAAATAAGCAAACAGAGGCAGAGCTATTATTATGGCAAAGAATCAGAAAAAAACAGATATTAAATGTGACATTTAATAGACAAAAAACTATCTATAAATACATTTTAGATTTCTATAGTCATAAAGCAAAATTGGCTATAGAAATAGACGGCTTGCAACATAGCGAAATAGAGCAAGCTGAAAATGATAAAGTACGAGATAACATATTACTATGTTCTTACAATATAAAAACTATTAGGTTTTCGAATGATGAAGTGTTTGATTATTTGGATGATGTAGTGAAACAAATATATTATGAGACTAGTGTAAGAATAAAGCCCCCCGGCCCAAGCAAGCTTGAGCCACCCCCCTTTGGAAAAGGAGGGTAAGTTGAAATTAAAAAAGTACACTAACCCCCTTTTCCAAAGGGGGTCAACGCGTAGCGTTGGGGGGCTTTAGGTCTGGATTACTTAAGGATGCCTCGGACGTCTTTCAGGATTATGGTGAGGCTTGGCCTCCTCGAGAACTTCATCAGCGAGTTTTTCATATTTCTGTTGAGATTTGTTTAATACTTCTATCAGTGCACTAGCATCCTGCCTTAAAAATTCCCTTATATCAGCTGCAATATCAGCGGGACCATGGACAAATCTAGCAATCCTACCTTCAACCTCTGGCTCTTTCGCAAGCTTTTGAAGTTGTTCAGATCTTACTTCGAACGTTTTTTTATATTGTAAAGTAGCTTCGTAGGTTCGATCCCTTGTATCCATTAAGGGTCTAACTTGATACATTTTGACTTTTTTACCTGGGTCACCAGGTTCACCAGGTTCACTTCTATAGGTATGAGATTTTTCTTTATGATCAATAATTTTAAGACATAAATCATATAGTTGTTTAGTGTTTAGGCTATCTAGGTTAGCCATAACTTGCTTCCGATTATATAGTTATATACTATTCATACTAATATATGAGACTAAAAAAAGCAAGGTTGGTTTTTTAACTGGTTTTTTAACTGTTGTCTTGGGCTAACGTAACCCTTCAGCCATAGTGAGTTTGTTTTCTTCCCCTTTTAGGGGAAGTGGC
>CAZSRF010000003.1:76012-102386 GCA_964609155.1 uncultured Gammaproteobacteria bacterium | reverse complement strand
ATTATAATCCTATCTCTGGAAGGTTTATGGCACCAGACCCAGTCGAGGTTAAACCAGAGATACCTGCTACTTTTAATAGATATGCGTATGGATACAATAATCCGTATAAATATGTGGATCCGGATGGGAGGGAGGTTGGACCTCCCCACATGATGATTGTTGAGGGTTTTTTGGGTGCAATAGCTGGTGGACACAGTGGGTGGAAAGAAGCTGGAGTTGAAGGAGCTGTTGTTGGTGGAATAGCAGGAGGACTATGTGCAGCTTTTGGGTCTTTTGCATCTAGTAAAGTAGTGAGTACTTTAGCAGTACGCAGTCTGTTTGTTAGAAGATCTGCAGGTTTAGCAGTAGATGTGTCTATAAATGCTACAGGTAGTTTTGCAAGTACATATTACAATACAGGCCAATTGGACTTTAGTGGTGCGGTGACAGGTGCTTCATTTGGCGTTGCAGCTAACCATTGGATGGATCGCCGAGGCCCTTGGGGAACTATGACAGCAATTGAAGCATTTACAAGAGGTAAATATGTTGCTATAACTTCATTAACGTCAGAGTCTGTATATAATAATATTATAAGTGACAAGTCGCTCCAACAAAAAGATAATATTTCAAAAAATACAAACAATAAAAAAATAAATTAAATTGGTAAATTAAATGAGACCAGGTACAAATATTTTTCTAGTTATTTTAGTTCTTCCTCCTATAGCAATTTTTCTTTATATGTATTTTATAAAATACTTATCTTTTAGTAAGTCGCTAGTAGTTTGGATAAGTCTAAGTTTTTTTTCGATAGTATATCTATTTATGGTATATCTTAATTGCCTACTACCAGAGGATCTTACGGTATTAGAGAGTTTTGTTTATGCTGCATTATTTTTTTTAATCTTTTTTACACTAGCTTTTCATGGGATAGAAGAAAGCTTCAAAAAAGCTTATTTTTATGAAAAAAAACCTAATCCTAATATTAATAAAGATTGTAGTGATTTTGCAGATTATCTTATAAATCCTAAAAAAACCATATTAGTAGCTTATGCGTATAAATTTTCTATGTATGGTTCTGGTTTATCATTAGGAATAATCTTTATTTGCAGGAAATTCTATGGAATAAGTATGAATAATGAAGCCTATGGATGGATATACTATGTTTTATGCATATTCCCAGCCTTATGTTTATTTTGTATGGCATTTTTACGTTTAGTGGTTAAATGCCCTAATTGTGAATGTAGCTTGTTTCCAATGACAGCAGAAGGAGATGCTTTTTTTACCATACCAAAACGTGTTATTAAAGATAACGCTATAGATTGTATGATATGCAGTGCTACGTATGCATTAGATCAAAGCATAGATTTGGAAGAATTACGTCGTGATAAGAAAAAACGGATAGAAGAAGGTAAATTTTTTAGTATAGGTCCTGATGGTAGAAAGAGAATAGGAGAAATTAATAAAAAATAAGCAGTTACATAAATTTATTTATAGTCTCAAAAATGAGTAACTGTCACACTAATTCGGAACTAATGCACCTGTAAATATCCAGATCAAATCTAATCCTTTACAGCTTACTCTTGATTAGAAGACTTGTAAATTTGATCAAATCTATATGGTTGGTAACTTTTATGAGTTTTAAGAATTTTAGGTGTTGTTTTGACGACTGGTGCTGTTGCTTTAACATCTACTGCTGATAAATTAGTAGGACTGATGACAGGGATATCTTCATAGCTTTCTGGCGAGTTTTGTTTTAATTTAAGACTGTCTAAAGATACATTGAGCTTGTTATCTTTCGTGTCTGTACTACTAATTTTAATTTTGTTATTGCTGATAGTAGTTGATTTTTCTGTAACTTGCTGATTAAATCTATTAGATACATTTGTTAATAACTTATTTATTTTTGCGAGATCTTGAATATCAAGTCTGCCTGCTGCATTTTCAAGTTTTAGCGAATTTAATAAATATTCATAAATGGCTAATTTATAATCACGCTGGACTCGATAAAGATCGGAAATATTTTGTAAAATAATGACATAAGTACGAGTTCCTAATTGAAAATTTGCTTTATTAGAATCTAAGGCAATATTAGATGACTTAATAGCCTGATTCAATGCCTTTATTTGTTCTTTGCCGTTTGAAAGAGAGCGATAATACTGGGCAATGAGCATCTGTGCTTTTCTATATGCTTCGATATATTTTTCATCAGCTACGTGATATAACGCTCTTGCTTGATTAGTCTTTGCAATGGCTCCATAAGGATTTAAATTAGGGCTAGTAACTTCAACATTCATGTACCAGAAGTTAACAAATTGTCTTTGACTGATGAATGCAGCGTCCCTAATTAATCTACCATCACTTCCTCTTAAGCGAGTAGTAAATTTAGCGGTGGGTAAAAAATCACCTTCAGCAATGCTAATGTCTTTATTAGCTACTTGACGATTGGCATTAGCTACTTGCATATCTAAATTATATTTGTTACTAAGTTCTAACCATGCATTTAAAGATTTTGGTGAAACATCTGGGAGAGAAATTTTTTCATTAAGTGTTGCAATTTCAGGAACATTAACATAAATAATTTCATGAAGTTTTTCTCTAGCATTGGCTAAATCATTTCTAGTTTGGATAAGATAAGCATTAGCAGAAGCAAGATCAGCTTTGACTTGATCTACATCAGCAATAGTAATCTCTCCTACTTCTAGACGTGCATTTGCTTGTTGTAATAACTCGTTAGTAGCTTCATATTGTTTTTCATAATACAGAATGCTATCTTGAGCTGCTAAAATATTAAAATAAGCCTCGCTGACTCTGATTATTAAATCTTGATTAGCAGTGTATAAAGTTTTTTCTGCACTTGTTATTAAGGGTTCTGTTCTTAAGTAAGTATTCCATTTTGCCCAGTCAAAAATAATTTGCTCTAGTCGTAGATCATAATATTTATTATAAAAACGCAGTGGTTTTGCTACGTGAGTGATCCTATTAAGGCCTCTGCCAGCATATAGTGTGATGTTTGGTAGCAAAGCGCCTCTTTTTATATTCTTTTCTTGCTGCGTTGAAAGAAATACTTCTCTTGCTTGTTGAATAACAGCATCATTTCTTTCAGCAAGTTTATAAATATCAATAAGATCAGCTGCTATAAAGTTTGAACTATATGTGATGCTAAAGTAGCATAAGCACCAACAAATTTTCTTTAAACTCTTAGTTTTCATTTTGATTTTTTTTATAATCAGCGATGATTTGTTGTAATTTTTCTTCAAGCCGTGCGGTTGATTCTTTACGAGCTAATTTAGAATTTTTTGAACTGACTATCTTTTTTGACGGCTTAGGAAGTTCTTTTATATTTATCCCTAACTGTAAATCATCTTCATCATCAAGTGATGGTAACTCTAAGTTAAGATAAGAATCAATCTCAGATTTTTTTATATTAGACTGTATTTTATCGCAAACGGTATTAGGAGGGCATAATTCAATTTTTTTAACATTATCTTTACTAGGTGTAATATCTTTTTTTTCTGCTCCGGATAGCCCAGAAGTAGGAGATTTGCTGATGTCTTTGCTGTTTGGTAAAGATTGTATTTTTTTAGAATCAGTAGAGAGAGCAGAATCATTAGAGCTATTAGATTTGTTAGAATTAACAATATTTTTATTTGTTTCTAAAGTTTTTACACTGTTGCCATTAGGTTTTATTGTAGAATTATCTGTATTAATGTTACCTGTTTTTTTGATATCAGTTTTAATGGGATCTTTAGAAGTTTGCTTGATTTCTTTTGTTCTTTGCTCATCGCTGTTCTTCATACTTTGCAAAATGGTTTCTCGAACATCTGTTTTATCTAAATGATTTTTGTTTTTAAAATCTTTAGTTACAAGCCATTTATTAATAACAGCCATATCTTCGTTGCTCAATATGCCGCTATCCTGTTTGAGTTTTATTATGTTTTTAATATAAGTATATTTAGCAATAGCTAATCGCTGCTTTTGATTGTATAAATCAGTTAAACGATTTAAAACATCTATACTGGCTCTTGTACCTAGATCATAACCGGCTTTTGTTGCATCAAGTGCGCTTACACTTGATAATTGAGCTACTTCAAGAGCTTTTATCTGACTTAAGCTAGTAACAATATTTCTGTAAGATTGTCTTGTATCACTAATAATACCTCGTCTTACTTTTTCAGTATTAAAGCCTTCTGCATATGTATTAAATCTTGCTTGATTAATTTTAGCCTGTGTGCCACCGCTAGCAAATAACTCCCAACTGCCATCTATTGATGCACCATAAGTATTGATATAACCTTTTACTGTACTTATTTCGTCAATGATGATGCTTCGATTACCCTCTCTACCAGTATATCTAGCATTTAGTTTTACATTAGGTAAGTGTCCTGCAAAGGCAATATCTTCATTTTTTTCCATAACGCAATAAGCAAGCTCTTGACTCATCAATGTATGATTACGTTTTATAGCCATGGCTACCCATTTTTCCATAATGCTAGGTTTAGGGTAATCTGCTTTAAAACTAGGACTTAAGATATCTATTTGTTGTATTTTCTCACCAACAATCGCATTAAGATCTTCATATTTATTGGCTATGTCATTAGCTGCTTTTATCTCATCTGCGCTTTTGGCATTATAGCGAGCTTTAGCTTCTTCAACATCCGCAACAGCTATAAGTCCAACATCAAATCGTGCTTGTGCTTGTTTATACATTTCATTAATAGCTATCTTTTCAGTCTTTGTGTATTCTAAAATGTCTTCAGCTTGTAATATATTAAAATAAGCTTCACTTATCCTAATAAGAAGATCTTGTTTAGCTGCTTCTAAGTCATGCATAGCTTTTTGTACTACATATTCAGATTGCAAATATTTTTGTATTTTATCCCATTCAAATAAGCTCTGACTTAAATTAAGTGCAAAATATTTTGAACGCACAGTTGGGCTAGTTCGTTTAGTTGCGTTGGTTGTTTTAATTGAGTTTGTTTGGTTACTAGAAAGATCTAAAATCTTATCCCTGTTTATGCCTGCACGCAAAAATAATTGAGGTAATAGTTCTGCAACAGCAATTGGAAGATTTTGCCTTTCGGATTCATAAGTTGCTTGTGCTTGAGCTATAATGGGATCTCTTTTGGCAGCTTTTGAATAAATAGTTAATAAATCATCACTGTATAGATTTGTGCTAAAAATTAAGGATGCCATTCCAATGATCGTAGTGGTTATTGTAACGGAATGTTTGTAACTTAAAATAGATTTTAAGATCATGGTGCTAATTCAATCCTTGTTAAAGTAATCCTACGAAGGCGAATATTTAAATAGTTTATAGTTTGTATTACAACTTGTTATATTATTTTTATTGATATTTTAAAGTATAGAATAGATTAAAAAAAAGCAAGCGCAATTACAGTATTTAAGTGTCGAAGTTTAAGTGTTTATAGTATTTGGCAAAATGACTAATACTATAGAGGTCACAAGGCTTGATAGAATAATGAAAAAATACGAGAAAACTAATTGTTACTTTGAAAACTAAGAATGGCTGGAGACGTGATATTAAATATTAGTCTCAA
Organism: uncultured Gammaproteobacteria bacterium; assembly: GCA_964609155.1. Classification (GTDB taxonomy): domain Bacteria; phylum Pseudomonadota; class Gammaproteobacteria; order JAGOUU01; family JAGOUU01; genus JAGOUU01. The sequence continues at coordinate 96,849 of CAZSRF010000003.1, read as the reverse complement.
TTTCCTTTGCACGTTGCACAGCGGCATGCAGTGCTGTAGTATAAAGCTGTTTTTGTTGCTGAGGATCTAGAATTTTTATAGCAGCTTCTGTTGTCCCATTGGGGGAAGTGACGTTTTTGCGTAAAGTTTCTGGTGCTTCGCAAGAGTTTGCAAATAGGCTACAAGCGCCATGAATAGTTTGTTTTATTAATAATTTTGCTGTTTTTGGTGGGATATTTAAACTGCTTGCTGCAGCTAATAGACTTTCGCAGAGTAAGAAAATATAAGCTGGCCCGCATCCACTTATGGCCATGGATGTGGTGATTTCTTCTTCAGATTGCACCCATATTATTTCCCCAACTCTTTGAAATAGATTTTGAACTAGCTCAAAATTAAATATTTTTTTTGCATATAAAATAGTAACACCTTGGTTAATACTGACAGGTGTATTTGGCATCGCTCGCAGTATTGAGTTATTATTTAATAGCCATTGTTCAAGCTGATTTATACTTATGCCAGCAGCTACTGATACAATGACAGTTTTAGTACTCAGGAAGTTAGAGATATTTTCGCAGACTTTTTGTACATGATAAGGCTTTACAGCCAAGATAATTATATCTTGCTCTTGAATGAGATTTTTGCAATTATCTAAGCTGTTAAAAGTTGTAAAATTAAATAATTTTTTTAAATTATTTAATTTATCTGCGTTGTGATCCAATATAGATATATTATTGGGCAAGAATAGATCAGTGTTCATCAGTCCAGACACTAAAGCAGAAGTAATATTACCACCACCAATAAATAACATTTTAGGACTTTGCATAGACGTAGTTTTCCCGGGTAAGCCAGATAGAAATATTGTACTACAGCATATTCTGCTAAGCTACTATGCTGTTTTGATAAGAAAATAATGTACGCAAGAGATAAGAGTTGCTTGAGGCGTTTAGTGTTGTTTTATAGCATAAAAGTGGTAGTATATATGGGTAGATAGCGTAGGCAGGTTATTTTATTAATTAAATAAACAATAATATAACGGGAGATTATTATGGCAAAAGGTAAAGACAAGGTAAAAGATAAAAGCAAAGGTAAACCAAAGGTTTCTATTAAAGAAAAACAAGAACGTAAAAAAGCAAAAAAAGAGGGTAAAAAATAATACATTAGCTACATATTTATTTTCCTCCACCTTTCTGTCTTCCAACTTCGATTGGTTGGTGGTGGAGGGAGTTTTGATTACATCTTTTAATTCGCTTATTATTCTGCTGCACCTGCAATAGTTATAAAATTAATACCCACCATTGAGTTATAAATAATTTAAAATCTCTTTTTTATAGATTATAAACTATAGTTTATACGAGAGGAATTATAACTAAATCACCCGGTAAGAAGTTAGTTTTCTAATGAATAGCTATGCTTTGACATTTATACAAGACTTGGCAGTTATAATGATTGTTACTGCTTGTGTCACTGTTATCTGCTATTGGTTAAAGCAGCCAGTAGTTCTAGGTTATATTATAGCGGGTGTAATTATTGGCCCATACATTCCTCCTTTTGCTTTAATTTCCAATCCACACACTATTAATATTCTTGCTGAGCTTGGAGTTATATTTTTAATGTTTTCTTTAGGGTTAGAATTTAATCTTCATAAGTTAAAGAGAGTAGGGGGATCTGCTTTTATAGCCTCCTTTCTAGAAATTGTTCTCATGATGCTCTTGGGGTATGAGGTTGGTAAATTATTTGGATGGACTCAGTTTAGCTCTATTTTCTTGGGAGCTATATTAGCTATTTCGTCTACAACAATTATAGTAAAAACTTTGGATGAGTTGAAACTAAAGAATAAGCAATCATCACAATTAATTTTTGGTATACTTATCGTAGAGGACATTTTTGCTATTCTTATTTTGACTTTTTTATCAAGTATTGCAATAGCAGGTTCGCTAGAATTTATCGATATTATCGCTTCTGTGACTAAATTAACATCTTTTTTAATTTTATCCTTAGTTATTGGGATATTATTAGTACCTAAAATACTTTCATATATAGCCAAATTACGAAGTAATGAAATACTTTTAATAACAGTATTGGGACTTTGTTTTGGTTTTTGTTTGTTGGTTGCAAAATTAGGCTATAGTACTGCTTTAGGTGCATTTATTATGGGGGCGATAATTGCAGAGTCAAGGCAACTTGTAAAAATAGAAGGGTTAATTCACCCTATCCGTGATATGTTTTGTGCAATTTTTTTCGTATCTGTTGGGTTATTATTTGATCCCCATATATTACAAACGCAATGGCTTGCCATTACTATAATTACTGTATTGGTAATTTTTGGAAAAATTTTTAGTAACAGCTTGGGAATGCTTTTAACCGGCAGAGGACCAAAGACTGCTTTACAGGTTGGGATGGGGCTTGCTCAAATTGGAGAGTTTTCTTTTATTATCGCCGCATTAGGTATGAGTTTAAAAGTAACAGATGGTTTTTTATATGATATTGCAGTTTGTGTCTCAGTTATCACTACATTATTCACACCTTTTTTAATAACATACTCTGATGCTGTAGCACTTTTTCTTAACAAGATTGTTCCATCAAGAATTAAAAGATTAATTAAACTATATCTTAAATTGATAAAAAGTATCCATCCTCACCAAGATAATATGGAACTATTAAAAATTATTAGAAGATGTATTGTGCATATAATAATAAACTTATTTATTGTTATTGCTGTGTTTTTAATGGCTAGTTTTATAGCAAAAACAGAAATAGGCAAAATGATTTTACAAATAACAGATTTGTATTTTCAAAAAACTATTATTTGGGCAGTTGCATTTATTTTATCACTACCATCTCTAGTAGCGGCTTATAGAAAAATTAAGGCTCTCACGGAGCTATTATCAGAGCTGAGTATTTCAGGATATTTAGATGAAAAATTGGCTATTAGATTACGTGGGTTTATTTCTAACTTATTATTGTTTATCGCAACTATAGCTATTGTAGTTTTAATATTAATGATAAGCGCAAAGATATTACCACCTTTTGAGATACTAGTTTTTATCATTGCTATTATCGGTTTTGTTTCTGTACTTGCATTACCATGGATAATAAAGCTGCATTCTATGGTTCAAATCAGTATAGTAGAAACGCTTAATAACACAGAAAAAGATAACAAAATTAATAAAATTAACAAAGATAGTGAAAGTTAGATTAATTTATAAAATTAATATTAATATTTGTTAATACTCTCGATGTCTGATAATACAAAAAGGTATTATTTTAATTTCAATAATTAAGTTGTTAATAATAATATATATACGTAGAATATTTGAATCAATGTAATATTAATGATTGCATTGGCAGATGTAATTTTAATTAAAAATAGGGAGTATGTTATGAAAAATTGGATTAAAAAATGTTTGTTATTATGTGCATTTTTTGTTTCTTCTGCTTTTTCGTCGGTTCTTGATAGTGAGTGGACTGCGGTTCAAAATGGTTTATTGCCTGCTGGATATATGGGCGTGGCTTATGGTAATGGTATGTATGTTTTGGTTGGCAGCTCTGGGGTTGTTCATACTAGCACGGACTTGTCTAATTGGATGGTTCAATCCAGTGGTACTACTCGTACATTAACCGATGTGGTTTATGGTGATAATAGTTCTTATGTTGCTGTTGGGCAGGCGGGAACCGTGTTGACCAGTGATAATGGTGTTACTTGGAATAGTCAAAATAGTGGCGTGCTAACTTCATTAAACAGTGTAACTTACGGAAATGGAAAATATGTAGCTGTAGGTGATGCGGGGGTCGTGCTAACTAGTACTGATGGTGTTGCATGGACTGCACAAGCAAGTGGTACTCGAAGCACTCTAAATGCCGTGACGTATGGTAATGGTCAATTTGTTGCTGTTGGCGATTGGGGAACTGCTCTAACTAGTACTGATGCTGTGAGTTGGTCGGTACAAGCTACACATACGGTTGAAGAGCTGAATGGAGTTGCTTATGGAAATGGTAACTTTGTTGCTGTAGGTAATGTAGGTACAACAGTTTCCAGTAATGATGGTGTTGTCTGGAATACTCCGGTCACTGTTCCTGGTATGACTAAACGTTTAACAGGTGTTGTTTATGGCAATAATGTGTTTATTGCTGTTGGTGAACAAGGTGCATTGGTGGGCAGTTATGATTCTGTTACATGGCAAGTTTTGCCTCCTGAAGTTCCACATACTTTAAATAGCATTATGTATGGTAATGGACTGTATGTTGCTGTTGGTGATGGTGGTACGGTTTTGACTCATACAGATATGGCAGCCCCCATAGCAGCATAGTAGCTTAATTTTATCAATGAAACTAAAATTGGATATTATTTGTAGTATCCAATTTTTTTATCTTTATACCTCGTAATTATAATTAATTTTATTGATCGTGCCCTAGATTTACTTTAGACTAATTGAATTTTATTTAGATCATGGATAAGTATGTCTACACCAACAAAAAAAATTCTAACAACCGTTATGGCTCCGCTAAGTATCTTAAAAAGAAGCTCAACTATGTTAAATATAACAGTATTTAAAAGTATAAGTTTTCTTATAGCTTCTGTAAGAGCTTTTCGATCTGAAAATAGTATGGCTACATTTTTCTCAAGTATATTTGTATTAGGTGTTGCCTATACTGCATTTAAGATATTTCAAACCTCTTTATTCTTACTTGAAAGAACAGTAAGTAAACATAAGTCTGTCGATTGGAATAGTCGAACAGCAAATTTTATTGCAGGAGCTTTTGCTTTGTATTATAAAAAATGTCATGGTTTAGATAAAATATTAACTTTACCTGCTGGCGGTAAAGTAGTCGTTTTAAATCATCCTGCAGGTCCATTTGAGGGTATTGCTGTAGCCGTCGCTAGTCCTGAAAGATTTGTCATTGTGTGTACTAGTCAATATAATCATCTTCCACTTGTAAAAAAATTCTTAGATCTTTGGGGGGTTATTTACGTTGACTTTTTTTCAAAAGCAAAAAGCATTGACAAAGAATCTAAAAGTTCACAAGTTATAGATGCTTGTGCAAGAGTAATTAGTGAAGGAAGGACAGTGTTAATTTTTCCTTTCGGGGCTATCCAAAAAATTGGTTCAACTGAACCTTTAATAAGAGATGGTTTTGCTAAAATGGTTTTTCGGGCTTTTGAATTAAACCCAAAAGCTGATATCAAAATTTGTCCATTTTTTATTTATGGCCTTGATCCCAATGCGTATGGTCGGTTTTTCTGGAGTATGCTTCCTTGGCCGTTTAATAAAAATCGGGTAAAAATACAACCATATCCGGTGATAGACACCCCGATGCTTAAGTCATTGGAAGCTGAAGAACGCCCGTTAGCTAGAATTACAAGTATGCTTTACCCTGTGCTTAGTATGAAAACTAATCCAAATGGATATCTACAAATGAGAGATGAAGCGCATGATAGCGTAGCTCATGCTTATGCTTTAAGAAAAAAGTCTGTATCTCGTAGGGTTGCCTTTGCTTTGTCATAGTATTATTACTTCCACAAAGAATATAATTAGGTATAATAGCAGGTTACTAACAATAATCTTAGCTTAAATATGAATGAATCAAATACTCTTATAAATCGGGCTGCAAAAGTTATTCCAGGTGGGGTTAATTCTCCTGTAAGGGCATTCAATGCTGTTGGCGGAGAGCCTGTTTTTATTTCCCATGGGAAAGGTCCTTATGTATATAGTACAACAGGTAAGCAGTATATAGATTATGTGGGATCTTGGGGGCCTTTAATTTTAGGGCATTGTGATCCTGAGGTGACAGCTGCTGTAAAAAATGCAGTTGATAGTGGGTTAAGTTTTGGTGCACCAACAGTTTTAGAAATCGAGCTTGCGGAGAAGATTATAAGTTTAGTCCCAAGCATTGAGAAGATTCGTTTAGTTAACTCAGGAACTGAAGCCACCATGTCAGCTTTAAGATTAGCCCGTGGGTTCACTAATAAAAATAAAATTATCAAGTTTATTGGTTGCTACCATGGTCACTCTGACTCACTGTTAGTTAAAGCGGGTTCAGGATTGCTGACATTTGCTGCGCAAAATAATACTGCAAGCTCTGCTGGTGTTCCGGCTACTGTTGTGAGTGATACTTTACTAGCAGATTTTAATGATTTGGATTCAGTTGAAAAGTTATTTGTTGCGCATAAAAATGACATAGCCGCGGTTATTCTTGAACCTGTTCCAGGTAATATGAATATGATCCTACCAGATCCAAAATTTTTATTAGGGCTTAGAGAACTATGCACAACTTATAATAGTGTATTAATTTTTGATGAGGTGATGTCTGGTTTTCGTGTTGCGCTTGGCGGGGCTCAAGAGTTATATAATATAACCCCAGATTTAACAACTCTAGGAAAAGTTATTGGTGGAGGTATGCCTGTAGGTGCGTTTGGTGGTAAAAAAGAAATTATGGATTGCTTGGCGCCTATGGGATCAGTCTACCAGGCTGGTACATTATCAGGGAATCCTTTAGCTACTACAGCAGGTTTAGTAACCCTGCAAAAAATTTCACAACCGGATTTTTTTACAAATTTATCTAATCTAACCAATTTTTTTGCCAAGAGCATGCAAGAAGTTATGGAGTTTCGTGGTATACCATTTGCAATGCATTCATTAGGTGGAATGTTTGGAGTATTTTTCCCAAAAGTAAATGATGAGGTACATCCAAAAACAGGAGAAATAAAAAAATTCTCGGATGTAATGGGTTGTGATATCAAAAGATTTAATACATTTTTCCATGCTTTGTTAGAAGAAGGTGTTTATTTAGCTCCTTCTGCATTTGAAGCTGGTTTTGTTTCTTCCGTTCATAGCAAGGAAGTTATAAACACTACTATTTCTAGAGTGGAGGCTATTGTAGATAATTTATAATAGTCAAATTTATGCTATCTTAAGAATAGGATTGCAACAAACATAAGGAATGAGTTTGCTCATGGATGTTATCTCACAACTGTTTTCTTCGCTATACAGCATAGATGCAATTGCAAGTTTATTTACTCTAACAGTATTAGAAATTGTACTTGGTATTGATAACCTCATATTTTTATCTATCTTATCTAATAAGCTACCACCAGCAAAACGCCGTTATGCTAGAAAAATTGGATTAATTTTTGCTATGTTATCCAGATTGTTTTTATTATTTATAATAAACTGGCTAACCACTAGTAATATAGTTTTATTGAATATATTAGGGATCGAGATCTCTATTCATAGTTTAATTTTTGCTTTTGGTGGTTTATTTTTGTTCTATAAAGCTATACATGAAATTCATGATGACTTAGAGAGTGGCGGAGCTGCGAAGGTAGCTGCAAAAAATAAATTACCAGTAGCTATTGGAGTAGGCTCTGTTATTGCACAGGTATTAGTTATAGACATGATTTTCTCTTTAGATAGCGTAATTACAGCGGTTGGGATGACTCATGACTATTTTATTATGGCAATAGCTATTGTCATCTCTGTGCTTCTTATGTTGATGGCTAGTGAGAAATTAAGCAATTTTATTGCTAAGCATCCAACGGTAAAAATGTTAGCGTTAAGCTTTTTAATTTTGGTAGGAACTATGTTAATGGCACAAAGTATTGGCTACCATGTGGAAAAAGGCTATTTGTATTTTGCTATCGCATTTTCTTTGCTGGTCGAATGCCTAAATATTAGAGCTTCTAAAAGTAGAAAGAAATCAAAAAATTAATTTTTTGTTAAAGTCAGTGTGTTAGCCTGAATTATTCGGGGGCAAGGGAGGTTGCTTTTGTTATACTTTATGGTATAATAAAAAACTAGTTTAATAACTTATTTTTAGCAAAATTATGTCGAGTCCAGCAATAACACCCTTATTAGAAGCCCGATTAATAGATTCTACTGCACTTGATGTTGGAGTGCCTGCTCCTTCTGTAACCCCGTTTATACCCTGGAAATATCTATCTAAATCTTGGGAAATAGAACATGACAAACCATGGAGTGGATGTTCTGGCTCAATAGAGTATCCTCATCATCATCTTAGAGTCCATAGAGATCTCGTAGATGTTGGTGGCGTCTCATTTACTATGCACATTGGTTCTGAGGATGAGTTTATACATGTTCATTATCGTGGAAAAACTGACCCTAATCTCGTCGCCCCGTCTGCCTCAGGTTTGAAGTTGCGTGTTAATTTAAGAGACTCTCTGGAGGCTGCGAAAGCTTGGGATATTTTACAAGGGACTTTTTACACTTCAAAAGTAGTTAAGGGGGTAAAGTTTAAGTTTACTGAAAGGTTTGCTAATAATTCACAATTTACTGTGTACTTATATGAAATTACCAGCATTCATTCCTTTGATCTGGAGGCTGTTCGTAGGCTGGTTGATGATATTGAACAACGATTAAGAGAGGCTTCTATAGTTAGTGCTACGGTAGCTTCTGATACAGATATGCTTATCAACTCATATGTCTCAGCTCGTTTTGATCATACTTTTTCAGCATGGATATTCGGTTCCAGATATCGTGAAGCAGTGCCTGGTTGTATATTTTATGGCGCAAATTTGCCTTATAATTATCAAGAAGCTTTTAATTTAGCCCCTGGCAAGGATGATTTGTCTGTTAGATCTACAGAATTGCTTCTGCGTACTTTTCATGAGCTAATTTGTACGGGAAAGATAGAAGCGGAAATACGTAAAAGTGCTCTAGCTTCTTATACACAACGTAATGTTGAGATTTTGGCAGCAAGGTTATCTTCCAGAAGATGTCTAGAAGCTGTAGATGCAGATGCGGAATTAAGTAGGCCGTTGGGTGAGTTCTCGGGTGAATTTCTTGCAGAAGCAAACAAGTATTATGAAGATGAAAGCCGAAGGTTGGATGCAGATCCTGGCTTCGCAGCAACCGCCCCCATGCTTACTACTTGGTAGCAGTTAAGGTTACACTATAATTCAATAGCTGTTAAACTATGTGGTATTTATTTAGTGACTATAGTTTGAATTGCTATAGATAGCATGCAATTTATCAACTTCGGTTTCAAGATGAGCTAGATCAAAATTGTTTTCTATAACATCATCGGCCAATGCTAAACGGTCAGCACGACTAATTTGTTGTTTAATAACTTTTTCAATTTGTTCACGAGACTGGCTATCTCGTATTTGTCCACGCGTTATTTGATTTTCTGGGTCGCAGTCTACGACTAGGACTCGATTAATAAAAGCATTTTTTTTAAGATATATTTTGTCCACTAATGGCACCAACAATAAACAATAATTAACTTTTTTAGAAGAAATATTATTATTGTGATCACATAGCTTAATTTGGTTTTGCATCTCAAAATTAATGGCAGGGTGTAATAAATTTTCTAGCCATTTTTTATCTGCTGGGTTATTGAATATAATCCCGCGTAGCTTGCTGCGATTCAAGCTATTATCTGCATTAAGTATGTCAGTGCCAAACTTTTTTATAATTTGACTTAGTAAAGCTGAGCCTGGTAGCAGTAAATCTTTACCAATCTTATCAGTATCGACTATTGGAATTTTATATTTTTTGTGAAAAATATTTGCAGCTGAATTTTTGCCACTGGCAATTCCACCAGTTATTACAATTATTTGCATAGTAATCAATAAAAAATTATAGTATTTTGAAATAGTAACATTAACCACCCAGATAAAGCCAAGTAGGGGCCAAAAGGGAATGGTTTATGTATGTTGCCTCTTTTGCTAATATGGGCTACGACTGCTACACTAATTCCTAAAATGGATGCCAAGATAAGCATAGGAAAAAGATTATAAACACCAAGCCAAGCGCCAAACATAGCTGATAACTTAAAATCTCCGTGTCCAAAGCCCTCTTTATGAGTGATCAATTTAAATACCCAATAGATAAGCCACAAAATCATATACCCAAGTATAGCTCCACTAATCGCATATTCAATAGGTATGAGTTGATACATAGAAGTATTTATTATTAAGCCTAGCCATAACCCGATGTAAGTTAAACTATCTGGAATAATCATATGATTATAATCTATAAAGGCAATGGTAATTAACAGATAACTTAAAAATAGTAGGCTAAGGCTAAAAAGAGTGAGATCAAATTGGCTAAGCACTAAAACTGAACTTGCAGCAGTAATTAATTCTATAAGAGGGTATTGCCAATGAATTTTATTTTGGCAGTCTCTACATTTTCCACGCAATAAGAAAAAACTTAAGACAGGGATATTGTCTTTTATAGCAATTTGTTTTGAACAATGAGGACAAAAGGATCGAGATGGTTTAAAAAAGGTGATCTCTTTATTATTAGCATCGCTGTCATTTGTCTGTAATTTCGGCGTGTTCAAAAATTCATGACAATCTTTACGCCATTCTTGAAAAATTATTAATGGTAATCTATAAATTATCATATTTAGGAAGCTGCCAATTATTAAGCCTAAGAAAAAAATCCCAATGAAAAAAAATAGTGAATTCATAATTTTATTGCTAAGTTAACACCTACAAATTTTTTATTATACTATAGATCCCAAAGTAAATATTGGTAAATACATAGCAACGATTAAGCCGCCTACAACTATACTTAAAACTACTATAATGACTGGTTCAATAATGCTACTTAAATTATCTACGGTATTATTTACATCTTCTTCATAAAGTTCTGCTAATTTTAATAGCATTTCATCTAATGTACCAGAACTTTCTCCAATAGATACCATTTGAATAATCATATGATTGAAAACTTCACTATTATTCATTGCTCTATGTAGTGATTGTCCGCTTTCGACTTCTTCTTTGATGTCATTAATAGCTTCTTTGTAGACTTCGTTGTCAACAACTACTGCTGTAGCTGGTAAGCAATTAAGTAATGGTATACCAGATTTTAGCATGGTATTAAGAGTACGAGTGAATCTGGCCAGACAAATATTATTAATGATGTTGCCTATTAAAGGAATTTTTAGAAGTATAGCATCTATAAATTTTTTAGCGGATTTTGATTTTTTGATATACGTTAGGAGAAAATAACCAGTAACAAATGTAAAGGCAATGATGTAATACCAATAAGTTTGTAGCCATCGTGAGATATCTAGAACGGTCTGAGTAAACCATGGAAGTTTAGCATTAAAATTAGCAAACATAGTTTCGAATTGAGGTACAACATAAATGAGTAAAACAATAGTTACAGCAAGTGATACGGTTAAGACGGCGGCAGGATAAAACAAAGCTTTTTTAAATTTAGCTCTTAAACGTTCAATTTTTTCTTGATGTTCTGCTACCCTTATTAGCATAACATCTAGCGTACCGGTGCTTTCTCCAACAGCCAATAGGTTTCGAAACAATGTATTGAATTGTTTTGGATATAAGGCTAAAGATTCAGAAAAGCTATGGCCACTTTCTACAGAATTTTTTATTTGTGATAACATCTCAGAGATTTTGGGATTTTCTGCTGCTCGTATGCAGACTTCTATACTTTGTATTAAAGGCACGCCTGATGAAATCATCGTTGACAATTGTCTGGTTAACAAAGTAATCTCAACTGCTTTTATAGTTTTTTTACCAAATGCAAAATTTTGTTGTTTGGTAATTTTTTTTATTGTTATACCTTCAGCTTTGAGTTGAGATTTAACGGCTGCTACATTCTTGCCACGACATTCGCCCCTTACTTTTTTCCCATGCCTATCTAATCCTACATAATTATAAGTATGAAGATTAGAAGATTTTTTGGTATTAATTTTGGATGTATTGATTGTAATATTAGGCATTTTTCGTCACTCTATTTACTTCAGATAAAGAGGTGATACCTTTAGCAACTTTTCTTAATCCTCCTTGTCTTAGCGATAAGATATGCTCAATAGTTGCTTGTTTTTTGATATCAATAGCGCTACCATTATTTAAAATAATTTCTTGCATGGCTTTTGAAATGGCCATTGTTTCATAAATTCCCACTCGTCCTATATAGCCGTTGTGACAGTTTTCACAATTATTAGGGTTGGCTTTATAAATATCTATTTTTTGTTTAATAAACTCTTGAGGAAAATTTTCTTGTAGTAGTATTTCATCAGGTATTTTTTCAATTATTTTACAATTAGTACATAATCTACGAATCAATCGTTGCGCAATAATCATGCTAATGGCTGTTGCCATATTGTAAGCAGGAATTCCCATGTTAATAAGACGTCCTAGGGTCTCTGACGCACTATTAGTATGTAGAGTAGATAAAACCAAGTGACCAGTTTGAGCCGCCTTGATTGCAATTTCAGCTGTTTCAAGATCTCTTATTTCTCCGACCATCATGACATCAGGATCTTGCCTTAAAAAGCAACGAAGAGCGGAAGCAAATGTTAAACCTATTTTATTATTAACTTGGACTTGGTTAATGCCAGGGAGATAAATTTCAATAGGATCTTCAGCTGTAGAGATATTTCTGCTATTTGTGTTAAGAATATTTAAAGCGGTATATAAAGATATAGTTTTACCACTACCTGTTGGTCCAGTTACTAAGATAATTCCTTGAGATTTATTAAGAGCTTTTAAGAATAGTTCTTTTTGATCTTCTTCATATCCTAATTCATCTATACCAATTTGAGCTTTGGTTGGATCTAATATACGTACTACAATTTTTTCTCCAAATAGCGTAGGGCATGTGCTTATCCTGAAATCAAATGCTTTGCCTTCCATAGTAAAATTGAATCTACCATCTTGAGGAATTCGTTTTTCAGAGATATCTAAATTTGCCATTACTTTTAATCGAGAATTAATCTGATTGGCATTTTCAATAGGTAAATTTGCTATTTCTGTTAATAAACCATCACATCGAAATCTAATACGAATTTTTTCTTTATAAGGTTCGAAATGGATATCAGAAGCTTTATTTTTAATGGCTTCAGAGACTATCTTATTGATGTATCTAACTAAAGGACTGTTTTGGATATCTTCAGATCCTTCCAAATCTCCACCTAGTGTTGAAAAATTTATAGAACTTAAATCTTTATTGATCAGCTGAGCTTTAATAAATTTTTTTAATTTGTTAATGTCTTTTTTATCCATTAACATGGCTTGAGTGTTCAAGCTAGTCTGAAACTGATAAGCACTGAGTGATGTGTAGTCATTGGGATCGTTTACTGCGATGTATAAATGTCCTTTTTTTTCATAAATAGGTGCAGCTTCATATTTGTTTAGCAATTCATCAGTTGTATACTTACAAGGAATTTCAGAGGTATCTAAGTCTTCAAAATTGATGAAACCTAGCCCATATTGATCGTTGACAATTTGATTTAATTTATCGCGTGGTAATAGTGACGTTTCTAACAACAAGCTAATAACAGATTTATTATCTTTTTTTGATAGATCACCAAGCTTTTGTAGTTCCTCTATTTCTACATGGTATTTAGCATGAAGCTGGTGGAGAAGTTGGGTATTATTATTGCTTGATAGATCATTTAAAAAATTATTTTGCCCGGCGTTGTCTTCCGAAGAAGAAGCATCTGTTTCAATTTTTTTACTGGCGTTATTATCTTGCATAGATTAAATAATATAATTATTGCTATAAGTTTATTTTATTTGTTAAAATGGTATATGCCGTAGAGTTTATATAATTATAATATATTATATAGTATATTAAAACTTAATTAGGCATGTGCTTGCCGATAATTAATAATTAACGAGTTACGAGTTACATAGAGAAAAAGAAATATGGCAGGTTACATACGGCCTTTTTTAAAATGGCCTGGAAGAAAGTATAATATATTGCCTTTATTAAATAAATATATAAGTGAATTTAGTCATCATAATACGTTAGTGGAACCTTTTGTTGGCTCTGCATCTGTTTTTTTAAACACATCTTACAAAAAATATTATCTTACGGATGTAAATCCAGATTTAATAAATTTATATTTATATTTAGTCAAAGATTCAGAAAAATTTATAAAAAAATGCCAAAAATACTTTGTTGCTGAAAATAATAATCCTGAAAGATATTATGAGTTACGTGATGTTTTTAATAACCAAACTAGACAATGTGCAGAAAAAGCTGCGATTTTTCTTTACTTAAATCGTCATGGCTATAACGGATTGTGTCGTTACAATAATAAGGGAAAATATAATGTGCCATTTGGAGATTATAAAACTGTTGTATTACCAATAAATAGTATGAAATTTTTTAGTGAAAAAGCAGGATCTAAAAATGTCATGATTGAGTGTCAGGATTTCAAAGATTGCTTTAAAAAGGTAAAATCTAATTCTTTAATTTATTGCGATCCACCTTATGTTCCACTTTCCATAACAGCATCATTTACTAAATATGCCAAAAATGATTTTCAGTTGTCTGATCAAGAATGTCTAGTTCAGCTAGTTAAAGAAGCTGCTAAAAATAATTGCAGTAGCATAATATCTAATCATGATTTAGATATAACTAGGGAACTGTATTGTGGTTCTCAAATTGTATCTTTTGATGTGCAAAGAAATATTAGTTGTAAAGTTTCTAATCGAGGAGTAGTAAAAGAGATATTAGCAATATACTATGGTTAATACTATAATAATTCTTTTATTAAATCTGAGAAAAAAATATCTCGATTAAACTCGATAGCTAGATGATGTCGTGTATTAGGATAAATAATATGTTTAATATTTGACAAGCCGGATTGCTTTAATTTTTTGTATAAGTTATTACTTTGCTTTGTTTGTCTGTTTACTGGGTCGTCGGCACCATCAAAAAGAATTATGGGGATATCTTTGTCAATAAGATTAATATTATCTAGGCTATTGGTAAATTTTAATAAGTTTATTATATCCAGCCAAAATTGATTTTTTGGGATAAAGCCGGATTTAGGATCATGATTGTAATATTCCAACCATTTTTGATCTTGTGTTATCCACGAAAAAAGATTTTGCTCGCCTTTTAATCTGAATTTAAAATTAAAAATATATTTAAGTAATAATTTGCCGATAGGGCTTATAGCTTTATTTTGTTTTTTTTGTCTGAAAATTTCAAAATATACTAATAAAATACCAAAAGATAACTGTCCTACTGGGGCTATCCCAGGAGTTCCTGTTAAAATAAGTTTTTCATAATAATTTTTATTTAACGCACATTGTTTTATAACAGCAGCTAGAGCTACTAAGGAACCCATGCTGTGACCTAGAAGATATATAGAGCCTGTGGTATTTTTTTTAATATACTCAGTTACAGCAATAGTATCTGAAATTAATTTTTCATGTCCGTTGGTTTCTGATATGAAACCAAGATCTTCAATATTATCTACACTTGTTCCATGTCCTCGTTGATCATGGATATAAACATCATAACCACGAGTATTGAGATAATTGATTAAATCAAGATAATAAGCATGATGCTCACTCATGCCATGAACAATTTGTACAGCTGTGGTGGGGGTACTTAATTTTTGTGATGGGTAATAATATACAGGTATCGAATGATTATCAGTCGTTAGAGAGTTTATTAATGAAAAATGATTCATTTTGTTTCCGAATCGGTAATTTTATATAAAATTTTATCTAGAATAAATACTGGTAAAAATCTGGTTAATACATGAAATAAGTAAGTAGGGATAGTCACACTGTATCTAGATTTGGGCTTATGTGAGAGTATATGCAGTATTTTTTTTGTAACTGCTCCTGGGTTTAATTCAAAAATATTTTTATTAACTTTTGAATAAAATTTTTCCATTTTTTGATATGACATTAAATGCTGGCTATGGTTATAATTAATATATTTATTGAATATTTGGTGAGATGTTTTTCTAAAGTTACTGCTAATGGGACCGGGTTGAATAATACTTACAGAGATAGGAGTATTCATTAACTCTAGTCTTAGTGTATCAAACAGGCCTTCTAGTGCGAATTTTGAAGCCACATAGGCCCCTCTATATCGTAATGCTATAAAACCAAGTACTGAACTGGTAACTATAATCTTCCCATGACCTTGCTGTCGCATAATAGGTAAGATTTTATTAGTTAATTCTAATACACTAAAGACATTAGTATTAAATTGATTAAAAATGGCTTCTCTGTTTAAGTCTTCAACTGCTCCAATTTGCCCATATCCTGCGTTATTAAATAGCACATCCAGAGTTCCACCTGTTTTTGCTAAAATATGATTTAGTGCTACATTAATGGATTTATCGTCTGTAACGTCTAATTGAATAGCATTTAAGAGTCCAAGATTTATTAAATTCGAAACATCTTTTGGGCTTCTACAACTGGCAAATACAAGATATCCAAGTTTTTGTAGATCTAAAGCAACCTGTAAACCAATTCCGCTGGAGCAACCTGTAATTAATATAGATGTAGTCATAAGTAAATCTCTGAAATTTATTTTGATAAGATCAGTGCAGCAGCTACTTTGCGATGTTCGCTCGCCAATAAATTATATGTTCTACATGCATTTATTGTTGTCATAACCTCAAAAGGAGTTTTTGATCTGTATAAGGGCTCTAAAATTGTATAATCCAAAGGGACTAGTTTTTCTCCAATACCTAGGATGATAATTTCTGGCTGAAAACTTAGTATATGGGTTATATAAGACGTATTTAATTCCTGTACACAAGAAGGCTGCCAATTCTCAATAATATTATCTAATAAAACAATAGTGCTTGTATGGAGCTTTTTAGTTATTGCTTTTGGATTGTTATTTATATCTTTATTACAGAATATAGTTAGCTGATGTAGGTGGGGATCATAAGATTTGATGTAAATAGGATGATCCAAGCAGTCTTGTTGAAATTGCATACAATTTATTGACTTTAGTTAGCGAGTTAATTTGCTTTAAAAAGCATAGTTTTTAAGATGTTATGATAACAAATACTGATTATTTAGTAAAAATTTGTTAATTCATTTGATTTGTCTATACTGTATTGTGTGTTTCATTTGTCACAGGATACAAAATAGAGTGGTGAAATTCGAAAATTACATATTGATTAAGTTTTAGATATATGTAATTATCATTTTGTACTGTTATGGTATCAGTGTCGTTTAATTAATAACTGGCTTTCATACAAATTGTTATTAGATTAGTATACTAAGCGAGTTAATTTTAAAAGTAGTATTGATTAATGTGACATAATTTGCGTTAAATAAAATTATGAGCTAGTCTTTAATCAAGCTGGTTACCAGTGTTTCAATATGGTATATTAGTACTATACTGAAATGGTATATTGCTTATTGGTTAAACAGTAAGTAGGCTTTAATAAAATAAACTGGCGATACTTTTGCCAGAGTTAATTAACTTTTGTTGCAAATATTTAGAAAAGGTTAGGAGAACATTTCATGGAAAAAAGTTCAAAGCTAAAAGTCGTAGGATTAACTCTTGCTGGCTTAAGCGTTTTAGCATCAGGCTCTGGTATGGCTGCTAGTTTAAAAGTTGGCGGTGCAGTGCAGACTGATTTTGTATGGTATAACGATGAAGTTGAACATGCTAATAAAGCTCTTGGTTATGGAACATCAAATTTAAGTTTTGATAATCAATCAAATGTTACGTCTGCTGATATATACTTACGTGGCACTTTAGTTGATCGTTGGGTTTATAATTTAAGCGTTAGTAATGTAATGAGAGATGGTAGAGTCGGTTCAGAAGCAGGAACGTACGCTGATCCAAGACGTAGCGGTCCTTATGTGTTAGACGCGTGGGTAGGTTGGGATAGAATGGATCCATGGGCTCGCTTCTCATTAGGTCGCATGAATGTATCACAAGGCTTAGAAAACACAGGCAATCGTTCTGCTTATACTTTTATAGCTCCTGCAGCTGGTCAAAGATCATTTGCAACAGGTAGAGCTGACGGTCTTAGTATGGAAGGTAACCCAACTCGTTGGTTAGGGTATCAAACCGGTGTTTATTATTACACAACAAATGCAGGTGCTCAAGGTGGTGCTCCGGGCACAGCAACTAACATAGATACTAGCTCTCAAGTTGCTGTTTCTAATGTAGGTAATGCGTTGCCTATGTTCTCTGCACGTGCTTTCCTACAGCCATGGGTTATGCCTGGTAGAGTGTTACATTTAGGTGGTAACTATTCTTGGGTTAAAACAAGAGGTGATGTTTCATTAAACGCAGCTCCTGGTGGTTACTTTAACAACTCAAATGCTCAATTAGTAAGATTAAGTTCTGCTAACGGCCCTGCTGTTGCTAGAGACGTAGCTACTAATGCTAAAAGAACAGATGGTTATGATGTTTGGGGCTTAGAAGGCTTAGGCGTTTGGGGACCATTCCATGTTCAGGGTGAATATACACACTTTAAGTTAGACTTAGTAAATGCTGCTTCAACTGCTGGTTCAGCTACTCGATTAGCTACTAATAATGCTGGTGCTGCCACTAGTGAAGTTAAAGCTAATGGTTGGTATGTACAAGGTTCTTGGATGTTAACTGGTGATTCACGTCATTACGATCCAGTATCTGGTACTCTTGGTAAAGTTAACCCACGTAATGCAAAATGGGGTGCTTGGGAATTAGCTGCTCGTTATGATAAGGTTGATTTTGCTAAAACTGTTAATGTAACAGGCGCAACAGTTAGTACAACAGCTTTCTGTGGTGATAGTGGAGCTTCTGTAGGCACTGGTTGTACAAATGGTGGTAAGATGACTGATTGGACAGTGGGTGTTAACTGGTATCCTAACAGAAATGTTAAGTTAATGGCTGACTACACATGGGCAGAAGGTAAATATGCAGCTGCTGCCGATGGTTTAGGACCTAATATTGCTTCTGATTTCCATCCAGCAGATCGTCCGACAAAACGTAGCGTTGATATGTTTGCAGTTAAGGGTCAAGTAGACTTTTAATCGTACGCTGTCTAAAAAACCCTCGTTTGAGGGTTTTTTTTTGTCTCATAAATCTATTATTGCTTTTTCATCTTTATATAGTGTAGTATGAATAATGTAATACCTATAAGGAAATTAATTAACAATGAATATGAAAACAATATTTAATTTAAATAGCTTGATATGTACGGGAATAATTGCGTCATTTCCAATACTCACATGTGCAGATAGTTTGAAAATTGGAGGTGGTATACAAACTGATTTTGCATGGTTTGATGATCAGATTGATCATCCTATGAAAAGATTAGGTTATGGCTCAAATAATCTTAGCTTTGATAATCAATCTAACGTGACCGCAGCAGAACTTACTATGCGAGGTAGGCTAGTTAAAAATTTTGTTTATAATTTAACAGTAAACCATAATGTTATAGAGCGTTTTAATTTTCAACAATCAACTTATCATTCAGCCAATGATGATTCTCCAACGGTTTTTAATAGAGTTCTTGGCGCAGGTCCTAGAAGAAATCTTCTTGTTCGTGATGCATGGGTTGGTTGGGATATGATGGATCCTTGGGTACGTTTTTCACTAGGGCGAATGAATGTACAACAGGGTCTGGAAAATACTGCTGATCATTCAAGTTATACTTTTATTGCTCCGGCAGCTGGTCAACGATCTTTTATGGTTGGACGTGCTGATGGTATCTCTTTTGAAGGTAATCCTTTCCAGTTCTTAGGGTATCAAGCAGGTGCATATTATTACACAAGAAATGCCAGTGCTTTTGGCGGCGTTCCAGGTTCTTCTGTGAATACAGATGAAAGTTCGCAAGTTGTAGTGTCAAACTTAGGTAACCATCATAGCATGTATAATGGTAGGGTTTTCTTACAACCGTTAGTAAAACAGGGCAAGGTCTTACACCTAGGTGGTACTTATTCTTATGTTAATACAACCGGTGATGTAACACTAAATGCGGCGCCAGGCGGATATTTTAACTTATCAAATTCCAAGTTAATTGGTTTAAGTACTGCAAACGGATCAGCTGCTGCTCGAGACGTTGGTGGATTTAAGCGCACGGATGGTTATAGATTATGGGGTGTAGAAGCTTTAGGAATATTAGGTCCATGGCATGTACAATCAGAATACTATGATTACAAAGTTGACTTGGTAAACTTAGCTGCTGGATCTGGGATTACAGGAGTAAAAACTGATAATGCTGGTAACTCAACTAAAAATATTAAAGCAAGTGGGTATTATATACAAGCTTCTTGGTTACTAACTGGAGAAACACGTCATTATGATCCTGTTTCTGGTACGTTGGGTAAAGTAAAACCAATCAATAAATATGGTGCTTGGGAACTCGCTGGTAGATGGGATAAAGTAGATTTTGCAAAAACAGTCAATGTTACTGGTCGTGTTGATGCTCCTGTCATATTTTGCGGTAATAACTATCGTGCTAGGACTGGTCCTGTAAATAACTACAATTGTAACAATGGTGGAGAGATGACAGACTGGACTGTTGGACTAAATTGGTATCCAAATAGCAATGTTAAACTAATGGCTAACTATACTTCGGCAGAAGGTAAATATGCCAAAGCTGATGATGGTTTAGGGCCAGAGTTTGCAGATGTGCTTAAGAACCTACCATCCTCTAGACATGCTAATAGGAGAGTGAATGTCTTAGTGGCAAAAGGTCAAGTGTCATTTTAATTTCACTAGTTAGTTTTGCTTGCTGATATAAATGTCTTATATCTATCATACCGGCCTTAGAGCCGGTATTTTTCATAAAAGACTGAAGCCTGCAGGTTGTGCGCTAAACTAGTATGACAAATTATAACCATTTCGCGCAAGATAAGTAATTTAAGCTTTTAGGCTAGATGGTTTCTATATTTCCACTATAATTAGCTATATGAAAAATAATTATCTAAAAAATCTCTTTTTAATAGTAAGTAGTTTTACTCTGCTATTGAATAGTTATCAGCAGTCTTATGCAGCTGCATTAATAGATTCCACTAGTAACACAAAAGCTGAAGAGTTAAATAAAAAAAATAAATCAACTGTAATAATTAAACCAAATCAGGTTAAATCAGGACAATCAGGACAATCAGGACAATCAGGACAATCAGGACAATCAGGACA
>CAZSRF010000003.1:0-75912 GCA_964609155.1 uncultured Gammaproteobacteria bacterium | reverse complement strand
AATCAGGACAATCAGGACAATCAGGACAATCAGGACAATCAGGACAATCAGGACAAACAGAACAAATAAATCAAACAAATGAGGTATCAAATCAAAAGACTGATGCTACTTCTACAGAAAATTCAGCAGACTCAACAGATTCAACACAGCCTCAAACGGACATCATAGAAAAAAATTACCCTGATCCCTATGAAAACTATAACCGAAATATGTACAGCTTTAATAAAAATATAGATAGATATTTAATAAAGCCTGTAGCTCAATTATATACTTTTCTTATTCCATTACCTGCCAAACGGATGGTTACTAACTTTTATAGTAATATTGAAGATTTCACTGTGTTAGTCAATGATGTCTTACAAGGAGAGCTTGATAATACTAAAGAAACTATAGAGCGTGTTGGATTAAATTCAACTTTTGGTATCCTAGGTTTTATAGATGTTGCTAGTGATGTAGGTTGGAGCAAAAGGAATAATGATTATGGTGTAACTTTTGGTAAATGGGGGCTTGCTGATTCCCCCTATTTTGTTATTCCTATTTTTGGGCCAAGTACTGTTCGTGATGCTATAGGGCGTGGAATAGGGGTTTTTACTTCTCCATTGTATTTTTTATCTGATAAAGAAGCTCTGGCTTATTTAGGATTATACATGGTAGATACACGTGCAAATTTACTAACTGCAGAAAAAATAGTTGATACTGTTTCAGATGATGAATATGTATTCATTCGCAATTCTTACTTGGAATATCGTGATGGCTTAGTACGCGGCGAAAAACCAAATGTACAACGTGAAGCAAATGAAGAAAATTTGATTAGAGACATTTTTTCTGAAGCTGTTAATGATAATTCATCTGATGTTAGCTCGAATTCAAATAATAATTCAGCTAACACTAATAAAGATAAAGATGAGTATAAAGTTGACATAGACAGTAAAGAAAACAGAACAAATAATAAAGTAAGCGACACAAATTCTGAAGTGCTAGACACTAATAATAACAATAATAATTCTAATAAATAATATAATATTAAAATGAAAATTTTAATTATTGAAGCAGAAAAAAAGCTGCAAGAGCAATTAATTAGTTTTTTTCACGCAGAACATTATGATATTTTAACAATTGAAAATGGTGTTAGTGCAATTGAATACTTTAAGACATCCACGGATCCAATAGATATAATATTATGTGATTTGGATCCACCTACACAAAATGGATTAAAGTTTCTTCAGTATTGTCAGCATAACCAAGTAAGTATGCCATTTGTCTTTCTGACTACAACAGAGCGAGTTCATGATATCATATATACTCTTGAACGTGGTGCATGGAATTATTTTTTAAAACCTGTTTTAAACTTCAAAACTCTGCTAGTCTCGATTGAACAGCTTTGTCATCGTGAGCAGTTATTAACAGCAAGTAATATTTATCGAGCACAGGTTGAAGAAAATTTTAAAGATCTAGAAGAGGATCATTTATCTGGTTATAAATTACAACAGCAATTATTGCCTAGAAATAACCAAGATATTTTATCATTAAACTTCAATTATTTTTTACATCCATCTTTATATATATCTGGTGATTTTGTAGACTATCAGCAATTAGCGGATCGTTATGTTATTTTTTACTTATCAGATGTATCTGGGCATGGTGTTGGTTCAGCATTTGTAACAGTCTTATTAAAAGCTTGTGTACAGCAGTACTGTTCTGAGTTTATGTATATGAACAATAATACTGCTATTGATCCTAAATCTATGTTATCTACGATAAACAAAGTAGTTTGCACAGAAAATCTCGGCAAATATTTAACAATGGTATACATGGTATACGATCAAAAGCTTTCAAAACTTACGTATTCAGTTGCAGGGCATTATCCATTTCCTGTATTTATTGAACAAAATAAAATAGCGCGTTATATAGGTGAAAGAGGTTATCCAATAGGTATGTTCTTGGAAGCTAAGTATGAGAATTATGAAATTAATCTCCCAGAAGAGTTTCATATTGCGATGTTTAGTGATGGTATTATGGAGTTACGTGATGAGCCAACCTTAGATGAGAAAGAAAAGTTTATTTTAGATACTTTGTCTTCTGAAGGAATTAGGGATCTTGAAGTATTAAAGAGAAAGTTTTCTATTCAAACAGGTAAGAAACTACCAGATGATGTTACTGGATTGTTTATATCAAAATCGTAAGTGTTCACCCGATCTCAAATTTTGTCATCCCAGTCAAGCGCAAAGCGCGCAGAACTGGGATCTATTATAAATAGATCTCGGTTCTGCGCCCAGGTTCACTGGCCTTGACAGAGATGACAATACTACGTGAACACATACTCAAAATCTTAGTAAGTCGTTACGTTTTTATTGACAAATTTATCTTTGAGAATTAATTATCAAAAAGAATCCCGGCATAATCATCAATATCCCTTTTATTTGCTAGATCATCATCTTCTAATTTTTTTGTATCATAAAGCGATTTTTCAGTTAATCCTGCAAAATAACAGGCTTTTTCGTCAGATAAATGATAAGCATCGTAAAACTCTTTATGTTTTTTGGCTATGTTTAAAAAATAATCAAAGTAGCCTAATTTAGGATTATTTATTTCAGCGAAAATCTTCGTCGATAATGTATCCGACGTGTTTAATATATTTAAAGCATGACTATAATTATTACTGTGCTCAGCTTGATCTAACAATTGCGCGATAATAGATAAGTCATTAAAAATATTACTTACCCAAGTTGTTAAATTAATAGAACTGCCATCTTTTTGTAGCTGCAAATCAGGTTGCCGGCCCAATAAGGCGACTTTATTACGATTGCTTTTAATAGTTGCATATTCATTTGGTGTAATATATGGGGAGTCACAAAAGCAACAATAATAAATTATAAGCTCCATAAAATAGCACTGAGTCTCATCTATTCCTATAGGAGAGAAAGGGTTAAGATCAAGATTTCTTAACTCAATATATGCAATGCCATGGTCTTTTAGTAATTTATTCGGTCTTGCAATTTGCTCGATTTTTTTTGGCTTTGGTCTAATAACATTGTAGTATTCATTTTCAATTTGTAAAATATTACAATTTAATTGTATTTTTTTTCCATATCGATATTTGCCAATTTCTACAAAATTAGGATCGGGAGTTGAGACAGCTTTTTCTATGCATTGTACGTAATTATCTAAATCATCATAACTAATTAAGGACAATAAATTATTTTTGTTGCTATATCCTAAATTGCTTTCTCGAATAGAAGTACCAAAAGGAGCAATATATTGCAAATCGTTATGTTTTTTTAAGTAATTGGCGACAGCAGTATCTTGATTTATAAATTTTGAATTAATAACTGGTGATGCCCCAAATAGATAAGTTATTATCCAGCTTATTCTGTGGTAATTTCTAAGAATAGACATATACACAGAGTTCACATCAGTCTGATTATAGCTGTTTTGATCATAAACTGAAGAAAAAAATATTTTCCAGAAGTTTTCAGTAAAAGAAAAATTAAAATGAATACCGCACATAAGTTGCATATTTTTACCGTAACGATAACCCAAACCAGATCGGTAGATTTCTTTAAATTGCGCTTTGACAGACGTACCATAGTGGGCAGTTAGTATTTCTTTTGCTGGTGGTAGTATCCCCGGAATACTATTTGGCCACATAAGATTGCTGTTAGAAATTTGCTGATAAATAAAAGCATGCAGATCTGTCATTTCTTTTAACATATCAGAAATTTTATAATGAGGGCTGGTAATTAATTCTAGTTGACTTTCTGCGTAATCAGTTGTAATAAATGGATGGGTTAATGTTGAACCGAGAACAGAAGGATGAGGGCTGTTAGCAAGCTGCCCATCGTGTTTGATACGAAGTGATTCCTTTTCAAGACCAACTAACTTGTAATGGCCTATATCAGAAAGATTATGATGTTTTTTAAGTTTTTCAATAGACTCAACAAGTTTAGGCATGAATTAGATAATGGAAGATAACTTAAACTTTTATATACTTAAATATATTATATAATAAATATAATTTTAAATTATAATTTTTATATAATATATTTATGGTCATAGAACCTCTCGGTACTATATAATTATCTAAGTATGCTAGAAGAATACAACATTGGTAATAAATATAAATTAATTACAGAGCTTTCTGCAGAGCCATTTGGTACATATTATTCAGCACGCTCGATGGAAAACCAAGAGCATCTGATCTTAATACTTAACAAACATGCTAGTAACTTTGCTAGAGCTAATATTCCTAAACTGCAAGAAAAGCTTGTAGCTTCGGAGATAAATTATAATAATTATTTTTGGCCAGTTACCGAAATTCTTGATGATGAACAAAACATAACCTTAGTGATGCCATCAATTGATGGTTGTACTTTAGCAACATATATTTCAAATTTGACTAAGCCATTAAAACTCAATAAAGCCCTAAAACTACTTATTCCATTAGTTAAAAAAATCAGTTTGGAACATAAAACTGGGCGATATCATGGATTTATCAATTTTAGCACTGTTTGGGTGACTAGTGATAAAAAATTAAAACTCCTGGGATTTGATATTTTTAGTGTTATCTTTGAGAAACTTGAAATTAAATCATCGGAATTTTATCATCCAAAAATTAGCTCTTGTATGAGTGAAGATAATCATGCAGGTAAAATAGTTTTCTCTATAGCAAGTGATTATTATTCTTTGTTAGTAATTCTATGTAGTTTGTTGAATGGCACCATATCGAGCGCCAAAACCTATGTATTTGAGCCAATTAAACAAGTTAACAAAAAAACTCGTAAGTTACTGACGCCTGACTACTATCGTTCTGTCTATCAGAATAATTTTACGCTTGAAGATTGGTTTCTCCAAATGCAGTCTTCAGTTAAATGGCCTATTTTGGAAAATACTATAGCGATTGCATTAGTAGCTAGTTTGACATCAGTTTTGATTTACCAAAATAGAGTACAATTACAAAAAACAGAACTATACGCATACAGCAAAAAAATATATCATCGAGCAATAGATTATATAACTGTACCTACAAACTTAAAGCTTGCTAGTTCTACTGAAAACTCTAAAAGCTTGCAGGGTTCTGCTCAGAAGAGCTCTACTAGGTTTGAGAGTGTTGAGCCAGTGTCTATAAATACTGTGGCAAACGACGTAGTGGCAGATTTGGTTTCTAAAAACTCTCAAGAATCTCAACGCCCAGATTTTGCACAGACTGTTACTCAGTCATTAGCGCAGGGGCTGGTGTGTACTGGGGCGGTATGTCGAGAGCCTATAGTTGATTTAATCAGTGGCCCAAAAATGATTAAGACAACTTTACTTGATCAACAAGTTTGGGTTATGCAGTCGCCAGTCACAAGACGCGATTACTACACTTATTGCTTCTTTGTTGATGACTGTAAACAAAAAAGCATAGTATCAAATAATAATGTATTAAAGTGCTTATTTGAAAATGAGTGTACTTCAGAAGCTAACGTCTGGTTAGATAATAATTTAGATAACATTGCGATCGATGATCTCAATAAATATATTACCTGGTTAAATAAAGTAACTAAAGGTGGTTACCAAATTATGCCTGATAAGTTCTGGTCTGCGGTTGCAAGTTCATTAAAACCCGAAAATGACTGCCATGCAATTAACGTTCAGCAAAACAGACAAGAAATATTGGCATCAGAAAGGCCTGAGTTAGTTTTGCTAGATAATAAAGATCTGTTAGGGTTAAGAATACCAGCAAAAGTTATTGATTCAACGGATAACACAGGTGAACATCAATGCCAATCTCTGTTGATTACAGAAAATATTCCAAAAGAACAAAATGGTAATTTAGTGAGACTAGTTAAAGTTATAGGTTAATTATAGCTAATAACTAGTCAATAATAAGACCTTAACTTTATAATGCCGTTACTTCAACTTTAGCTGTACCTTTTTTGATAACTCCCAGTTTTTGGGCAGCAGCACGAGATAAGTCTATTATTCTATTACCATAAAAGGGACCGCGATCGTTAATCTTGATAACAATTGATTTATTAGTCGCAAGATTAGTAACTTTAGCATACGTTCTTAAAGGTAACGTCTTATGGGCAGCAGTCATCGCATTCATGTTATAGATCTCACCATTAGCAGTTTTGCGACCGTGAAACTGACCGCCGTACCAAGAAGCAGTACCCACTTGCGTAAAGCCCTGGCTATTTGCTAGTGCAGAATATCTTTTGCCTCTGACTTTATATGTGTAGGCAACCCTTGGTTTAAATGAGGTGGCCTTAGTATTTTTGGCATTTTTAGTATTCTTAGTATTTTTAGTGTTGTCAGCATTCTCTAGTAATGGATTAGTTTGAGTAGAATCCTGAGTGCTCTGATCTTCTGCATCTGTTGTATTTGCTACAACATTATCACCTTCATTTTTATAAATCTTCATTCCGGAGAAGATTAAAAACGAAGTTAAAAATACGCTTGTTAATAATAAAATTAAATTTTTATTGTTGAACATATTATTTCTCCAATATAATTGAAAGACTTATAAAAACAATAACCAGGATTATACAGGAAAAAGCTTGTAGAAGGCTTAAGGTAACCTTAAGAAAAGCTTAAGAAACAGTAGATAAGTAGATATTTACTTGGTTGGATAACTTATTTTGTGGCGTTATTCTGCTCAATGGTATAACATATGGTAAAAAAAACGTTCACTGGTGATACGAACGTTTTAAATATTGCATTAGAGAAGGAAAGGATAGCTTGTTAAGTTGAGCGAATAACATTGTGTTAAATATTATCTTTCTCATCTAGCTATATATAAAGTGCACGTAGGGAATATTCAGAGGCACTAAATGGAGGCTCTTGTATTTCATCAGCACTAGGTGACGTATCATCAAATTGTTCAGAAAATAATTTTAATTGTTGTTGAATTATTTCTAATTGATATGGAGAGGCATATACAGATATAGCTAAACGATATGTAATGATTTCATAACGAAAGTCCAAGCTTTTTAATTTCGCACAAATTTCAGTAAAGGCTGCTCTGTCAACGCAAGCATGGTATCCAGTTTTATATGAGGGGCAGTAGGTCAAGGGCATCTCAATTGTAATCCAAGAGCTTTTGTCCTCACTGACAGCAATAATGAGTTCATTGTTAATCTTTTTAAACATTTTATAAACAGAATCTGCGATATCTATTTCTTTTTGCTCTAACTTAGCTTGACTTGTTTCTGTTGCAGCCTTAGCCTCTTTAGCTTCCCTGAGATGTTGATCTCTTTTACATTCTCTTGGATACCCAGTTGGATATGCGGTGCTTGGTTTAATTTTGAATAATAACGGAGTGCTCATGTTGTTCTTGCCGTATAAATAAAGTATAGATAATTGTTAATTCCAAGAAAGCAGGGTACTGTATAGATGAGAAAATTTCAAGTTGCGTTTTTATGATTCGTTTAATTATTAACTCTTAATTATTAAACAGAGCAGTATAAAATCCATGCTGAGAGTTAAAGGTTAGATTATTGATATAATATTTAGTTGTGTTGTTTTGGGTATTTACAAGTGATTGCAAATACTCACTACTATTAAAAGCATAAATAATAATATTATAATGCGTAGGGCTTTCTGCAATAAGAATTTGGTTATTAAAGAATTTTTTTAAGTTTATAATAAATTGTGTAAAGATCTGCTGGTTTGTCACGAGTATATTAAGTACTAAAATACCACTATCAGTATCTAGTTTATTGCAAATTGCGTAAAGATAATCTTCTTTTAAAAGAGATATAGCACTATCTAATTCAGTAAAGAAATCTACAGTGATAATACTGTATTTTTTACCGTCTGCTCTTAGAATAAAGTCATACGCATCATCATGCTTAATAAGAAATTTAGACTTGATTTGATTAAGATAAAAATATTTTTTTGCTATCTCAATAATTTCTTTAGATTTTTCCACAGCTGTTATTTTATAACTGTAGTTATAAAAACTATTCCATTTATTGTAATATCTTAATAAATCGCCACCACCCAGCCCCAATATTAAAATATTTTTATTTTTAGAACAATGATTCAAAACGAGTTTATATAATTCCCCAGCAAAACTAAGTAATCTCACTGAGGTTAGCGCAGGGGTGCTAGGTGTAAGTTTGCAAACACGGCTTTGTGTTGCAGAGTTTTCAAAGTTTAATTTTCTAAAAAATAGGTTGTCAGAGATATAAATAGGATGTTCATTGTTGCTCTGATAAAGCAGCTTGTATTTAAAAGCTTTAGGAAGTTTTCTTGTGATATAGTCTAAGAAGTTCACAAACTTAAATATAAGAGTCATTAAAGTGATTATAGTGATTAATAAAAGTAATATAATTAAAATAATTATAGTAATTAGTTTATAATAATGAATTATAAGAGCGCGATTATGTTACAAAAGAAAATTCTGAATGTAAGCTATCAAGATAAGGATACTGTTAAGCAACTTGGGGCAAAATGGGATCCGAATCAAAAAGTCTGGTATGTACCAGTTGGAAAAGAAGCATCAGTATTTAGTAAATGGTTAGCTCCACCGGTTAATAAAGCACAAATTGTCATTAGTTCTATAGGGTTAGTTCGTAACATTACTCCTTGCTGGTCATGTAAAGGCTATTGTACGGTTTGTGCTATTTATGCTCGTCACATAGTAGTACCTGAATCAAAAAATACTTCGGCTACTGAGAAACAAGGTTTTTTTATTTTGTCTGAAATTGCCAGTATGCCAGATGATATGGCTAATTTTATTAGCTTGCGTTGTGTTAATTATCGATTAGGTAAAGTTAGTGAGACAGGGGAGAGGCTTTATCGCAATCATTGTGATCACTGCGCAATAGGATTAAGTGATGTCAGATTGCATAAAAAAAACAAAGGTTTTAATCCAGCTAGTGTTAGCCATTGTAAAAATATTCAGTGTATTGATTTATTATTTTTTGATAATTTGAAAATCCATGCTAATTATATTGATTATTCCGATCATGAATTACTCCTAAACTTTGCTACTCAATCAGATTATTTGACCGATTTTGTCTAGAAATCAAGATGCTAGAATCATTAATGCTTATATCTGTTGTTTCTTGAAGATAATCTGTGGTTCAAACTAATAACAAAAAAACAAAAAAACAAAAAAACAAAAAAACAAAAAAACAATAACAAAAACATTGTGAAACAAAGCTAAATAGTTTATAAGATAACTTCTATCTTAAATCTTGTAAATTAATATGCCTAACTATACAGTCATCGCAGAATCAAAAACTTCTTCTAAAGTATTAGGTGCTTTAAACATTATTGGCGGTGGACTGGAGGTAGGCTTTAGTGTCTCGGCTTCAGCTTTATCGGGAGGTCTGACTGCGCCACTACTTACACTTACAGCCACACATGGAGTTTCTACAATTATTAATGGTGTAGAAATGATCTGGACTGGTGTACCAAGCCCTAGCTTATTTGAAAAAGCTTTTATTCCATATGTTGGCGAGAACATAGCATTTTATACAGACTTTAGTTTAGGCTTAGTTTTACCTGGAAGTGTTGTCGTTTTTAGAGGTGTAGATTTGTATAAAAAATTTGGGGTATTTAGTCCAAAAATATTTCCCAACACAATAAATGACAAAATTAGAAATCTGTTTCATTGCATGAGCCTTAATGAAATAAGAGCCACTAAGGGGACACACTCTTATAAGTATGTTATTACCACTGATGGTGAACTAATAATAGGCAGACCGAAAGTATCTTCTATTTTAGGTATTAATGGAAGACCTCAAGCTACAGATTTTTTAAAGCATTCGGATCTTGCAAGTGGTGCACATGTAGTAGGAGCTGGTCAAGTAACATTTACAAATGGAATATTACGAGGTAAAGGTGCTATCAATAGCTACTCAGGGCATTATATGCCTTGGGGAAATACTAAACTAGTAGAAACAGTATTTAGACATAACGGTTTTAAAGAGGCTTCAAATATTTATGTGGATGTAGCTGAAACAGCTATATTTAAAGGGACAAAAAGAACTGTTGCACTGACAGATCCTCTTATAACGCGTGCTGTGGGTCAGCTGTACCTTTCTCCCTTAACATCTCTAGGAAAAACACACAGATTCTCAGAGACTAGTTCACCTGTAATACGTACTTATACTACATTAAGTAGTGATGTTGGACTGGGAGAATTTAGCTTTTTTGATATTTATGATCACCCCTCTGTATCTTTGGTATCTTCACAAGCTGTAGCAATGGCAGCTGCAGGTATGCCATCTTATGAAATTTTGCAGCATTTAATACCAGAGCTTGCTTCTTTATCGACTGGTGAGTCATATTATAAAGACGATTACCAAGCTGCAGATAAAATAGTTAAAGCAAGTTTGGTAAAAGAATATGCACAGCAGTATGCAGCAAATTTGCAAAAAGCTGTGGAAGTTAGAGCTAATCAGTTAGAGTTTGCTGCTGTTATTCAAGAGATGCGGCATTTGGAGCAGTTTGCAAGTTTTATTGAGCGATTTGATCCGGAGTTTGGAAAAGCTTTTAGTGCGTTAACCAATGCTGCTGTGGGAATATTTGCCTTGGCTACGCAAGCATTATCTCCTCTTGCTATCTTTGGAACGGTGTTTGGTATTTTCAATAGTGTCACGTCTCTTTTTGGAGAAGAAGAGGATCCTAATGAAGAGGTTAAGCAAATGATCAATGCATTAGGAGAGTATATTCATGAAGGTTTTGTAGGCATACATGATGCCATGAAAGCTTATTCAGAGCATGAAATTCTTGCTATGGAATATTTTTATAATGCCACCAGGGATCTTAGTATAAGAGGATTTAAACAATTAGCAGAGCAAGGACAAATAACCTACGGGAATCTGAAATTATTAATGAGTCAAAGCGCTCATGCTTATACTATTCAGGCTTCTTTAGGGGCTAAAGCTATCGAAGATATAGCGAAAACACAAGCATTAATAAGTTCTGAGGGATATAGTAGAACGAGCGGGAGAGCGATGGGCCTTGCTCGACGCAAAGTTTATAATATTCAAGATATTTATAAATATATAAGAGATATAATAGAATTCACACAGGACTATGAGCATGGCGCAAAAAGTTTTTGGGCAACAGAAGCTATCGGTCCAGCTCCTGCTTGGTTTAAAATTAATGGGTTGCTGAAAAAAATATTACGAGATCATGGTGATAAGTTTTCTTATATTGAACCGCAACCTAATTTACTATTAATTTTGCCTTTGATAGAGAATTTAGAAAAAATATTCCAACATACCGATAACTTCGTATTAGATTTTTCTAGTTTTATAAATTTGGTAACCTTACGCGATTCTCTATTACAACTTAAGCAGTTTCATGAGAAATTGCATAAGCCTGCGTTAGAAGATGCTATTTTTGACGATTTTATAAAAAGGCTAAATTTGTTAAGAGAAATTGTATTAAAAAACTTGGCGTCAGAAAATATCAAAATAGATCAAGTAGAAATGGTAGAAAGCCAAAAAGAAGAGATGGATGACAAGTATGCTGAATTACAATTATTCAAAGAACAGAAAATAGAAGTAGGTGCAAATTATGGCAGTATGGATTTGGATGAAATTAGAGAAAAATATTGTCAAGACATTTTTATGATAGATGGGGGTTATTATCAATGTGAAAAACAAGATAATGTTTGGACTTGTCGCTGGGGTTCATCCAAGAGCGATCATGGCAGAGTCTCTAGAGTGATACGGCATTACATAAATCCCTGGGGCTATATTTTACAAAAGGCTAAGGATACTGTCGATGAAATTACATATAGAATTGTTGATTCTTATCGTGGAAGTCAAAGAATTTATGGGGATATGTGGCGTAGAGGTTTTGATAATTACTATCTTATTAGCCCATCACCTGATTACATTGAATTCAAAACGAGACAATGTATAGATAGAATGACAATGTCTCATCAAGCTGAAAAATTATCTTGGTTTGGCAATCACTCCAAGGTGGATATGGATGTAAAATTATCTATACAGGATAATACTAAGATTTATCGGAGTGAAAATTGGAGTTCTTACTTGTCTGATTTGCAGGCAAATACGATTAGAACTATCCTGGCTCCACATACTGATTCTCGAACTGATTATTTACAGCAGCAAAGAAAAGGTATTTATCAGCATAGACTTGATTTAGAGTCGAAAATAATATCCAGGATTTCGCCGGATATCTTACCTGCGATGTTGATTTATCCAACACAACCAGGATATTTTATTTTACCATCACCACCAATTGATATAGCATTCTTGGATAGTTCTTACAGATGTATTATTCAAAAGAAATTAGCAAAGATTAAATTAACTTATGAATCTACAGCTGAGGATATTGTGATTTATGTTAATTTACAATTTAGAGTTCCAGTAGAAGAACTTAAGAAAATTTACAGGTTCTCTGTAAGAAAACGTAATCTTTTCTATAATGATGCTGAAGGGATCTGGTGGTATGTCGCTGGTGGTAGTTATGCTATGGAAGAACGCGGTGAGCTTGAAAAAGTGAAGTTACCAGGCGATTATAATTATGATCTCGTTCATAAACCAAAACTTGTGGATCATCCAGGCTTATTTGATACCGGTTTTCCATCAGAAACAACATTGACTCATGTAGCAACTAATGAGACACAAAGCTGGGTTGCCTCTGTTATGCAAGAATATGAATTTAAGAGAGATGAACAATTAAGAACTTTACGTCATATATTTAATTTAGATCTCTACCAGCCTGTAATGAATTCTTTTAGAGATAGCTCTGAGATGATGCATGTTTTATTAGAGAGTTTTCCAATACTATCTTTAAGTAATAGTAGTTTTATCAATGCATTTTTACATTCTGGTAAGTATATCGCAAACTTGGTTCAACTAGAGCAGATGATAAAATATGGAGACGGAGTTGTAACATCAAAATTAACTAGCGTATTTGATGATAGCGTTAGGGTGTTAGAGCAAATTAGACAACAAATAAAAGTTATTCGTCAATTGTCACAAGCGCACAACACTAGTAGTCAAGATCCTAAGTTATGTATAGCAGAAAAAAGTATTAATCGATTTCTAGTTCATTTTGTAACTCGTGTAAAAATTGCTGATGCAACAGAAATGTTTTTGCCTCCGCATTTAGCTGAACAATACCCAAGTCAAGTTGCAGTTTGTAGAAAATCAACTCATCCTGTAGCCTGTGTTCAAACTGAAATTTTGAAAATTATAGCAACTGGGCTTGGTGTTGTTCTTGAAAAACCTGAAGCTAAACCAACAACATTTGATTCACAACCTTCTCAGTTTGCTATGCAAACTTACAGCTGCACTGTTGAAGTAGGAGATGAACTTGTTTGTATAGATCGTGCAAATAACTGGGTACGTCGAGTCACAATATTACGTGCAGTCAGCCTATCTTGGGGTGATGTAGAATTGACTTCAGATAGATACAATTGTACGGCTTTACAAGATGGTGTTGTCGGAAGATATTGTTTAGGTGCTAAAACAGAGTTTATTGAAAAACCTTTAATAGATGTTGACAGTGCATCTGCTTCAGCGGAACCCTTGAGTACATTGGGATCGGCAGCTCTGTATGGTGCTTGTTATACCGTCCTACCAGAAGCTCTAGGTGATTTGTTACGTGTATATGGGTATCTTAATGAACAAAACGCATCACGAGTAAAATTTTTAGCAAATATTATATTACTTGGTTTATCTGGCTCTTGGTTGGGTACAGGCACTGGTATGGTTACTCATAAAGTGCTCACCTGTGCTGGCATATCAGATTCAAAGGCACGAGTTACAGCTAATACTGTTGCTTTTGCAGTCAATACTGGTGGTAAAATTAACACAATGAGTGTAGCTGCTACTGCAACAAGTTATTTAGGGGGAAGATTTGGTTTGTGGGCAGAAAAGTGCTTAGTATTGAAGTTACGTGATCGTGAGCATGCCTCATCAGCTCTGGCAAAAAGAATAACTGGGCCATAGTGTTGTGTCTGCTTTGGTATGATAACTGGGTTTAATTCAATTATTTTAAACTAGTTACAACTACACGAGTACTATAATCAGTAAACTCTTTATTCAACCATTTGGCATCGCTATTATTCATACGCACGCAACCATGGCTTGCGGGGTAGCCTGGCATGTTAAAACCGTGCATGGCAAATCCTCCATTGAAAAAAATGCAATAAGGCATGTTTGCATCAAATTTTTTGGACCAACAGCCAGCTCCGCCTTTTCTATAGACTTTAAAATTATCACCTAAAGAGGTTCTGGTACCAGATTTACCAGGGTTCACCGGTCCCCAATGGACGAGTTCACCTTTTTCGTTGTATGCACCAAAAGCTAACTCTTTTTGATCGACAATTACAGTTTTTGCTGTAATATCAGATCGTTTTTGTGGTAAGGGCGAATAAGATAAATAATCTTTATTCAGATCATTAGGCACTAAAATCCAACTTCTATTCCATAGGCCAGTGTTGGTACGATTGATTCTTTGCACAAGCTCTCGCTCATAATCATCAGGAAAGAGAGTTTTCCACGAATCTTTTTTCTTTAATTTAATACAGCTATATTCGCCATTACCACAAAGTTCTTTCCCATAGTAGGGATCATTTTTGCTAAATTTTGTTTTATGCTCTCGTGTACTGACTAAAGAATTAGTTGATGCTGAATTAGCTTTGTCCATATCATTTCTTTCGCCAAAAGATTGTCCAATGTCTATATAACTAGAAGTGTCGACAGCTACTTCTTCATGATTTGACGTGGCTGTATCGGATGCTGAACTATCAGAACTGAAGAACCCAAAGCCAGAATAATAATCATTCTGAGCTTCTGCAAGCTTTTGAGTGCTTGTGTACTCAGGGCGCTGTGCAAAGTTGGGGCTGGCTTGTGCAACAAGATTGTTGACATCTAAATGATAAGTTGAATTAGCATTTACTACACTAGATAAATTCAAAGCACTTAACGCGCTTAAAGTACTAAACGCCATAATTGAAACATAGGTAGAATGATTAGTTTTATTTATCATAGCCATCTTCTTAGTTTATAGTAGAGTTGTAGTTAATTTATTTATAAAAGTTAGAATTATAAATCTGGCTGTTAGACAAAATTATTCTAAAAAAGTTTTAAGATGATGAGAAAAAAATAAGAAATTTTGAAAATGGGTATTATTTTATTTTAAAAAATTATTTAAGTCAGGTTGACTTTGCAGGAGGATCTTACTACTCCAGCGTAGTTTCATACGTACAGGAGCAGAACAATCTTTTAAGCCGTAGCTCATAATATGTTCATCGTATTTATAGGGATCTTTTAAGAATTTTATAAGATCTTTTAGTCTTACTCGACGTATCTCATAAGTTTCTTTTTGGTTTAACTTTAACGATTTATAGTGCTCAGGTTTTTCAAAACGGTGTTTTTCGTATTCAAAAATTAAATCTTCACATGCAGCTTGACCAGACACAACGGTATAATTGATGGGGACCCAAAAAATCTTTGTGGATATCAGGAATAAAATATTGTAATCCATTTCTTTAATATGATTACCATTGGTATCTTTGAGGGTATCTAGAGTAATATATTTATTAAATACGTCTAAGGTTTCTTCATTAAGCTCTCTTATAGCCGTCATTTGTGGGCTTTCGTTTTCTTCTCTTTGGCCACCTATAATAGCTAGCATAGGTGTTTTTATTTTGTATTCAACGCCAAAGTAAAGCCATTTATCATTATTTTGATCTTTTGCTATAGGAACTATGCCTGCAAAACTATAAGAAGAATGAGATATATTAGAAAATAAACTAAAACTTAAGATGAATAAGATAAAAGAAATTGATTTATTAAGTATCGATTTATTAAGCAGCATATGGTGTAAGCGTTGTCTTTCTTTTAGAATAGCAACATAAGTAGTTATATAACATGTTTTAATTCTAGAAGGCTTTATACAATTTACTAGTTTATTAACTATGTATTTGGATTATTTTAAAGGGAAAAGAGGGCGTAAGCAATTCTATTATTACTATTTTTTTAAAATAACCTGATAATAAGAAACTTTGTGAGTTTTACAGTCAAATAAGACTCGAGGAGTTGACTCAGTCTGATACCCTTCGGATATTAACTTATTAATCTGTTTAATAAGTAGACGAGGGCAATGGCTTTTAAGAGTAATTTTTTTCATATGTTATATATATTTTAGGACATATATAGTATAGGTAAAATAAAGTAATAAATAATAGTAATAAGTAAAGAATTGGAATTTAATGCAGTTATGGTATGATACATAAACTTAATTTTACCCTAAGGAGAAGTTATGAAGTTTAATAAGTATCTAAAATCATTTGCTTTAATCAGTTTAGGATTCATCAGTCTTAACAGTTTTGCTGCTCAAACAGATCTTCATCCAAAAAACTTTGTTACGAGAAATTTTACGCCTTACGTTTCTAATGCCAAAGTAAAAAACGTTTGGTCTCCTTTCTCTACTGGAGCAGGTTCTGCTGCTGTTCCAACTGTGCGTCAAATTCCCTGGGTTGGTCTAAGATTGCTTTGCGGTATTACTGCTTCTGAATGCTCAGCTCTTATTTATAT
This sequence comes from uncultured Gammaproteobacteria bacterium, assembly GCA_964609155.1. Classification (GTDB taxonomy): domain Bacteria; phylum Pseudomonadota; class Gammaproteobacteria; order JAGOUU01; family JAGOUU01; genus JAGOUU01. Next base: position 59,389 of record CAZSRF010000003.1, on the reverse strand, counting down.
GAAGACGGATACAAACTCTCCGGTATATGTGGGAGCTGGTCGTATGGATCTAAAAACAGGAGATATTACACCAAAAGAAATTATTAACGAAGGTTTCCACGTAACATCTCCAGAGCCAGGAGTTATTGAAATCAGGGAAGCTGCACATTCTGCTAGGTAAAAAACTAACTTATTTGTCAATTCCGGATCAACCCGAGATTGACAGGCTTTACACAGGTATATGTTCACGTGGTATTGTCATTTCGGTCAAGGCCAGTGAAACTAGGCGCAGAACCGAGATCTATTATAAATAGATCCAAGTTCTGCGCGCTTTGCGCTTGACTGGGACAAAATTCGAGATCGGGTGAATACTTACTTACGCAGTTGCATAGCTTTGTTGGGTTTTTGATATTTTTTTGGATTGGGTGAATGAATATTAAAAATTTGTTACAATGTACTAATAAAGCAGTATATAACAACTAACCTTTTAATTAACTTCATGAGTTTAGATTTCTTAGATTTTGAGCAGCCAATTGCTGAGCTTAAAGAAAAAATTGATCAATTGAGGCGTGTAGGCACTGATAGTAATCTCAACATTAATAAAGAAATTGCCCGGCTAGAAACAAAAAGTGAGGATCTGACTAAATCAATATTTAGCAAGCTTACCGACTGGCAGGTGGTGCAACTTGCCCGTCATCCACTTAGACCACATGCATTAGACTATATCCATAAAATTTTTACAGAATTTGATGAGCTACATGGAGATAGGCTGTACAAAGACGATGCAGCTATTGTGGGTGGTACAGCTCGTTTAAATAGTCGTCCTGTTATGATTATTGGCCAGCAAAAAGGTCGCTCAACAAAAGAGAAAATTAAAAGAAACTTTGGCATGGCGTCTCCTGAAGGGTACAGAAAAGCCCAAAGGTTGATGAAATTGGCAGAAAAGTTCAACATGCCAATTATTACTTTTATTGATACAGCCGGGGCTTACCCTGGTGTGGGTGCGGAGGAACGTGGGCAAAGTGAGGCTATTGCAAAGAGCTTGGCTGTTATGTCTAGATTAAAAGTTCCTATTATCAGTACAGTAATTGGTGAAGGTGGTTCTGGTGGCGCGTTAGCATTAGGTGTTTGCGATGTATTACTTATGCTGCAATACAGTATTTATTCAGTTATTTCTCCTGAGGGTTGTGCGTCAATTCTATGGAAAAAAGCTGATAAAGCATCACTTGCCGCTGAGACAATGCACTTAACAGTAAGTAAATTATTTAAACTTGGTCTTGTCGATCAAGTTATTGAAGAGCCTCTAGGTGGTGCTCACCGTAATGTCAATAAAATTTGCCATGATTTAAAAGTAGCAATTGAACAACAATTGGACTTTATTTCTCAATACCCTCAGAATCAACTTCCTGATATGCGATACCAACGGTTAATGCGATTTGGACGCTTTGAAGAATAAAGCATTTGTGGTGCCAGATATCACCTCGTCACATCTACAAAAGCAGTATGAATATGTTAGAAAAATTTGAATCAAATATTTTGGTCCTGGAGGATTCATTACATAGCCATAATAATAGTCATAATAAGTATAAAATTATTATTGCTCTAAGTGGTGGACTAGATTCAGTTGTTTTATTAGATTTATGGTACCGATTATATAATAAAAATAAAAATAAAAATAAATATGAAATAACTGCAGTTTATATTAATCATCAATTACAAGCAGAATCAGATTCTTGGGAAAGATTTAATGCTGAGATCTGCGAGAAATATAATTTTTTTTATAAAAGTATCAAAGTTAATATAAATTTGAAGAATGGTGATAGCTTAGAGGCACAAGCAAGAAATAGCCGTTATCAAGCATTAAGTGAATTTATCACTTGTCAAGATGCAATTTTAGTTACTGCACAGCATCTAAATGATCAGGCGGAGACTGTTTTGTTACAATTACTTCGTTCAGCAGGACCTAAAGGGTTATCAGCAATGCCAAAATGCAAAAAATTTGCACAAGGTTGGCATATAAGACCGTTACTAAATTTTACTCGTAAAGAACTTCTAGATTATGCTGTTATAAATAATTTAGCTTGGGTTGAGGATAAAAGTAATCAAGATTTGAAATTTGATCGTAATTATATTAGAAATAAAGTTATTCCAATATTGCAAGAAAGATGGTCTGATATAAATAAAATTTTAGCAACTACAGCACAGCATTGTGCAAGTCAGGATCTTTTATTAGAAGAGTATATTACAAAAGATTATAAACACTGTTTAGAATGTACTGATTTTGATAAGAAAATAAAGATCAGTAAAATTAAAGAATATTCTGGTTTAAAACAACGAGCAGTATTAAGATTGTGGTTTGACTGTAATCAGCTATTACCCCCAGGCGATAAAATTTTAAATCAAATTATTAATACCTGTATATATTCCGGTGACTCAGCAGTGCCGGCTGTTGTTATTCCCTCTAGCAGCAAAATAATAACAAAATATAAAGGCTGTTTGTGTATTCGTGATAAAAAGCAAGATGCTAAAGATCTAAGTATAAATCTTTTGTATACGCTTGGTCAAAGTGTGTGTTTAAATAAATTTGGGGTAAAGATTGATAGCAGGTCAGTACTAGCTCAAAATTTAAATCTTGAGAACGATAAAAATTATTCTATATATATTCCATTAGCTTTACAATCTTTGCCTATTACCATTAGAAGTCGAGTAGGGGGTGAACGATGTCGCCCCATAGGTCGTGGTGGCTCCACAAGCGTGAAAAAATTGTTACAGGAATTAAATGTGCCTCCTTGGGAACGCTCCAATGTACTATTAATTTATGTTGGTGATAAAATTGCAGGAATTGTCAATCAAAAAACATGTGAAGGTTTTAGTAAGGCTGATATACTGAGATTGCAGGATAATCCAACAGAAAAAATCTGGAGGGTTGTGTGTGAATCATGCTAGTTATTATGATGTTATCATCATAGGTGCTGGCGCTGCTGGATTGATGTGCGCTATAGAAGCAGGTAAGCGTCATCGTTCCGTATTGGTTTTGGACCATGCTAATAAAGTTGGAAAAAAGATATTAATGTCAGGTGGAGGGCGTTGTAACTTTACTAATTATTATATAACACCAGATAAATATCTTTCTTATAATAAACATTTTTGTAAATCGGCTCTTAGTAGATTTACCCAATGGGATTTTATTGCTTTGGTTGAAAAATATAAGATAAAATACCATGAAAAATCCTTAGGTGAATTGTTTTGTGATAATAAATCTAAAGATATTGTTGATATGTTACTATCAGAGTGTAAGCAAAATAATGTTAAAATATTGTTAGAATCTGAAATCTTAAGCATAGATAAAAGCGTAGATAAGAAAGATAAATTTATTATCAAAATTAATAATCCAATGAGTGAAAATGGCAGTTATATTAGTCATTCATTAGTTATTGCAACCGGTGGCTTGTCTATACCGACAATGGGTGCAACTGGTTTTGCCTATAATCTTGCACGAGAATTTGGTTTGAGTGTTTATTCTACGAGAGCAGGGCTTGTGCCTCTGACATTGCATAAAGAAGATCTAGATGTTTATTCGCAATTATCCGGCGTATCTTGTCAATCCATAGTAACAAGCAATATTAAGACGTTTAATGGTGATTTTTTGTTTACCCATAGAGGGTTAAGTGGTCCTGCAGTTTTACAGATATCTAGTTATTGGTCACCAGGTGAGTTTATTGATATCAATCTCTGTCCAGATCTGCTTATTAATTTAGATGAAGCAAAGAATATCACAAGTTTAAAATATCAATATGCTGAATTGTCAGTTAAAAACTTTCTTTTAGAATATTTAAATCTTTCAAAAAGAATAGTGCTAACTTTTTTAGAAAATAATAATCTAAATTTTAGTCTTGAGCAAAAAGTAAAGACTCTTAATGAAAAAGAGATAGTAAATATTTTAAAATTATTTACAAATTGGAGAATCAAACCTAATGGTACAGAAGGCTATAGAACAGCTGAAGTTACAATAGGCGGTATTGACTGTAATGAGATCTCTTCTAAAACAATGGAGTGTAACAAAGTACCTGGATTGTATTTTATAGGTGAGTGTTTAGATGTAACTGGCTGGTTGGGAGGGTATAATTTTCAATGGGCTTGGTCATCTGGGTACGCAGCTGGACAATTTGTTTAATTGTAGGTTTAGCATACTAACCCATGAGTTATTTACTATTTTTTCGTTATTATCAAAACTCTAGTTTATTATGATGGCTCAGTAATAATAACTTCTACAATTTTTTGTATATTAATAAGCCATGCTGATATAATAACACGTTAAAGCTAAATATTAATTCAGGGCGTCAGTATGACCAAAGTAACTAAATATATATTTGTAACGGGTGGGGTAGTTTCATCGCTAGGTAAGGGTATTACTGCAGCATCTTTAGGCGCTATTTTAGAGGCTCGTGGACTAACAGTAACACTGTTAAAGTTAGATCCATATATTAATGTCGATCCTGGTACAATGAGTCCTTTCCAGCATGGAGAGGTTTATGTTACAGAAGATGGAGCAGAAACTGATTTAGATCTTGGGCATTATGAAAGATTTATTAGCACAAGGATGTCTCGTAAAAATAATTTTACAACTGGCCAGGTCTATAACAGCGTTATTAGAAAAGAGAGACGTGGTGATTATTTGGGTGGTACAATACAAGTTATTCCCCACATTACAGATGAAATCAAATCTAGGATTATTGATGGTGCCAGAGGCTTTGATATTGCCATAGTAGAAATTGGCGGTACAGTAGGTGATATAGAATCTTTACCATTTTTAGAAGCTATAAGACAGCTAGGTTTAACATTAGGACATGAGAATGTCTTGTACATGCATTTAACTTTAGTGCCATACATCAGCACAGCTGGTGAAATTAAAACTAAACCCACACAACATTCAGTAAAAGAGTTGCGATCTATAGGTATCCAACCTGATATCGTCGTATGCCGTTCATCCAATCTATTACCAGCTAGTGAAAAACAAAAAATTGCTTTATTTACTAATGTTCAGGAAAGTGCTGTAATTTTAGCGCAGGATGTTGATACTATATATAGGATCCCTATAGAATTACATAAACAACAGCTTGATCAAATTGTTTTAGATAAGTTTCATTTAAAGGCTCCACTGGCAGATCTTAGTAGATGGCAAGAAGTAGTAGAGCATTTGTCGACCAGTAAAAACGAAGTGACAATAGGGATGATTGGTAAATATGTTGAATTATTAGATGCTTATAAATCAATTACTGAGGCACTAGTCCATGCGGGGATTCACACTAATACTAAGGTTATTATAAAATATATTGATTCAGAATCTGTGCAAGAAAATGGAATTAGTGTGTTATATAATTTGGATGCAATTTTAGTTCCTGGTGGTTTTGGTTTGCGGGGCGTTGAAGGGAAAATAGCTACTGCTAATTATGCAAGAAAAAATAAAGTACCTTATTTTGGTATCTGTTTGGGTATGCAGATAGCAGTAATTGAATATGCAAGAGATAAATTATCAAAATTAAATGCTAATAGCACTGAATTTGATCCTAATACAGATTTTCCTATTATTGCACTAGTAAAAGAATGGACTCAATCAGACGGACAGAAGCAGGAAAGAACAGTTAATTCTGATCTTGGCGGTACAATGCGCTTAGGGGCTCAGGTTTGTGAACTTGTGCCGGGTTCTTTAGCTCAGAAATTATATAATAAAAATCAAATTAATGAGCGTCATCGTCATCGTTACGAAGTAAATAATAATCTTTTAAAAGAATTAACTAATGCAGGATTAAAAGTATCTGGTGTATCGTCCAGTGAAAAACTAGTTGAAATTGTAGAATTACCAACTAGTGAACATCCTTGGTATTTAGGCTGCCAATTTCATCCAGAGTTTACATCAAACCCAAGAGACGGACATGCGCTATTTATTGGCTTTGTTAAAGCTGCAAGGGAGTATAAAAAAAATAAATTAAGTAGTCACAATATTTGTCAAAATCTACAAGAAACAAATAATTAATACCTAGAATTGCTTATTAATTGGGAAGGTTAAATATAATGGCTGTAATTACTAAAATAATAGGACGTGAAGTTTTAGATTCCAGAGGTAATCCAACTGTAGAAGCTGAGCTGGAATTAGATAATAATATTCGGGCTATTGCTATGGTACCTTCCGGAGCATCTACAGGAAGTTTTGAGGCTGTTGAACTGCGGGATAATAATCCTTCTCGATACAATGGTAAGGGAGTTACTCAGGCTGTCAATAATATTAATTTTAATATTGCGAACGCTGTTGTTGGTCAAAGTACTGGAGATAGCCCTGAAGACTCAAGAACACAGCAAAACTTTATTGATCAACAGATGCTTAGTTTGGATGGTACATCAAATAAATCTTCACTAGGGGCTAATGCTATTTTAGCTGTATCATTAGCGCTAGCAAAAGCAATAGCCAAGAGCTATCATTTAGAATTATATGAGTATTTGAATCCCACCAATAACTATATTTTACCGACCCCAATGATGAATGTTATCAATGGTGGTGCTCATGCCGACAATAATATTGATATCCAAGAATTTATGTTGGTTCCTGTCGGTGCCACAAGTTTCTCAGAAAGTTTGCGCTTTGGTGCAGAAGTTTTTCATTGTTTGAAATCATTGCTTAAATCAAAAAGTTTAATTACCTCTGTAGGTGATGAAGGAGGTTTTGCGCCAAATTTAAATAGCAATGAAGAGGCTCTTGAACTGATTTGCATAGCCATTGAAAAAACAGGGTTTAAACTCAATAGTGATATAGCGCTAGCTTTAGATGTTGCTAGCACAGAATTAAGAGCAGACAATCATTATTATCTTCAATCAGAAAATAAAAAGTTAGATAGTGCACAATTTATAGATTACTTGTCTAAACTAGTAGAGACATATCCTATTATTAGCATTGAAGATGGCATGGCTGAAGATGATTGGGAAGGATGGCAATTAATGACTCGTCAATTAGGAAAAAAAATTCAATTAGTTGGTGATGATTTGTTTGTTACCAATACAAAATTACTACAAAAAGGCATTCAATCTAAGGCAGCCAATGCTATTTTGATAAAGCCAAATCAAATTGGTACCTTAACTGAAACCCTTGCCGCTATTACTCTAGCACAACGCCATCACTATGGTGTTATTTTATCTCATCGCTCGGGTGAAACAGAGGATACTACTATTGCTGATCTTGCTGTGGCTACAAATTGTGGTCAAATTAAAACTGGATCTTTGTGTCGCTCTGATAGAATAGCTAAATATAATCAGCTATTACGTATCGAGCAGAGGGCAGGTGCAAAAGCTAGATATGCTGGAAAATTGGGCATACTGCAAGTATGGTAAATCAACTCTTTTATAAAATAACCTGGGTAATACTTTTATATTTTCTTTTATTTGGTATTTTTAAATTATTTTATAGTGATGAAAGTATTGTTACCTATTTATCTTTACAAGAGGAGTTAATAAAACAACGAGCAGCTAATAAGGAAAAGTCGACAATAAATTTGTCTTTATATGCTGAAGTTGATAGCTTAAAAAAAGATTATATAGCAATTGAAGAAAGGGCTAGAAATGATCTAGGGATGATAAAAGAAGGTGAAGTTTTTTATCAAATACAAACTAATCAATAATAAGATTTATATAATGCTAAAGATTTTAATTAGTAATGATGATGGTGTTTATGCAGATGGTATCCAAGAGTTAAATAAAAATTTGTCAGAAGTTTTTCAAACCACCGTGGTCGCCCCAGATCGCAACCGATCAGGTGCTAGTAATTCCTTATCTTTAGATGTTCCTTTAAAAATACAACAAATACAAGACGATATGGTTTCAGTGAATGGTACACCTACGGATTGTGTGCATTTGGCAGTGACTGGTTGGCTTAAAGAACTTCCAGATATGGTGATATCTGGAATTAATTCTGGTGCAAATCTTGGTGATGATGTACTTTATTCTGGTACTGTCGCTGCGGCAATGGAAGGTAGATTCCTAGGATATCCTGCAATGGCGGTTTCACTTGCAAATTGTGAAAATAGTGCAGATAATACCGTCAAAAAAGAACATTATGCAACTGCAGCAAAAGTAGTAAGAGAATTAGTATTATTAATTAAAGAACATGGTATGCCAAAAGATACAATATTAAATGTTAACGTACCTGCGGTAGACTATAATGAATTGACTGGTTTTGCTGTTACTCGCTGTGGCTCGCGCCACCCAGCAGAGCCTGCAGTGTTTGCCAGAGATCCCCGTGGTAATGATATATACTGGATAGGACCTGCAGGCCAAGAATCTGACGCAGGACCTGGAACTGATTTTGCGGCAATAAAACAACGAAAAGTTTCTATAACACCATTAAAAGTTGATATGACTGCGCATGATAAGCTTGCTGAATTAACGCAATGGGTGGGTACATATCTTACAACTTTGGCGTAATCTCAATGTTTAAAAAATTATATAATAAAACATTAATATGGGCAGAGCATCCGCTAGCAGTTAGATTTCTAATGGGACTTAGCTTTGCTGAATCTTTCTTTTTTCCTATCCCACCTGATGTAATGCTGGCTCCAATGAGTATGGCTAAACCACAAAATGCATGGCGTTATGCAATGCTAACAACTTTTTGTTCTGTTCTTGGAGGGCTGTTTGGTTATATGTTAGGTATTTGGGCTTATCACCTAATCGTACTGCCTATCTTAGAGTATGCCGATAAAATGGATCTTTATTTACAAGCATTGCAATGGTTTGAGCTTTGGGGAGTAGGATGTATTATTGTCGCAGCATTTACACCCATTCCCTATAAGGTATTTACTATTGCGGCAGGGACAATGCAGATGAATGTACCGCTATTTATTCTAGGCTCTCTAGTAGGGCGTGGAATGCGCTTCTTCTTGGTTTGTACATTGTTTAAGTATGGCAATAAGTATTTATCAAATTGGATTCAACGCTGGATAGATGTTATTGGTTGGGTCTCATTAGTATTAATTGTTATATTATATGTTTTTTATAAGATAAGCTTTTAGGATGAAAAAGTTAATAGGTAAAGACCAAGTTGCTGTAGCTGTAAAAAAAGGTGCTATCACGGGAGCAGGAGTTGGTTTGTTCTTATGCTATTATGCTCGTCCTCATTGTACTGGTAATTTTTTACACTGTTCTAAACTGCAACCTAAAGATTATTTTCCTAATTTAAATGATGTGATATTACTGGCAACTATGGTAGGTGTTGGCGCTATACTGCGGTTATATGTATTTTTAGTATGTAATCTACTTCCAGCACGCAGAAGTGAACTTAAAAGATTGTCGAGCCTTGGTTAGCGAGGGGAACGCCGACTTGGTGTACTAGGTGGTGTATCAGGCGGTGTGCTAGGTGGAGGTGTTCCTGGGGCGGATGCTGTTTCACTTTGGGCGCTAAACGCTAATGCTTCTGAAAGTCGCTGACCAGCACCCGTTTTTGATGATGGCGGCGTAGGTACATCTTCATCAATAGACCTGACTTGACGAGGTCTGCGTCGTTGTTGCTCGACAGGATTAGGTTCCGTTTCTTCAGCATCAGGACGTCGTACTTCCAGGAGTTCCATTAACCTTCTATCAGTTAATTTCAAAAGAGAGTCAAGTCTAGCTTCAATATCGCTATCATCTCGGGGGGGTGATCGACGGTGCCTGCTGTATAGAGGTGGCAGACGCCCCTCATTAGGTACTCCAGATTTAATTTCAGGAGTACGTTCAGGATCGCGAATAGCTAAAAGTGTAGGATCAATTTTGGGTGTTTCCCCTGCTGGCCCTGAGCCAAGGATGCTATCTGATAAGGCCCTGCGTCTTCGCGGTTGTTTAGGGACTGTCCCTGATGAGGGGTCTTCTCCTCTTGGTTTAATTGGGGGAAGAGTAGATGCTAGTGTTGTGGATATTGTATCAGCCCGTGATGTTGATAGGCTCAATTTAGCTTGATATTTTTCAAAGTCTTTCATAACAGACTCAAGATAACTACTAAACATGCTAGAGTATAATTTATCAATTTCTGGAGTTTCTTTGGCCTCTCTTAGGCTCTCAGTCGTATCTTTTAGAGCTTTGAGTTTAGTAACCTCCTCTTTGGAAGCAACTCTCCCAGTCTTTAATACGCTATTCAGATTACTTAGAAAATCAATAAGGAGTTTTTTGTCTTTTTCACTTGTACGAGAAATAATGTCATGAAAAAGTTCTTTAGCCATGAGTTACCCCTATTCAACTAACTATATCCCCAGTATAGCATAATGTTGAGATAGGCTAGGACGCAGCATAAATAAAACAAGGAGTTATGTAATGAAATTTGAAATTTAGAATTTTAAGCTAATTGACATTGTACAGAAGGGTATCTTCTTGATTTTTGGCAAATAACATGATTACTGCTAGTAAACTATCAATAAGCCTTCGCTAGCGCACCAGCCCTTCTGGAGTCAGATGCACTATAAAAATAATGTGTATTTTTATCGTAATAAACAGTTTGTACCGAACCCATAGCGGGGATTTTTTCTATTTGATGACCCATTGTGACTAATTTATCTAATGTATCCTTGCTTATACCATCTTCATAATACAAAACATCTGGTGAAAATTGACTATGAATCCTGGGGGAGCTTATTGCTGTTGCTATATCTTGGTTATAATTTATAGTATTTAAAAGAACTTGTAGGATAGTAGTAGGAATTCTACTACCACCTGGTGTGCCTGTAGCAAGTAGGGGTATGTTCTTATTATCGATCACTATAATAGGGGTCATCGAACTTAAAGGCTGTTTTTTAGGAGCTATGAGATTATTATCACCCTGGGTTAGGCCGTATACATTGGGATTATCAGTTAAAATAGTAAAATCATCTAATTCATTATTCATAAAAAACCCAGTTCCTGGAATAATTTTGTGATTACCAAAGCTTGTATTTAACGTATAGGTATTACTTACGACATTTAAGTCTTTATCAATAACAACAAAATGTGTAGTGTTGGTTCCTTCTTTTATATAAGTATTATTAATATGCTTAGTGTGTACTGAAGTGTTTATTTGTTTGACCAATGTATTAATATAATCTTGTGAAGTGAGTTTTTTTAAATCTACAGAAATAAAATTAGGATCGCCTAAGTACTGATTTCTATCTTTATAAGTAATATTCATAATTTCAGCAAGGCAATGAAAATATAGAGCAGAGTTATTTTCTTTAAAACAATCAGTTTTATGTTGTTGTGTTGATGTGGCAAGAATTTTAATAATATTTAATTGTTGTGCGAGTAAGATTCCTCCGGCACTAGGAGGCGGAGGAGCGTAGATTGTATTATTGTTATAAGATATCTCTATTGGCTTTATAAATTGTGCTTGATAATTTTGTAAATCTTGATGCGTCATGTATCCAGCATTATGACCCATGGCCTTTACTATGCGATCTGCAGTTTCTCCCTCATAAAACCCTTTATTACCATACTCACTGATTAACATAAGAGTATGAGCCAGATCTTTTTGTTTAATTTTATAGTTTAAATTGTAAATATTTTTATCAGCAAAAAAAATTTTAGATACTTCTGGATCGGATTTTAATCTAGATTCAGAAAATTTTAAGCTATTGATGTATCCTATTTTAATTTCAAAGCCATTATTGGCAAGGTCAATAGCAGGTTGAATTAGCTCAGAGATTTTTTTAGTGCCAAATGTTGTAGCTGCTAAGTTAAGACCAGCTACTGTTCCAGGTACACCAGCGGCTTGATGGCTATAGATAAAATCATTTTTTTTAGTTTTATACAGTGCTTGTATATGGTTAATATTAATATTACTAGGGGCCTTTTCGCGATAGTTAATAATATAAGCTTTTTTTTCTTTATTATTCCATATAGTCATGATACCTCCACCGCCAAGATTACCAGCTTGGGGTAAAGTAACAGCAAGTGCATAACCAATAGCAACAGCAGCATCAATAGCATTGCCACCATGTTTTAAAATATCGATACCAACTTTTGTAGCATTTGATTCTTGTGTTGCAACAGCGCCATGTCGTCCAACCTCTGGGTGGTATCTCTGCATTGTTTCAAACAAAGGCGTTTCTGTAGCATTAATTATACTTGCCGATAATAAAAAAAACGAGGCAAGTATAATTTTAATAAAGTAAAAAATAAATGATTGCTGCATTAACTACAATCCAACACAGCTCTATATCTTACAGTATTATCTCGAACTTTTTGAACAGCTTCATTTACTGCATTTAATTTGAATAATTCAGTTTTTGCTACAATTCGTTGCCTTGCTGCAAATTCTAGCATTTCATGAATTCTCGCCGGGCTGCCAATTAAACTGGTCACAATGCTTTTTTGTCCCATAAGCATAGGTAGTACAGGTAAACTTATATTTTGTGCTGCACCAACTAAACATAATTTTCCATTGGGTTTGAGTGCATTTACTAATCCTGCCCAATTGAGATCTACAGTTGCAGTAGTTAAAATAAAATCAAAATTGTTCTCTAGATCTTTATAGTCGTTATTTTTTGCTGCAAAAAAATGATGCGCACCGAATTCTAAAGCTGCATCACGTTTATTATCTGAATGTGAAATAGCAGTAACTTCACAACCATAAGCGCGATAAAACTGTAACGCGAGATGGCCAAGACCACCTATACCAACAACCGCTACTCGCATGTCTGGTCGCACATTATAAGTACGAAGGGGATTGTAGACAGTTATACCACCACAAAGCAAAGGAGCCGCATTTTCTGATTGCAAATTAGTTGGTATTGGGATAACAAATCTTGCATCAGCACGAGTATAGTTGGCAAAGCCACCATAATGATGCACAGCAGTCGCAACGCTCTGAGTGCATAAAGGTTCTTGTCCAGTTATGCAAGCATCACATTCGTAACAGCAGCTACATTGCCATCCTAAGCCGACACGTTGTCCAACTTCTAAATTTTTAACTTTACTACCTTTTTCAGTGATAACCCCTACTACTTCGTGTCCTGGTACTATTGGATAGCCATTCATGCTCCAATCGTTGTCTATTAAGTGAATATCGCTGTGACAAATACCGCAATGGCTGATTTTGATGTTAACTTCGTTATCTTGTAATGCATGGTTATTATAATTAAAAGGTACAAGTTTTTCTCTTGCAGCTAAAGCAGCATAGGCATTTACAGACATATAATATCCTTGTTATTTAATAATTAATTTATATTAAAAGTTATAAACAGTATCTATAATTAAAAGAATTTATGCAAGGGACTATACTGACAGGATAGTGCGAGATATCTTATTCTGCACTGACAGTGCTATCATTATAAACTAAATCAGTTTTATTAGTATTATATTTACCAGAATCATTTAAATTAAAATGTTTTCTACACGTTGGAATATAATGATCATTACCACCAATTAATACTTGCTTACCCTGTTTAATAGCATTCCCAAGCGTATCAATTCTTAGGTTCATAGTAGCTTTTCTGCCACAGTGACAGATGGTTTTGACTTCTATTAAGTGATCTGCAAGAGTCAATAAATAAATACTACCAATAAAAGGCTGAGCTTGGAAATCAGATCTGATTCCATAGCATAAAATAGGTAAATCTAAAACATCAACAATACTACAGAGATCATATACCTGATCTTTAGTTAAAAATTGTGCTTCATCTATTAGAATGCAAGAAAGTTTACTATTTTTATTTTTTTCTGTCTGTATAAACTGTTGTAAATTAGTCTCGGGGGATATAATCGTAGCTGGGGAACTTAGCCCGATTCTGGAACTCACAGCACTTTGTATATTAGTTTTAATACCAATTTTAGGCACTAAAATTAGGGTATCGAGTTGTCGTTCTCTGTAGTTATAAGCTGATTGTAATAATAAGGTACTTTTACCAGCATTCATTGCAGAGTAGTAGAAATATAACTTTGCCATATCCTATGTATTTAGAAGTTATTATATTATACGTATGATCATGGGATATCTATAATCCTGGCCATCTGAAGTTTTAATGGCTGCTATAATAGGTATAACTATAGAGTATAACATAAGTAGGAATAACAGAGGAATACCAATAATAATCATGCAAAGAATGCAAGCTACAATAAAGTAAATAAAGATTGAAATATTAAAATTCATAGCTTCTCGCCATTGAGTACTGAGGTAGTTTGAGAAATTGTTTTTTGCTGCTTTAATAATAACAAGAATGATTATGCCGCTAAATACTAGAGGTAATAAACAGTTTGCGAAAACAACTAAGTGCAATATAGCAGCAAATCTGCGATCATCTGCGCTTGGTTGATTTGGTAAGTTACTATTAGGCTGTTCGTAACTATTGGTAGCACTCTCAGTATTCTCAATATTCATAGCAAGAAAATAATTTAATAAATTTAATAATAAGATACGTATTTCACCTATGATAATTATGGCACAAATGTTATATAATCGCCAAATACTAAATATAAATAGAATTTAATCACTTGATATATAATGAATTTTTTTAAACTATTATGGGGCTTCATAGGCCTTTTGTTGGTAGGGATCAATACGTTAATCACGTCCTTAATGTTAACTCCGATAGCTTATTTAAAAAGATATACTAAAAACATTAAGTTAAAAAAAAATTGTTTATTTATTATACATAAAATAGGTAGCTGTTGGATAACAATCAATTACTACATTCTAAAGTTAATCAATAAGATACATTGGGAGGTTATAGGTTCTGAGGAGATTAAAAAGTTATCAGAAGAGAATAACAACCAATGGTATCTCATAATAGCTAATCATCAGTCATGGAATGATGTATTTGTCTTGCAGTTTTTATTTAATCATATCCTACCTTTTCAAAAATACTTTGTAAAAGAAGAACTAAGGAAATTGCCTATGCTTGGTTTAATGTGGGAAGCTATTGATTGTCCTTTTTTAAAGCGCAATGCTGATAACACTAAGTCCAATCTCGATCTTGCTGAAATTAAAGTAAAAGCTAAACAATTTCGATTGTTACCCTGTACTATTGTGAACTTTGTTGAGGGTACAAGGTTTAATAAAAAAAAGCATGAGCACCAACATTCGCCGTATGAATATCTTTTAAAACCGAAAACTGGAGGGTTAGCACAAGTGCTAGAAGAGTTTAACACGGATATAAAATATATTATTGATGTGAGTATTTACTACGATAAGCTAGCTGCTAATTTTTTTGATTTGTTTAATGGAGGTGTAACAAGTATTTCAGTGAAAATCAGTGTAATAGCAATACCAAGCTGGTTGCAGGAGAAATACATTAATCAAGAGAAGTACTTACATTATAAAGAGCAATTCCAGGCATGGATTGACTCAATCTGGTTAGAAAAGGATGCCTTCTTAGCAACGCAACATAAGATTAGAGAATTAAATAGGACTGAGTAGAAATAATAGCGACTATAAAAGAAATCTATAGAGATAATATTTTTCGATAATAGCAGTTGATTAACTTGCATACTATTTTGATGCTTCCTATAATCCTATAGTAAAGACATGTCTACGGAGGTATATATGAAGACATTATCTAAGTTGTTAATAGTTGTTATATCGTCTACTATCGCTCTTACTAGCTTTGCTGGTTGGGGTTGGTTTAATTCTCATTATGATCCTTATTATGGTAACCGTGGTTATTATAGCGAAGGCTATAATTATGACCGTTATTATGATGGCTGTCATCATGCAAAAAAATGTGGTCATATGAAGCATGAAGGTGTTTACCATAAATGCAAAAAATGTAAAAAAGGCTGCATGAGAGCTAAATACAAAAGTGCAACATGCCTAAAAGTAAAAAGAGTTAATAACTGCGGTAAAGTAGTTTCTATCTCTAAATTTACTAAAAGAGAAATGCATAAAGCCCCTTATCAACCAATGTCAGCTTTATACGTTAATGTATTTCGTGGTTGGTTCTAAGCGCACATAAAAATTTATAAAAATTATAAGTTTTCGAGCCCTAGTAATAGGGCTTTTTTTATTTGTATAATTAAAGCTATAGCCATAAGAAAGCATCTGTAAAAATATAAATTAGGGAAGATTTATGACGCCAGATCAAGCTAATCGTTATCGTAAAAGTCTCTACAGTAACCCTAATGTCATGCAGGATGATGTATTGATAAAGCTTATTAGTACAGCTAAAAACACTCAATTTGGTAAAGAGCATAACTTTTCTTATATTAAGAATTATCTAGATTTCCAAAAATTTGTACCCATTAGAGAGTATTTAGAATTTCAAAAATACTGGGATAACATTCTTCGGGGTAAGCCAGATATATTGTGGCCGGGAGTTCCAGAGTATTTTATTACTACTTCTGCAAGTACTGGTGTACCTAAATCTTTGCCAGCAACCCGGCAGTTTTTGCAGTGTTTTGTGCAAGGTGTGCTCGCTATGATTATGCAATATATCTATGATACGAATTATAGTATTATGCATGGGAAGTTTATGAACTTTACAGGTTCGTTGAACTTAAAAGATCTCCATGGCTATAAATTGGGCCCTATATCAGCGATTTTGCGTTTAAATGCACCTGGTATTTTAAAACACCAGACGTTACCATCGCAAGCCACGCTTGAATTAATGGATTCCTGTGGTTGGGATAAAATGTTTGAGCAGGCTGCAAAAGAAGCAATAGCTAACCCAATTACAGTATGCTCAGGTTTGCCATCCTGGATGATGCAGTTTTTTCAGGCCTGTTTGGTAAACACAAATTCTTATAAATTAACTAATGTGTTACCAAAATTAAAATTATTGCTTACTTCGGGGGTAAACTATCGCCCCTATCTTAGCCAATTTAACGAGCTGTTTGATGGCCAAATTACCATTCGTGAAATGTACGGAGCTTCTGAAGGATTATTTGCCTATCAAGATTCGTTTGAGCATGAAGAAATGTTATTAAATGCCGGTAATGGCATTTATTTTGAATTCATAGAGTTAAGTGATAAAACAAATCGTTCTCGTGTTAATTTGTCACAGGTCAAAACTAAAACGCCTTATGTTATGATTATTAGTACTTGCTCAGGACTATGGGGTTATAAAATGGGTGATATTATAGAGTTTTCTTCAATAACACCATATCGAATCAAGGTATTAGGCCGCATTAATCATTTTATTTCTATTCAGAGTGAGCATGTTTATGCTCAGCATGCTGAGGCTGCCATACAGAATGTTAATAAAAATTTAAAAATTGATATTAGTAATTTTACAGTAGTACCTAATAATCCGTCAGAAATGTGCATACCTTATCATGTATGGTATTTAGAAACACCGCAGTATCATGGACTTAATCTAGAGTCTTTGGCAAAAAAAATTGATCATGCATTAATTGAAAGCTCTTCAGGTTATAAAAAAGGACGAGATCGTAATAGCTTAGATAAGCCAAAAGTTTTTCTACTTAAGCCAGGGGCTTTTTTACAATACTTAGCAACAAAGAATAATTCTAGTTTACAACTAAAGGTTCCTAAGGTTTGTAATGATAGAACTCTTGCGGACTTTTTAATAAAAAATGATTTGATCATTAATCATGAACGAAGTGAGCAGGATAAAACGGTAGTATCTTAGCAGAACAACTGCACATTAACTAACTCAGCGTAGTTAAACAAGATTCTGTAAAATAGTTATAGTTAATTTACACTGTCAAATTTTTTATTATATTATCAATGATTTTCCCATCGCGCGTTAAGGTAACTTGAATTTGATAATTACCACTAGTTAAACTAGCTTTTAATTCTCTGCCTGTATATGCAAAATATTGAGCCATATTAGTTTTGACAGTATTTACATAATTTACAATAAGGCCATTTTGATTTTCAATGGTAAAAGTAATGATATCATTAGCCTTAATGCTCATAAATTCAGCCCATAGAAAAATATACTTAGATTCTTTAGTTAAGACATCTTCACGAAATGCTAAGTCTCGACGAGCCTGATCAATAAATTCTTTTTGTTTATTAATATCTATAGAACCATCAGCAGATTGTATATTAGGTTTTTTATCACTAAGATGCATACTTAAAATGTGTCCATCTATATATTTTAAGTTAGAGTAAGTATTACTATCCCATAGACTGGTGTCATGATTAATATCGCAGCTATAGTTTTTGTTTTCTGATACGGCCCAGCTAGCAAAAGGATCAATGGCTGCAAAAGTGTTATTTAACATAATACCATCTTTGTATACACCAATATGGAGATGAGGAAATTCTGATTGGCCACTCATTCCTACTTTACCTAGTATTTGACCTTTGGTGACAATATCACCTGGTTTAACTAAGATACTACCTGCTTTTAGATGACAGTATTGAGTTCTATAGCCATTAGTATGCTTAATTTCAATCTTATTACCACATGCTAATTTAGAGTCAATAGGATTAGTTTCAAACTTATTTAATTGTCTATATTGATAATATCTGAGTTCTGTAGGATCATCATTTCTTACGCCTGTTACAACACCGTTATTAACTGCAAGAACATTGACGCCTTGTTCCATCTGAGGAATGTCAATTAACCTAATATCTGTTCCCGTGTGCTTATCATATGTATTGCTACCACATTTATAGTCTTTAGCAGAGGTAGTATTGTCTACATCGACATAGTTTTGTATAAAACAATCAGTACCATAATGGCATTCTAAAGGCATCTGCATTTTAAAAGTCTCATCTGTTTTAGATGTCTGGGCCAAAGCAAAACAATAGGACAAACTGAGACAGGATAAAAGAATGTTAGTTGTTTGTTTAAGTGATTTTTTCATTATATGATAGACAGTGGTTATATAAAGTACTTAATACAGCATAGCAGATTAATGAAATGATAATGCGACTGTTAAAAAAAATATTTCAGAAATATAAAGTTTTTGCTATTTCTTCTATTGGTGGCGCCTTAGAGTTTTATGACTTTATAGTGTATGTGTTTTTTGCCCAGATAATTGGGCAATTGTTTTTCGATACAAACTCACAGATGACAGCTTTATTATTGTCTTTTACTGTTTACGCTAGTGGTTATTTTGCTAGATTTTTTGGTGGTGTGGTTTTTAGCCACTATGGCGATCTCAAAGGTCGTAAGAATTCGTTTGCTTTCACTATATTATTAATGGCTATTCCTACATTTATTATAGGTATGTTACCAACGTATCAAACTATGGGGATAGCTGCATCGGGGTTATTAATTTTATGTAGAATTATGCAAGGCCTTGCAGTGGGTGGGGAATTGCCTTGTTCTATAACATTTGTTTTTGAACACGCAGATGATAAAAATAAAGGTTTTGCTTGCGGTCTGTTATTTTTTGGGGTGATTTCCGGTATTTTCTTAGGATCATGTTTAAGTGCTATTATAATGCAAAGCTTGGACACAAAGAGTTTATATGCATGGGGATGGAGGATACCTTTTTTATTGGGTGGTTGTCTGGGAATCGTAGGTATTTATCTTAGAAGAAAATTAAGTGAAACTCCTGTTTTTGTGCAGATGCAATCTGCAGCAAAGAATAAATTTATACCTATTAAAGAATTAAGTAAAAATTATAAATTAACTATAGTTCAACAGACGCTGTGTTGTTTAGTTTGTGCAGTTGGTATTGCTATTATGTTTTTATTTTTCCCTACGTATTTAAATTTATTTTATAATTTTAGCACAGATAAAATTCTAATAATTAATACGTTATTTATAATATTATATGCACTGTTGATCATCCCATGTGCTGTATTGTGTGATTTTATTGGCGATAAAAAAGTTTTTATAACAAGTAGCTTTATTTTAAGTATCATTACAATCCCAGTTTTTACTCAACTTCATCAAGGGGATATCCTAAGTGTTATCCTGTGTTATTCTGGTGTGTTATTTTTCTTGGCTTTTATTAATGCTTCTTGCATGACTATTCTAGCTGGTTCATATGTGACTGAAGTTAGGTATTCCGGAGTTTCTTTAAGTTATAATTTATCATTTGGTGTTCTGGGTGGTTTTACACCGCTAATATGTACCAAATTAATTTTAAGTACAGAAGTTAATTATGCACCTGCTTTTTACTTATCAGCGATAGCTTTTATTGGGGGGACAGCGTTGCTTTTAGGACAAATGAAAAATAAAAATTTCAAAATTTTGAATGCAACTTAGCTATATCGTTACTAGCTAATATCTTTTGTAATTTATTAGTAAATACATGAGGATCTTTACTGCAATAAAACTCTAATTGGGTTTTAGCTTGTATTTGTTCATGGCTAGATCTTAAAAGATTAGCACTAGCTAATAATTTTGTAGCACTTAAAGCAATATAATCTGCAGGATCAATGTAAGTAACATGTTCTGGTAAATATTTTGCAATATGAGCTTTAATTAAAGGATAATGTGTACACCCGAAGATTAAAGTATCTAATTCTTCTTCAATAAACTTACCTAAATATAATTCAGCATGATAATCCAAATCTTGTTCATGGTGTTCTGAGGCATGCTGTAAGGATTCTATTAGAGGCACAAAATTAGGGCAAGCTATAGAAGTAATTTTACCGGCAAAACCCTGTGCCTTAATAATAGTCTCATGCACGAGACTATTAGCTGAAGCCGGGGTAGCGATAATACCAACTTTTCGATGCGCTGGATTAGTTAATAGAGGCTCTAACATGGGATGGATAGTACCAATAACTGGAACATCAAAATGGTCGGCTACGTTTTCTAAAGCTATTGCTGAGCTAGTATGACAAGCAGCAATTACTAGTTTGGCTTTAACCGTGTTTTGGAACCAAGAAATAATACGGTGAGAAAACGTTGTAATTTCTTCTGGTGTTTTGTTACCATAAGGAAGGTTAGCTGTGTCCGCAAAATAGACAAACCTTTCGTTAGGTAATTTCTCGAGTAATGTCCTAAGGACTGTCAGTCCACCAATACCGCTGTCGTAGATGCCAATAGGTTGATTTTGATTAAATTGCATAGTAAAGGCTAGTTAATTGAATTTATGTAACTAGTTTAAAGTAATTATAATAGCAACAGTATAATCTTACAATACATTGATAGCCTATTAATAAATTATTTATGCAGGACTTACAATATGTTACAGTATTTAGTCAACAGGCGCAGCTTATAACTTATAATTAGTTACAGTTTATATTGTAAGTTTGTTTTTGATTCATTGAGTCTGTCAAAGTGATACATGTGCTGTCGCAAGCAAGAGGATTATTAATATTTATAGCTTTAAAAGCTAAAAATTCTTTATGGTAGGCAAAATCATTGCATTTACTTATAGCGTCCTTTTGAGCCAATTGGGTGGAGGTGGAACATTCGGTATTACTATAAGGATTAGCGCAGAGATTTTTGTACATAGTAAGCATATCTTTAATTTTACTGTCTATGCTAGCGCTGCCCGTTACGCAAGTCCAGCCTGCTTCATCGCGGCATTCTGTATTACAGCCATATTCTCCAGTATTTTTACCATCGCCTAAATCACAGGTTTCACCGGGATCAATAGTGCCATTTCCGCATAAGGGGCTGCTAGTAGGGGCTGCAAGCACTTTAGGGGCTAGAAAAAGTGTTAGTGTAAAAACTATACTGCAGCATGTTAAAAGCTTAAAAAAGTAGTGTCTCATCTTGTCTATTACTATAATAAGTTGCATCAATACACTTTAGTATAGGCAACTAGTATGGGAGTGTAAAATGTAGCCTATAAAGTTATAACTTCTTGCAACATCTGTTATTTTCTTATATTTGCTGCCAATTGTTATTAATTACCGTTAATTGTTTGTAATTTCTTAAAATCCCAAAGCTTTTCATCCATAAGTTGGCTAGGCCTGATATTTCCTAAGGAATTCAATATATTACTAGGTATTTTAGGATTTTCAAGGGTTAATTGTTTTATTAGTTTTTTAACTTTATTTCTAGTAAGGTTTTTTTGACTTCCGCAAAGATTGCAAGGGATAATTGGATAATTTCTCAGTTTGCTAAACTGTATGATGTCTTTTTCTTGGCAATAGGCTAACGGTCTTATGACTATATGTTGCTGATCGTCAGTTAATAGTTTTGGCGGCATACTCTTAATTTCGCCATTATAGAAGATAGACATTAATAAGCTTTCTATCAGATCGTCTCTGTGATGACCAAGGGCTATTTTATTAAACCCATGTTCTTTGGCATATTGATATATTATCCCTCGGCGTAAGCGTGAACATAAAGAGCAATAGGTTTTATTTTCAGGGATCTTTTCTTTAACAATAGAATAAGTATCTTTAGTTAATACAGTATATGGGATGTTTTTATCTTCAAGCCAGGTTTTTAATTTATCATCTTGCCAGCCAGGCTGAGATTGGTCTAGAGTAAACGATAAAATTTCAAATTTATTATTAGTCTTGTTCCTCAAGTTATTAAGCATATCTAACATAGTAAAAGAATCTTTACCACCAGAAAGACAAACCAGCACTCTATCACCAGTTGAGATCATATTATAATCTGCTATAGCTTTACCTATGTAATGTAGCAGTTTTTTTTGAATGCGTTCGGCTTGTTTAGTATTGGGTGTTGTTATGGATGCCATTGGTGTGTCTTTAAAGTTGTCATTGTTTAACGGCACTGTAGTATTGAATGGGGTTAGGTTTTGTATAATCTTCATAAATATAGACTCGATAGATATCCCAGTGATTATACCGAGTTATATTTATCTGTCTATATCTGTAAGATAGGGTATAATTTGTCCGCACTGTGCTAGGTAGATTATAAACTAAAATGAGTTGTTTGCCTCAAATTAAAATTTATGCTCTTAATGGTATACGTTTGCCTATAAATGAATTTATAGATATTTTATGCATGAACTTATTGAAAAACTAAATAAAGCAAATACTATGTTATTAATTTGCTTTATCTTGAGTTTGCTAATTTGCCCATATGGCTTTTCTCAAGAAAAAATTATTAAAAAATCTGACTTAGCAGATGTGCAAGTCTTTCATCGTGGCAATGCTGAAGAAGTAGATAGTCTTGATCCTGCTAAAGCAACAGGCGTATCTTCTATTAATGTAATTGTTGATCTATATGAAGGATTAATGACTGCAGATCAGTCAGGTAAAATTATCCTAGGCCAGGCAAAAAGCTATGAAATTTCAAAAGATTTGAAAACTTATACTTTTAAATTAAGAGATAAACTGCTTTGGTCTAATGGTGAAAAACTTACTGCAGATGATTTTGTCGCAGGCATGCGTAGAACTGTAGATCCTAGAATAGGTTCTGTATACACTGATATATTAAAACCAATTAAAAATGTTGAAAAAATAATTAATGGTAGATTGCCTATAGAAGCATTAGGTGTTAAAGCCATTAATGATAAAACGTTAGTTATCGAATTAGAAAAACCTACGCCGTATTTTTTGGAGTTATTGGTTCATAGTACAACGTATCCAATATACCAACCAAATCTAAAAAAATATGGAAGTGAATTTATTAAACCTGGTAAATTAGTATCAAATGGTGCTTTTAAACTCAGTGAATGGGTGGTGAATTCACATTTATCCGTAATTAAAAATCCTTATTATCGGAATGCAGACAAAGTGATATTGGACAAAGTAGTATTCTATCCTATTGAGCAATCGATGGAACTGAATAGATATCGTGCTGGAGATTTAGATTTTACAAGTGTTATACCTGATGTTCAGTTTAAGTGGATAAAAGATAATTTATCAAAAGAATTATATATAGCGCCTCAATTAGCAACTTATTATTATAGTTTTAATCTGGATAGACCACCTTTCAAAGATAATAAAAATTTACGTCAGGCTTTAGCTTTAGTAATTGATAAGAAAATTATTGCTGAAAAAGTTTTAAGATCAGGGCAAATTGCAACTAATTATATTGTTCCAGAGAATATCAATAATTATGAAACTAAAAACAGAGGTTCTATGAATGATTGGAGCAAAATAGACAGTATACAGAGGTTAACATTAGCTAAAGAATATTATAAAAAAGCAGGCTATAGTAAAGAAAATCCGGCTATTATTAGAATAACTTATAATACTTCGGAATCACATAAAAATGTAGCTATAGCATTAGCTGCGATGTTTAAAAAATCTTTAGGAGTTAAAACAGAGTTAGTGAATCAGGAATGGAAAGTATTTTTAAGAACCAGGTTGGAACGGAAAGAAACAGAATTATTTCGTGATGGTTGGGTTGGTGACTATAATGATCCTTCAACATTTTTAGATTTATTTATATCTGATAATCATCAAAACCATAGTGGCTTTAAAAATAAAGAGTATGATAAACTAATGAAATCTGCATCAGTGGAACGTGATAAAAGTCAACGTGCAGAAGCATTAGCGAAAGCTGAACAGTTATTACTCGATGAAGTTCCTGTTATTCCATTGTATACTTATGTAACAAGGCATTTAATAAAGCCTAATGTTGGCGGTTATGCTGCTAATATATTAGATATAACGTATGATCGTTATATTTATATTAAGAAAACTCAGAATAGCTAGGGGATGGTAGTGATATATTTTATTATCAAAAGAACTCTACAGGCAATTCCTACATTGTGGATTATTATTACCTTATCTTTTTTATTAATGCGAGCGATGCCAGGTGGGCCATTTGATGGAGAGAGAGTTTTAAACCCCACAGTTAAAGCTAATCTAGAAAAAAAATATCATTTTGACAAACCTGTATACATTCAGTATGGTTATTATCTCAATGATTTAATGCATGGCGATTTTGGTCCTTCTTTTAAATATAGAGATTTTACTGTTAATCAATTAATTTATGATGGTCTTCCAGTCTCTATGATTCTTGGCTTCTATGCTATGAGCTTGTCTATTTTTTGTGGGGTTTTGTTAGGATCACTTGCTGCATGGAATCAAAATTCAAAATTTGATTATTTTGCCATGCTGTTTGCTTTGATTGGAATTTCTATTCCTAGTTTTGTAACAGCACCATTAATGATTTTAGTATTTGCTATTTTTATTGGTGTTCTACCTGCCGGACAATGGGCAGGAGCTTTTGGTTTTCAAAACTTAATTATGCCTGTTGTGGCTCTAAGTTTACCCATGATAGCATATATAACTAGAATTACTCGTGGTAGCATGATAGAGGTTTTAAATTCACAATTTATCAGAACGGCAAGAGCTAAAGGATTACCTGAGTGGAGGGTGCTTTTTTTTCATGCTCTAAAACCCTCAATGTTACCAGTGGTTTCATTTATTGGACCTGCAACAGCAGGAATATTAACGGGCTCTATAGTTATTGAGCAAATTTTTGGTTTGCCCGGGGTAGGGCAACACTTTATTAAAGGTGCTATTAATCGTGATTATACTTTGGTTATGGGAGTAGTAGTGCTTGCAGCTTTTTTTATAATATTATTTAATTTGATTACAGATATTATTTACGCTTACCTAGATCCGAGAATACGTTATGAATAGAGTTGTCAATAATATAGTAAGTGCTTTAAATATAAATTTAAATATAAGTAGAAGTTTATGGCAGAATTCTTATTATAGATTAAGAAAAAATAAACTGGCAGTTGGTAGCTTTATCGTTCTTTTTGTTGTGATAATGATGATCTTAATAGCTCCGTTTATCACAAACTTTCCGATGGATGATACAGATTGGGAGTTTATGTTACAACCACCTAGCCTTAGTACAGGCCATTACTTTGGTACAGATTTATTAGGTAGAGATATTTTTGCACGTACTTTGTATGGTGGTCGTATGTCTCTGTTAGTAGGCACAGTAGCTACATTTGTGAGTCTTGTTATAGGTGTAATATATGGTTCTGTTTCAGGATACATTGGTGGGAAGGTCGATGCTTTTATGATGCGTTTAGTAGATATATTGTATGCCTTGCCATTTATGTTTTTCGTAATTTTATTAACAGTATTCTTTGAAAGAAATATTTTATTGATATTTATTGCCATAGGTGCCACTAATTGGCTTGATCTTGCTCGTATGGTTCGGGGACAAACGTTAAGTTTAAAACAAAAAGAATTTATAGAAGCTGCACGTGCTTGCGGTATTAGCAATGCAAAAATAATAAAAAGACATATCATACCTAATTTGATGGGGGTTGTAATAATATATGTAACCCTTACTATTCCAGCGACTATATTAGCTGAATCTGTGTTAAGCTTTCTGGGTTTGGGAGTACAAGAGCCAGATACTAGTTGGGGAGTTTTAGTTAATGAAGGTGCGCAGAATATTGAAGGAGCATGGTGGGCTTTAGTTTTCCCTGCATTTTTTTTATCTTTAACTTTAATGTGCTTAAATTTTATTGGTGATGGGTTAAGAGATGCTCTAGATCCAAAAGATAGGTAATTGTAATGGCTATACTGACAATTAAAGATCTTGTTATAAAATTTCAAACTAATGATAGTATTGTTAATGCCGTAAATGGGTTTAGCGCTGAATTAAAGCAACGTCAGATGCTTGGTATTGTTGGAGAATCTGGTTCGGGAAAAAGTCAAACTGTGTTGGCAATTATGCAATTGTTAGCAAAAAATGCAGTGGTTTCTGGTAGTATTTTGTTTGAAAATAAAGAACTAGTTAATGCACCTAATAAAGAAATGCAGAAAATCCGTGGTAACAAAATTGCGATGGTTTTTCAAGATCCTATGAGTTGCTTAAACCCATATGTTAATATTGGCCGTCAATTAACAGAGGTTCTTATTACTCATGGGTATGGGAATACGAGGAATATATCAAAACGTAATGCTGAAATTAAAGTCTTAGAGTGCTTAGATATGGTAAAAATATCTAATGCTAAATCAAGACTCAAGCAGTATCCTCATGAGTTTTCAGGCGGTATGCGTCAAAGAATCATGATTGCTATGGCGTTATTGTGCAAACCAAAATTGTTAATTGCCGATGAACCAACAACAGCACTTGATGTTACGGTACAAGCTGGCATCATGCAATTATTATCAGAGCTTAAAAATCAATTAGAGATGGCTATTGTGCTAATTACACATGATCTTGGTGTCGTTGCAGGCCATTGTGACGATGTTATTGTTATGTATGGTGGCAGAATTATGGAAAGGGGAAAGGTAGAAGATATCTTTTATCGATCCAAACATCCCTATACTAAAGGTCTATTATCTTCTATTCCTAATTTACAGACAGATTCAGATGATTTATTTGTTATACCTGGTCAGCCTATCAAAAGCTTACATGAAATGTTAGGTTGCCCCTTTAATGAACGATGCAATTATAAAATAGAAAAATGCTTAGATCACATTCCACAACTCGTACCAGTAAGTATAAGTAGTAATGGGCATGATAAAGCATGCCATTTTGAGGGAATTTAAAATGCTGGATGATGCAAATAATATTATTTTAAGTGTTAAGAACCTAAAGCTCTATTATCCTAGTACGGGTCGTCATCATGAAATCAAAGCAGTTGATGATGTTAGTTTTCATTTGTTAGCTGGAGAAACATTAGGAATTGTTGGTGAATCAGGATGCGGCAAAACCTCCTTAGGAAGAGCTATCCTGCAATTAACTCGTCCAACGGCAGGTGCTGTACTGTTTCAAGATCAAAATTTAGTAGAATTGTCAGAGAAAAAATTGAGAAAAATTAGAAAAGATCTGCAAATAATTTTTCAAGATCCATTGGCTTCTTTAGATCCTAGAATGAATGTTGGACAAATTATTTCAGAACCTTTGGTATGTTTCTATCCTGGTTTATCTAAACAAGAGGTATATCAGAAAGTAATTGAAGTTATGAATGAAGTAGGATTAATCCCAGAATACATTAATAGATATCCCCATGAATTCTCGGGTGGTCAGTGTCAACGCATTGGAATTGCAAGAGCGTTGATTCTTAAACCTAAGTTAATTATTTGTGATGAGGCAGTAAGTGCATTAGATGTTTCTATTCAGGCACAAATTATTAACTTATTAAAGTCACTACAAAAAAAATATAATTTAACTTTAATATTTATTTCTCATAATCTAAGTATAGTCAAACATATTTCTAATAGAATTATGGTTATGTATTTAGGGAAAATTGTCGAACTTTCTGAAAAATTAAATATCTACAACAAAGCGTTACATCCATATACGCAAGCTTTATTATCTGCTATACCTATATCAGATCCTCGTTTAGAGCGTAATAAAAAAATAACTCTATTAACTGGGGATCTGAGTCTGCCAATTGATACATCGTCTGGGTGTAATTTTAGGACAAGATGCCCTATGGTTGTAGATTTATGTACTAAGGTTGAACCTAAATTAAAAGCAGTAGATTCGGAGCAAAAGCACATGGTAGCATGCTATGCATATGATGCTTGCTATGACACTTGCTATGATACGTTATAAATACTAATATACTTATACAAAGCAACAATACAAAGGCTTATAATGTTCAAACAGTTTATTCCTAAACAGGATGGGTTTTTTAAATTGTTCCAAGAAACTAGTGATTGTTTAGTAAATTCTGCAACTAGCTTTAAAGAGTTGTTTCATAATCCAGAAGATCAAAAACAAGTCGATTTTATTGCAAGTTATGAAGAGCAAGGCGATCAATTGACGTACAACACTTTTCAACTACTTCATCAAACGTTTATTACGCCGTTTGATAGACATGATATTCATGATCTAGCTAGTGGTCTTGATGATATTTTGGATTTGATTAATCGTTGTGCACAAAGATTTCCTTTTTATAAATTAAGTATAGTTACTAATGAACTAATTGAATTAGCTGATCTAAGTTTGCAGTCTTGTATATTAGTTAAGAGTGCTGTTTATTTGCTTCATGATTTACACAGAGCGGAAGAAATTTTTAAATATTGTAAAGAAATAAATGCATTAGAAAGCAAAGCCCATAAAGCTGTTATATCTGGTGAAAGATGTCTTTTTTTAGAAGATAATGATTTTAAGACCTTTTTTAAACTCAAAGACACTTATACTAGAACAAAACTAGTAATTAATGGCTGTCAAGATGTGGCCAATATGATTAAAAGCATTGTGCTAGAGTACTCATAATGAATGGTGATTTACTGCTATTAATTTGTACTATTTTTATAGCGTTGTTTTTTGATTTTTTAAATGGATTTCATGATGCAGCTAATTCTATTGCTACTGTTGTTTCTACGCGAGTTTTAAAGCCTCATTGGGCCGTGCTATGGGCAGCTTTTTTTAACTTTAGTGCTTTTTTCTTTTTTGGCGTTCACGTAGCCAATACTATTGGAACATTGATTGATCCACACGTGGTTACTATCAGTGTTGTTTTGGTTTCTTTATTGAGTGCAATCATTTGGAATATTATTACTTGGTATTTTGGTATACCATCGAGCTCGTCTCATGCTTTAATAGGAGGTATGTTAGGCACAGGATTAGCAAAAGCAGGGTGGATAAGTTTAAATTTATGGAGTCTTTTAAAAGTAATCTTAGCGATAGTTATCTCACCTTTATTGGGTTTTATTATTGGTCAGATATTAATATTATTTACTATAAGAATTTTTTTCAGATTTAACCATCATAAAATAAATAAATTTTTTAAAAAAATGCAGTTGTTATCATCTGCTTTAATTAGCATAGGCCA
The DNA here is from genome assembly GCA_964609155.1 of uncultured Gammaproteobacteria bacterium. Taxonomy (GTDB): domain Bacteria; phylum Pseudomonadota; class Gammaproteobacteria; order JAGOUU01; family JAGOUU01; genus JAGOUU01. Next base: position 29,911 of record CAZSRF010000003.1, on the reverse strand, counting down.
TGGGGGCAATGATGCCCAAAAAACTATGGGTATTATCGCAGTATTATTATATTCCTATGGTGCTTTAGGTGAAAATTTTTATGTGCCATTGTGGGTTATTTTTAGTTGTTATTTTATGATATCTCTAGGTACGATGTTTGGTGGATGGCGTATAGTAAAAACTATGGGGATGAAAATTACAAAATTGCGACCTGTTAGTGGCTGTTGTGCTGAAACAGCGAGTGCCATTACAATCTCACTAGCATCATCCTTGGGTATACCTGTTTCAACAACTCATACTATTACGGGTTCGATTATTGGCGTAGGGTCAATACAAAGCGCTGCAGCTGTTCGCTGGGGTGTTGCTCGCAGTATAGTGTATGCTTGGATCTTCACTATTCCATCAGCTGCAATTTTAGCCTCTTGTTTATGGTATCTGGGAGTATTTTTGAGATTAATCTATTAATGAGCTTATATTATAGTATAGTGATTCTTAAAGCATGTATTTCGTTACCAATTAATGCTCCCAAAGTTACATAGATTAATTGATGCTGTTTTATTAAATTAAGATTATTAAATGCATCACTACTAATAGATAAATGATAATGCCTACCGCCCTTTTCTAAAACACCACGATGTCCTTTGTGTTTATAACTTTCATCATTAAGAGTAATTTTAAGGGGATTTAAGATCGCAAGTTTTGTTAAAATTTGTTTTTCTAAAGCAGGATCTCGGTCTTTATCGTTTGCTTGAACCGGCTGGTTGTAATCTGAATTAATCATGAGTTATCAGCTTTTATATATTTGCTCATGTACGCTATCTGTACAATAGTAGCTACAATCAAGAAACCAATAATGCCAAAGGTTTTAAAATAAACCCATTGTTGCGTAGTGAAATAATAGGCTATATAGAGATTTAAAAAGCCTAGAATATAAAATATTGTTGTCCAGAAGATATTTAATTTTGACCAGACTTTCTTGGGTAAGTTTATTTGATGACCAGCCATACGCTCCATAATTGATTTTTCATCTTTAAAATAAGGACTAACATGAAAAGCTACAGCAAAAAGCAAGTAAATCAAAGTGGGTTTAAATTTGATGTATTCTTCGTTGTGAAGAAAAATAGTTAACCCGCCAAGCAATATAACTAACAGCCATGTGATTAGCATGGTTCTATCAATTTTTTTATTTATAAAATAATTAACAGAAAATGTCACTGTATAAGTAATCATCATGGCTCCAGTAGCGTAAAATATATCGTAGAAGTTGTAAACGACAAAAAATATAAGTACTGAGATAAGGTCTAAAGCTATTTTCATGATTAATTAACAATGCTATTTTATAAATATATGACAAAACATTATATCATACATCCAGATAATCCGCAGCAAAGATTGATAAATCAAGTGGTTGAAGATCTTAAATCAGGGGCGGTAGTCGTTGTGCCAACAGATTGCTGTTATGCACTATGTTGCCCAATAGGCGATCAAATAGCACAGAAGAAGATCGCTAAAATACGTGGATATGCTGATGATCACATGCTGGCATTGCTGTTACCAGATATTTCTCAGGCTAGCTTGTATGCTAGAATAGAAGATATGGCATTTAAATTATTAAAAAAAGCTACCCCTGGTCCTTATACTTTTATCCTACCTGCAAATATTACACTTCCCAAACGATTACATCTTAAACGTAAAACTATTGGTATCCGGATCCCTAATAATAATATATTATTGGATGTTTTAAGAACTTACGGCGAACCCTTGTATAGCTCAACTTTGTGGTTACCAGGAGATGAATTTCCACATTTTGAACCAGAAGTTATTAAAGAACAATTTCATAATATCTTTGACGTGATTATTGATGGAGGATTAGGTAGTCCGGAAATGTCTACTGTAGTATCATTGCTAGATAAGAAAGTTGAAATAATTCGTCATGGCAAAGGTGATGCTGGAATTTTAGAGTATTAAATCTGGAGGTAGTTTTGGAAATAGCAACAGAGGCAGTAAATGGACAGAAACGAAGGGTAGTTTCAGGAATGCGATCCACAGGATTAATGCATTTAGGCCATTTACATGGAGCTCTTAAAAATTGGGTAGAATTACAAAAGAGATTTGACTGCTTTTTTTTTATTGCTGATTGGCATTGTTTGACCACACATTATAACAACGTCCCAGAGTTAGATAATATAGTGACTAAATGCTTAACTGAGTGGATAGCCTGTGGTCTTGATCCCCAGAAAGCAACTATCTTTATTCAATCACAAGTTCCTGAGCATAGTGAGCTTCATTTATTATTATCCATGATTACTCCATTGTCTTGGCTAGAGCGTATCCCAACTTATAAAGATCAACAACAGAAATTAATTCAATTTGATTTAGGTACATATGGTTTTTTAGGATACCCATTGCTGCAAACAGCGGATGTTTTAATTTATAAAGCAAACTACATCCCCGTTGGAGAGGATCAAGTGCCACATATAGAATTCTCGCGTGAAATAGCACGACGATTCAACTATATTTATGGCCGAGAAAAAGATCAGGAACAAAAATTAGACCTTATATTAAGTAAGTTTGATTCAAAAACTAAAGAAACATATTTAAAATTAAGAAAACACTATCAAGAAGTTGGATCTCAAGAGTCATTGAGTTCTGCGATAGAGTTAATAACTAGTCGATTAAATATTAATTTATTGGATAAAGAGCTATTACTAGGTTCTGTAGAAGGCAAAGGGAGAATTATTTTACCAGAGCCTGAAGCTTTGTTGACTAAATTTCCAAAGGTGCCAGGGTTTAATGGCCAAAAAATGTCTAAGTCTTATGGTAATACTATTAATTTAAGAGAGAATTTAGACGAAGTAGAGAAAAAAATTAAAACAATGCAAACTGATCCTGCTCGTGTTAGAAGAACGGATCCTGGTACACCGGAACAATGCCCAGTATGGGATTTGCATAAAATTTATTCTAACCAAGAGACTCAAAATTGGGTACAAGATGGTTGTACAGGTGCTAAAATTGGATGTGTAGATTGCAAGAAGCCAGTTATTGATGCTATTAAGCAAGAGTTACAACCAATTCAAGATGAGATAGTGAGATTAGAGAAAGATACAAATTTTATTAAAGACATAGCGGCAACAGGTGCGCAAAAAGCACGTGAAATAGCAAGAGTTACTCTAGAAGAAGTGAGATCAGCTATAGGGTTAAATTATTAATTAGGAAGACAATGACTGAAACTACTATAGAATCTGCAGAAGAGACGAAATTAAGCGATGAGACGGAGCAGGCTTTGCCTGCATCACCTCAAGAATTGTTAGATGCGGACATTATTGCCATTGTAGCTGGTAAGGCTATGATTGAAATGCCAAAAGATTTATATATTCCACCTCATGCTCTAGAAGTTTTTTTAGAAGCTTTTGAGGGACCTCTGGATTTATTATTATACTTAATTCGTAAGCAAGATTTAGACATTTTAAATATTCCCATAGCTGAGATTACTCACCAGTATCTACAGTATATTAAACTAATGGAAGCTTTTCGTCTTGAATTAGCAGCTGAGTATTTATTGATGGCGGCTATGCTTGCAGAAATTAAGTCAAGAATGCTGCTTCCTAAACCAAAAGATTTAGATGAAAATGAAGAGGATCCTAGGGCAGAATTAATACGAAGATTACAAGAATACGAGCGCTTTAAAAAAGCTGCTAATGATCTTGATGAGCTTCCCAGGCATAATCGAGATACTTATGATTGTTCTTTAGATAGAAATAGTGTGCAAGTGATAGCTGAGTTACCTTCTGTATCGTTACCAGATTTAATGCATGCCATGCTAGCTGTAATGCAGCGTATCGATAGTTTTGCTCATCATCATATTCAGCAAGAAGTGTTGTCATTACGAGAACGTATGAGTAAAATTTTAGAAATGCTTGATGGCGATAGCTACCTTGAGTTCACTACTTTTTTTGTACCTGCAGAAGGCAAACCAGGTGTGATTGTAACATTTATGGCTATTTTAGAACTATGCCGTGAATCTTTGATAGAAATTGTACAAAACCAAGAATTTACTCCTATTTATATAAGGTCAAAATTATCATGACTGAAGTTGATACAGATTTAGATAAAGTTTTAAATACAGAAGTATCAGTAGGCATTGAAAACAATGAAATAACACAAGAGTTATTGTTATTAAATAATAAAGATTTTGAGAAGTTAAAGCTAGTATTAGAGGCTTTATTAATGGCATCTGATAAACCAATGTCTATTAAAAATTTAACAACAACTATTGATCAACATAATGAAAATCCTAACACTAGGTCAAAAGACAAAATTAAATATAATATTAAATATATAAAATTAGCTTTAGATGAACTTGCTGCAGATTTAACGGGAAGGGCGATAGAATTAAAATTTTTAGGTTCTGCTTATAGAATACAAACCAAAATGGAATATGCTCCTTTGGTGCAAGAATTATGGCAAGAGAAACCTACTAGATATACTAAAGCTACTCTAGAGACTTTGGCTATTATAGCTTATCGTCAGCCTATTACTCGTGGTGAGATTGAACACATTCGTGGCGTTGCAGTGAGTTCACAAATTATTAGAAATTTATTGGACAGAGAGTGGGTTAAGATAGTCGGGCATAAAGAGCTACCAGGTAGACCAGCAATCTATGCTACAACACAACAGTTTCTGTATGATTTAAATTTAGAGAAATTAGAAGATTTACCAACGCTTGCGGATATAAAAGATATTCAGCAAAGTGTAGCCTTGGATAATATTCTTGATCAAGTCAATCAATCTGATCCTATAAAAAATCAAGTAGCTTTAGATGATGAAGAAAGGGAAGAAGCGGAAGAAGTGGGAGATGTTGAAAATTCTCAAACCTAGCAATGTTTTTTAAAATCACTATAATAAAATAATAAGAAAAATCATATGAGTGAAAGGCTGCAAAAGTTTTTAGCCAATATTGGTATTGGCTCAAGACGTAAAATAGAATTATTGATTAACGAGGGTAGAATTAAAGTCAATGGTAAAATAGCTGAATTAGGCTGCAAAGTTGATCAAGATTCTGAAATCTTTGTTGATAATAAAAAAATTATTATAGCTAAATCCAAAGAGTTAAGCACTAAGAAATTAAGCGAGAATAAACAAAAAGTAAAATTGTTAATTTATCATAAGCCTGTTGGGAAAATCTGTACTAACGATGATCCAGAAAATAGAGAAACTGTTTTTTCTGATTTGCCAGTTCTTCAAAACAGCCGCTGGATTAGTATAGGCAGATTAGATTTAAACACTAGTGGGTTATTATTGTTTACTACTGATGGTGAATTTGCAAATAAATTAATGCATCCTCGATATAATCATGAACGTGAATATTTAGTTCGTGTATTAGGTAGTCTTGATTCTATTACTATTAAAAAATTATTAGCGGGCATAGAGCTTGAAGATGGTTTAGCACAGTTTAAGAGTATTATAAGACATAATAGTAATTCAGATTTTCAAGCTTCTAATAACTGGTATCGAGTGGTTTTAACTGAGGGGCGTAACCGTGTTGTTAGACGATTGTTTGATGCAGTGGGTTGCAAAGTAAATAGGCTAATAAGAATTAGATTTGGTAACTATAAACTCCCACTAGATTTGAAACCAGGCTGCTATACTATAATTAATGATTTTTTAGAATAAACGGAATCAACACGTCTATGAGCAGATTGGCAGATAGTATAATTAGCGATTTTTCTGTAGATTGCTTATGGTTGTTTTTAATAGATGGATATAGGCTAGAGCGTGGTCTTTTATGTTATGAAAACGAATCAGGTTATTTAAGTGGCTTGATTGGGGCTGTTTTGACTTTACTTCCTGAAGTTAGCAAGCCATTGTAACTTTTAGTCTATCATTAGGTAAGACTGCTACTAACGAAGGGATTCAAGAAATTAATAAAAATATTGAGAATATGGGAAGCGTTAAGGATTATTCTCTAAGAGAAATGACTATGCATGGTGGGTATGGGGAGTTTAGTCTAGCAATGTCTAGGGACGAGTTTAGTAAAGCTGTATATGACTTTATTGAGAGAAGAGTTACCGAAATTCTGGATGAGTATGAGAAAGGTTTATTAGAACTTGCCTTAAGCGGTAAAAAAGAAGAAGATGCAGTTTTATTATTATTAATAAAAATGATCCAATCTCTGGAAAGATTACACCCCTTTGAGGATGGTAATTGCCGAACTTTTTGTATATTAGTTTTACTAAAAGAATTACTACGACACGATTTAAGTCTAACTATATTAACTGATCCTAATTGTTTTGACGGGTTTAGCATAAGTCAGATGTTGGCAGAAATTAAAACAGGTCAAAAAAGAGCAGAAGAGATATTTAAATTTCATAAAGATACTGGCTTTTTTTATCTACTACGTTCCAGGGTCGCGTTGTTTCTTTAGAAGATAGGAAACAATGGCAGTTTGATTCTTGCGCGCACACTATAAAAGCTATAACAAAATTAGAAAGTTCCCATCCTTATAAGATAATATGCTTAACCAACATTGTAAGAAAAATTAATACACTATTTTCAATTTCTTCAGATGCTGAAATAGAAAATTTGGTAAGAAGTATGTTAACAGCTTCATGGTTAAGTGGAGAACATCCAAATAAGGATTTTCTAGATTTAATATTGAAAGCTGGGGTTGTTTTAAAACCTGAAATATATACAGCTCTTGGTAATATAGATGATGGCGAGGAAATGTCTGTAGATGGTGAATCAGATTCACCCGATTCACCTGAGCTATCTGTGACATCTGTTTCGCATACACCTAGACCTGGATGTTAAGTGTTAGGGGAAGGCGTTGGGGATGACTTAGGTATTGCTGATGGGGCCGTTGTTGTTGAAGTAGTGTTAGGTGCTGCTGTTGGGGTTGTTGCTGTGGGAGTAGCGTTAGGTGCGGATGGCGCAGTAGCAGTTGATGTATCGGTAGTTTGATTACTACTACCATTACCATTATCGGTATCGGGTGTTCTATTTACCTGAGGATCAGTATTAGTAATGTCTTCTCCAGCTGGAGCTGTTGTAATTAGCGATTTAGTTTCAGAATCAGAATATAATGTTGTGTCAACGCTGGGTGTTACTACCAAATAAGTAAATTCATTAGTTGCTGTTGCTCCGCTTGGATCGGCTGCGTAAATAGTAACATGGTATTCGCCACCTTTTGCATCTGGAGCGATTTTGCCGCTAATAAAACCATTATTATCAATACTCAGCCCGGGGGGTAATCCTGTTGCACTATAGTCAAGCTTGCTTCCTTCTTCATCGTCAAAATATTTACCGGATTTTAACTTGATTTCTTCACCAGGTTTTACTTCTTGATCTAGTATGGGAGATACATCAGGAGTGTCGTTTACAGAAGTTACGTTAATGTTGACTAAACCTTCAGATGTTTTTCCGCTGGAGTCACTTACCGTATAATAAATAGGATCTAATCCGTGAAAATTGCTATTAGGGCTGTAAATGATATTGTGACCAATCAAGACAGCACGGCCATTTTTGGGTGGTTTCACAGAAATAATAGTTAATTTACCGCCATCGGCGTCAGAATCATTAGATAATAAATAAGAACCTCTAATAATTATTGATGAATCTTCTTTTGTAGTTACATTATCTGGTTTCAATATGGAGGCATTAGCGTTAGTTGTTTTATTGACAGCAGCAGTTGTAGTCGCAGTTGTAGCAGTATTAGGAACTGTATTTTTTTTTGGAGCAATTGCTGTTGTAGATGTTGAATCTATTGTTGTTGTTTTACTTGGAGCTATAACATTAAGATCTATGTTTGAAGTATTATTAGTGGTAGTAGTACCTGTTGTCTTAGTCTTATCAGTATTTGTTTTAGCTGGTACTAAATTATCTTTACTTTCAATCTTTTCTATTTCGTCATATTCTGAAGAGCTATTGTTGTCAGAAGCTTTGTTATTTTGTTTTTGGGCTGCATCATAATCCGAGGGAGTATCTAATTCAAGTTCTAAATAATTGTCATTAGCATCAGAATTTGAGCTATTAGCCTGCGAATGGGGAGATTTAATCGTTGTTGCTGTCTTTGCAGATGGGTCAGTTGTTGTTTGACCAAAAGCTAGGTTTAAAAAGTAAATAACTATAAAAATCTGGACTTTTGATAGTATGTTATAAAATTTCATTGAGTTACACCTGCTTTACGATTATGCATACATATTTATTTATAGTTTTCAAACAAAAAAAGTCAAGATAAATCATATGCTATCTTGAGTTAGTATCCTGCTATACTAGAATTATATTGTGATCTTATAGATGTTTAATTTTAAATAAAACTATAAATATTATTTATCTCTATGCCAGCAAATTACAAGACTACAGATGGTTTGATCAGTTACAAAGATATTGATCATCCTATGCCTTCATCTACATCTACATCCACAAGCAAACAAGATAATAAAACAGTTACTAGGCCTAAATTTAAACTTGAAGGTAATCAAGTTTATAAATTTATATTATATTGTGGGGTTTTATTTATCCTTATTTGGAATTTACCTAATACCATTTGGAATCCAGATTATAAGATGTGGCTTATTTTATTTGGTGCATTAGGATTATGGCGTTACATTTGGTGGTTGACCCATTTCGTTCGATCAATTTATTATAATCAAATCAAATTTGCTATTATAAGATTTCATGCTGGTGAGTTATTAGATAGAGGCTGGCGGCCAAAAAAAGTGGTTTTTATGGTGACAGCCTATAATGAGTCTAGTTACGTTTTAGAGCAAATGATGGCATCAATTAATCAAGAAGCGAAACTATTACATGTGCCTGTTGAGTTATATATAGCAACAGCTAACTACGAAATTGAAGAACGTATAAGAAAAATATGGGATTGGTTGAATCATGCTAAAAATTTAAATCTAATCTTAGTGCGCCAAGTAGAACCGGGTAAGCGTGCTGCAATGGGATCTGCCTTACGTTGTATTGCTAGAAAGGGCATTGGTGATGATGATCCTATTGTATTTATGGATGGTGATACGGTGTTAACACCAGGCACTATTGTAAAGTCGGTTCCTATATTTCATATAAAACCAAATGTACATGCTTTAACTACAAATGAACGGCCATTAATGAATGTACCGAATTGGATGCAAAACTGGTTTAGTTTAAGATTTACACAAAGGCACATGATCATGCAATCGCATGCTGTGTCTAATAAAGTAATTACATTAACAGGACGAATGTCAATATTTCGTGCGCGTTTAGTATTAAATGAAACATTTATTAGTCTGATCGAACGAGATAGTCTAGACCATTGGTTATGGGGAAGATTTCGATTCTTATCAGGAGATGATAAAAGTAGTTGGTATGCCTTGTTAAAACAAGGAGCTGATATGTTATATGTACCAGATGCAATCGTGTATACAATAGAAGAATTAGATGCAGAATACACACCATTGCATCGATTAAAAGAGAATATGTTGCGTTGGTCAGGAAATATTCTTCGTAATGGTTGGCGAGGCATCATGTTAGGGCCGGCAAAAGTGGGTTTATTTGCTTGGTGGTGTTTGGTCGATCAGCGTATAGTAGTATTTAGTATGATGTGTGCACCATTCTTGATGATATCTGGTTCTATTATAGTTTCATCATCTTTTGTAGTGATTTATTTAGTATGGATATTATTTTCTCGATTATGCCTAGCTTTTTGTTTATTTTATCATAATCGTCGTATTAATATGAGCTTTCCTTTTTTGCTGTATGCAAATCAAATAGTAACTTCTGCTTTTAAAATATATTTGCTGTTTCGCCTACCATTCCAAAAATGGTCGAACCGCGGTGATCAGAGTTTGGCTATGACGGGTAGCTTGCCGGTGAGGATCTTTCGTCTTGTTATGGCAAGTTATATGACAATTTTACTGTTAAGTGCTATTGGTTTACTTATGCTGACATACACAGAGCTTCTCCCACCGCTAAGTTTTAATGATGTAGACTCCTGGATTCATTAAATACTTAACAAAAGCTTAACTCATTCAGTTATTGTTCAGCTCTGTAGGGTATTATAAGCCCATCGACTTTAATAACTAACGTGTGAATTGTGTATTAAATGCAATTTTTTAGAAGTAAATTACCCGGTAAGCTAATGGCCTATAATATGCTGGTCTTAGCTGTTTTGCCACATAAATTAGCATGCTGGGGTGCAGACGATGATTGTAGCTATATTTATGGGTGTGAAATCGCAAAAAATTATTTATAAACAATCAGTTAGGCCTATTCAACTTAGATGTTCAAGTAACCCAAGAAGAAAGCAGGTAACTATCGTAGAAAATAATTAATATTATGCTTTAATGTATGTATAGATGATGAGAATAAGACAATGAGAATATTGATAGTAGAAGATACTAATGAATTAAGAGAAGAATTGGTAAATTATTTTACATCTAAACTGGTCACAATTGATCCAGCCTCTGATGGAGAAGAAGGTTTATACTTAGCTCTTGAATATAATATTGATCTTGCTATTGTTGACTTAGGACTACCAAAATTAGATGGAATTAGCCTAATTAAAAAAATACGGGCAAAAGGTAAATCTTTCCCTATTATTATCCTAACAGCAAGGGATCGTTGGCAGGAAAAAGTGGAAGCACTAGAGGCTGGTGCCGATGATTATGTTACAAAGCCCTTTCATATTGAAGAACTAGCAGCTCGAGTGAATGCTTTGATCAGGCGCACAGGAGGTTGGGCACAAGCAGAATTAAAGATAGGGGATATCACTTTAAATACCCTGACCCATGAAGTTCAAGTAGGTAATAGAACTATTGATCTGACAACATTTGAATATAAAATTCTAGAATACTTAATGACTTATCCTAATCAAGTAATCTCTAAAAATAGATTAATAGATGTTTTATATGCCCAAGATCATGAAAGAGACAGTAATGTTATTGAAGTATTTATGCGTCGTTTAAGACAAAAAATTGATCCAGATGACATTTTAAAGCCTATTGAAACTTTACGTGGTCGTGGTTATAAGTTTGCACTAAAAAAATAGACTAGCAACTTACTTGTCCTTTAGACTGCGGCCATTCGGGTAATGGGTAACAGTTACAAATAACTCGCTGATAACGAGTCATTAATGTTATAATTTAAATGATTATAATTAATAAAGTTAATTTAATGAACTCACTAAAGGCAAGATTATTACTATCTTCTGTTATTGTTATCGTATTCTTTGGAATTCTTACAGGAATAATACTTGATCGAGCTTTTATCGCCAAAGCTACAACAGCTGTGTCTTTACGTTTACAAAGTCAAATTTATGAGTTAATTAGTTTGGATGAGGTAGACGAAAAAATAGATTTAGATTTTCCTAAAAATTTATTAAATAAACGTCTGTTACTTCCTAAGTCAGGATATTATGCTGCAGTTTCGTATGAGAATAAAATAATTTGGCAATCCCCATCGACGGGTGATTTAAAAATTCCCTACACAGCTGTAGTGCAACCTGGTGAGCATAAACTGTCTGAAGTAAAAGCCAGTGATGGTTCAAATTTGTTTTTATTAAGCCTTGGTTATGTTTGGGCTAATGATGCAGAAAAACAGGTGATCTATGTTTTCCATGTTGCTGAAACTGATAGGCATTATCAGCAGGATCTACATTATTTTAGAATGAATCTTTGGCGATTGTTGGTTATTATAGTTATCCTAATGGTTCTTATTCAAATTATAGTATTAAACTGGGGGTTGGCGCCTTTAGCGAGGTTAAGAAAAGATTTAAGCGATATAGAAGAAGGTAAGCGAGAGTATTTAGACAGTAATTATGTTGATGAAATAAAAAATCTAACTAAAGATTTGAACACATTATTGAAATTTGAAAGAGAAAGACAAAAGCGTTATCGTAATTCTTTAGGGGATTTGGCCCATAGCTTTAAAACATCATTATCTATAATAAATAGCACGGTTAATAATGATAGGATTAACGTTAAAACTAAAACTGTTCTAATAGAACAGGTAGATAACCTGACTGATTTAGTTACTTATCATTTGCGTCGAGCTCAAGCTGCTGGTACAAAAGCAAGCTTAAGCAAGCCAGTTAATGTTAAGGTTTTAATCGATAAAATAGTATCAGCGCTACAAAAAGTCTATCAAGATAAAAAAATTGTTGTTGAGACTGATATAGATGCAAAAGCTATGTTCTATGGCGATAAAGGTGATCTCCTAGAAGTGCTAGGTAATCTATTAGACAATGCTTGCAAATGGTGTAACAGCAAAGTAAAACTAACAGTAACAGAGAATAAAGAATCAGATGGAGCTTTATTAACATTGGTAGTTGAAGATGATGGTCCTGGAATTTTTGACGATAAAAAACAAGAAATATTAAAACGCGGTATTCGTGCAGATGAAAAAATTGCTGGTCATGGTATAGGAATGTCAATACTAACTGATATTGTTGCTGCGTATGCGGGTGATATAACTGTATCTGATTCTGAGCTAGGTGGTGCAAAGTTTATGGTTTATTTTAAACACTAATGATGAGTGAAATATGATAACTAAATCTAAAATTTATGCAAAACTTAAAAGTTTTGTGACTACCCCTTATGGACTTTGGATGATGGGGGGCTTATGTTTTTTAGAGTCTTGTATTTCTCCTATCTCGCCAATTGTTATGTTGCTTCCGCTATTAATGCTACATAAGGGCAAGACATTGCGATATGTAAATATTGCTACAATTTGTGCGTTGCTAGGTAGTATTATAGGGTACCTTATGGGGTATTATCTTATGCTTTACATAGAGCCTTTTATTGAGTCTATGGATTATGCAGGGGAATTTTTACAAGTACAAGATTGGTTTGGTGATTATGGGTTATTGATGTTGTTACCAGCCAGTATTCTACCATTTCCGCCTTTTAAATTGTTTACAATTGCTGCTGGAGCTATGCAAGTGGAATTTGGGAGATTTTTATTAGCAGTTATAGTGGTTCGCTGGATACATTTTATGTTGGTTCCCATTTTGCTACATTTTGGCCAAAAAGCATATTTATTGAAATATACAAATAAGTTGAGTGCTGAGAATAGTTAGATTTTATGTAATTCACTGGCCTCCTGGCCGTCGTGTCTGCACTTCTTCTTTTTCCTCAGGAGCTTCGCGAGGATGGGCTTGTATGCTGTCAACAAGCGATGCAGCAACTCCTATGCCTTCACTAAGCAATGATAGTCTAGTCTCCCTCCCTTCTGCATCAAGCGAAGCAGGAATAGCTGGTAATAATTCTGTAGGAGAAGGGTGTCGGTCTTTTGCTGCTGCATCCAATTCTAATTGAGCAGGTTCTCCCCCGGTTACATCTGTATCGTCGTCACTTGGTGTATCTCTCCAAGTTTTGGAGGCATGCGGATTAAATGCCATAGCTACGTCAGATGATTCCATAGGTAAGTCAGGTCGAACTGTTGGAGGGGGAGCTGGAAGTCTCTCCTTTGCTGCTGACAGTTGTGATAATAGGTCTGCAAGTGCTCCTTGTGCCATAGGTGGTGAGCCAGATGGAGGTCTTGCGGGAGGAGGTGCTGATAATGGAGCTGCAGGTTTCTCCTTCGCTGCTGATAGTTGTGGTGAGCCAGATGGAGATTTTGCAACTTGTGGTGATACAACAGGTTGTTTTGCTAAAGCAGCAAGATCCCCGGAGGTATCTTTTCCTTTTTTGGACCTACTGACTTTTTTGGATCTACTGAAGAGACTACGTAGATTTTGCATAAAACTACTAGCAGATCTACGCAAGAAGTTACTTATTCTTTGTTTAAAGTTACTCACAGCTCTGAGCAAGCCATTAGGGCTCTTAAGTGCTTCTGCAGGTTGTCTAGCAGGGCTAGGGTTTTTAAGTGTTTCTACAGGTTGCCCAGTAGGGCTGAGGCTCTTAAGTCTTTCTGCGTCTGATTGCTGTCTAGGAATTTGTGCCATAGAATTACTAACCTACTAAATGTTTATTGAGGTGCTCAAGCTGTATACCCGGGTTGGACAAGCAAGATAAGAAATAGTTCCAATTATTACCCGATGCGCTTATTTTTGATTTATAAGTACATAGTTTTTGAGTAACTCAGCGACTTTTTTCCTTAGCAATAATAGTGAGATTAAATTAGGTATAGCTATACCTATATTGGCGATATCGGCAATATCCCAGACGACCCTTAGATTTAAAACAGAGCCTATGGTTAAAATAAGTAGTAATAATACTCTGTAAGTAAAAATATATTTTTCACCAAATAAAAAACTTACGCAACGGTCCCCGTAGTAAGACCATGTTAATATGGTTGTATAGGCGAATAATACTAAACTTAATCCGACAACCCAGGTAGCAATAACAGCAGAATTTTGTCCAAACTCTCCCAAACCAAGCTCAAATGCTTTTTGGGAAAGTTGGGCGCCATTTAGAAGTGATGGAGTATCAGTATGATAAGCTCCTGTTGCAAGAATAATAAAACCAGTCATAGTGCATAAGATAAGTGTATCAAAAACAGGGCCAATCATGCCTATAAAGCCTGCTTCAACAGATTTATCAGTATCTAACGTTGCAATAGCAATAGGAGCTGTGCCTAGTCCTGCTTCAGAAGCAAAAAGCCCACGAGAGACACCACTTCTAACCACAAGCCAGATGCTAGTACCGGCAATGGATTGGATTGAGAAAGCATGCTCGAAAATTAACATAAAAGTACTAGGGACTGCTTTATAATTTAAGCATAAAATAAATAAAGCAGTTAGCACGTAAGCTGAAGCCATAAAAGGCACAATAACTTCCGCTACGTGTGCGATTCTTTTTACCCCGCCTATAATCACAATGCCTGCAAGTAACGAGATAATAAGCCCTAGGATTAATCGGTAGTTTTCTAGGCTGGGGATTAGATAGCTAATACCTTCTGTGATAGAGTTTGCTTGGACCATTGAACCTGTTGATAATGTGCCAAGAATCATAAAAAAAGCGAACATTTTTGCAAGCTTGTGGTACTTTAAGCCATACATAAGAGTTATCATGGGGCCACCGAGGATTTTGTTATTGGCGTCTACTCTTCGATAGTAATGCCCCAGCGTGCAGCTCGTGAATTTAGTCGCCATCCCTAAGAAACCAGTTACCCACATCCAAAAGATAGTCCCAGGGCCGCCGACCACAATAGCTGTAGCTACTCCTGCGATATTTCCAGTTCCAATGGTGCCTGATAACACGGTGCTCAATGCTTGAAAGCCAGATAGTTTATCATCGCCCTTAGTTGATTTTCTCTTTGATTTTTTACCGCTGATTAATACTTTGAATGCCTTAGTGAAGTATCTTAATTGAATAAAGTGAAATTGTAGAGTTAGTAGTAATCCTGTGCCAACTAGTAACAATATAGAAAGTGGTGACCATGAATAATAAGCAATGAGATCTATCAAATAAGTAAAAGTATTCATAGTGTCCATTAATAAGCAATTTAATAGTTTATAATGTTATTTTAGTTTAAGAGTCTAGATTTAAAACGTACTTATCACCGATATAAAGATTATTAATATCTTGATTTAGAGGGTTTAATTTAAAGTTTCTTAATAAGTTTGTTAGTCTATAGCAATTTAGTCTGTAGCTCAATATTTATCAGGTGGGATATATCAGCACATTCTTTGGTTATCTTAAGTATATAAATCACTAAAATGACCAAAATCACTGGAGGCACCAAAAGGAGTCAATTTAGTTTATAATAAAGCTGTAATAATAAAAATACGACATACTAAGTTATGAATACAAGTAATATAAATATAAAATTACTTTTCTTTTTAGTAATTATACATACTATGTCTATGGCGTTGCCCCCTATGGTGTTATTTAGCACGGGGAGTTACTCCGGTTTTTTAATGTGGATTCCTAGTTTATTGTTAACAAACACTACTTGGTCATTGATTCATGAAGGGATACACAATAATCTATCAAGTGCTCCTAAGAAAAATTTATTATATAGCAGATTAGTATCAATTATTTTTCATATCAATTTTGAGACTCTTAAATTTGGCCACATGCAGCATCATCGATATAATAGGACAGACTATGATCTGACAGATGGTTATGATGCTTCTTTGAAAAAAACATATAGTAAAATTCAGTACTATGGTTATAAAACTCGAAAAAACTTAGTGTACTATACTCACATTTCATTTGGGATGTATCTGTTTGAGATTATGGGGCCATTACTGCTGTTTCTTCCCGCCAAAATGGTATTAAAAGTAGCCAAAAAAATTCTAGGTAATGAGCATCCTTATCTAAAGAATGGCCAAATTTTATTAGTTAAGCCAGATAGGCTTAAAAATATTAGAGTTGATAATCTTATCAATATAATAATGTTTAGCATGGTTTTAATATGTTACAATGACCATGTTTGGCTATATTTATTGTATTTGTCTATCAGAGGTTTGTTAATTTCAAGTACAGATAATCTACCGCATTATGGTGCTAGTTTAGATAATATTAATGGAGCATTTAATTTAAAAGCACCTAAATTATGGCAAAAGTTAATCTTGAATTTTAATTATCATCGTGTCCATCACAGATATCCAAATCTGCCGTGGTATCTTTTGCCAAGGAGGTATCAAGAGACTCAAGATTATTTTGATACAAATTATTTTAAAAATTATTTTAAACAGTGGCGAGGCTTAATCGATAAAGAGAAACTGAGAAAGACGACAACTTCATGAACCAATAGAAAAAATAATTGTAACTATTGTATTGAATACCTTTGTAATTTAAGGGATGATTAATGATAGTAGGAGTATTATAGAAATGTTATAACACAAGCATATTAGTCTATAGACATGGAAGTACATAGATATGGAACATCGAGTTGTATTGTTTTTAATTATCTTTGCCTCGACTTTAGGTCAATTTGCTACAGATATTTATATCCCTTCGCTTCCTGATTTAGCAAAAATCTTTAATACCACTAACGAATTAATAAAAAACAGCGTCACTATCTTGTATTTTGGTTATGCGATAATGCAATTACTATGTGGCCCTTTATCTGATTTATTGGGCCGTAGATTATTTATGATAATAGGTGTGGGTATTTTTCTTGTGGCAACATTTATGGCTTCACAAAGTCAAAGTATACAGCATTTATTATATGCAAGATTTTTACAGGGATTGGGTGTTGGAAGTTTTGGTATTGCAAATCGTGCTATTATTTTTGACTTATTCAAGGGCGAAAAATATATTCGAGCTGTTTCAATGGTTGGAATAGTTATGACAATATCTTCATTAATGGCACCTATGATCGGATCAGTTATTCATAGGTATTATGGTTGGATAATGAATTTCTACGTGGTTGCATTCTTCGCTTTAGTTTTATTTATTGCGGTAGTAACTTTTCTTCCAGAAACAATGCAGTCAAGAAGTCGAGAAACAAAGGAAAATTCAAAAGTGGTTAGGAGATCTTTAGAGAAACTCTCAATCACAATAAAATTTGTGCTGCAGAGCTATAAAATACTATTCATGTCTAAGTATTTTTGGCAGTTCAGTTTGATTAATATGCTTGGGTTTTCTGGGTTCTTATTTTATTTAAGTTCAGCACCGTTTATCTTTAAAGAACAATTAAATTATTCAAGCATTCAGTATGGTCAGGCAATTTGTTTTTTAGCCATTGGATATATTTTTGGCACAGCGACAGGGAATAAATTAGTGAAAAAATACAATCGTGAAACTGTTATCTATATAGGAAACTACTCTCAGCTCATTGCAGGAATCTTAATGTTAGTATTCTATTGGTTGCAGTATATTTCAATCTTGACCATTATGGGGCCAATGTTCTTTTTCGTTTTTGGTAATGGATTAATTAACCCTAGTGCAACTTCTTTGTTATTAAATAACTTTCCTACACGTGCAGCTAGTGCAGCTGCTGCCATGGGCGCATTCATGACCATGGGAGCGAGTGTCTTGAATGGTGTTTTATTTTACCTGTATAATCACTCTTTACTTTTTGTAGGTCAAACCATTTTTACTTTTGCCTTTTGTGTAAAGATGCTAACTTATGGCTCTACCCCCAAAAAAGATGGTCTTGGCGAAATGGCATCTATGGTATCCAAGGCTGGTACATAAACCAGTGCTAGTGGTGCAGGCGGTGGTGGTGCAGGTGAGAATGATACATGTGAATAATACCGTTCAATACCAAGCCTGTACCCTCCTACAGGGTACCCTGCATAAGTTCCAGTAGGTATTATTTGTGGTGTGGGTGTCGTTTGAATTGGATGAGATGCAGAGTTAAAAACGTTACGTATAAAACCCATAAAAGTTCTTTTTGCGACAGGTTCTGCTGGTTCACCTGCTGTGCCCACAGGGATGATATCTGCAGAAGCTTCAGCTATTCTTCGCATTTGCTCAAGATGTAATTGGTGGATTCTAGCGCTTGCCATAATAGGTAAAAGACCTGATATGGGTTCTGGTATAGGCATAGCCCCTCCTGGTAGAGAGCTTAAATCACTTGAGGTTCTAAAGTCGAGTTGGCGATGCTCTACAGGCCTTGCGCCTAATGCATGCGCAATCTGTGCTTGATGTTCTAACGCAGTTTCTTGCTGGTTAATTCGTATCAGCTTCTTTTCTTTAGGAATAAACACAAATAGGCAGTGGAAGATACCAAGCACACTTACGGCTTGATAAATAAGTTTATAAATAGGGTACGTTATAATTGCTCCAAAAGGGGTTTTTAAATCTTGGTGATTACGTAATTTTATATAATTGAATCCTATCACTAACAAATCAAGAGTTACAAGTTGTGCACTGGCAACTGTCCAATATTGCCAATAGGTAACAGCTAGGAGGAAAACAGGTAACCGCAGAATGTCTGCTACTGTTTGAAAAAGATAATATAATTGATAAAGCTTGACCCCAATAATACGTTTAAGAGAAGGTGGCCATATTGTAAGTAGATCTATAAAAATTTTCCAGCTATAGTAGATTCTGGCTTGTTCCCATGAGCGTACGCGTTGCTTATAATATTGTGGAAAAGATGTTGGACAAAAAGTCCTAGCAACACTGTGGACTGCAAAAACTGCAATATTATTTTTACGTAGAGCACTGCGGCCTTTTTTGCCATCTTCATATTCAAATAGTAAATCGTCATCTTCACGGATCACTTCTTCAAAAAAATCTCTTACATAGCCTGAGATCGCTCCATGTGGAACAGGTGGACCACATAGTTTTTGGTAGGCATTGTGTGCTAAATCAGAACATTTGTATTCTAACCCTTGCCATTGTTCCCATAAATTTCGTTTACCATTTTTATTGCTGCTTAGAGTGTCGATGGGAATAACTAATGTTTTGTGTTTTTCATCTAATAAACTAAAGCCATCTAAGATATCTAATGATGGACGTACATCATTGTCGCTGACAACAATAAAACGAACATCTGGTCGCAATTTCTTTGATTCAAGGGTGCCTTGATATAAGGCTTGTGTCTTATTGCCTATGCTAGAATGGAAGTAATTAATGGCTGGATTAATTAACCGTACAATTTCTCTTGTGAAATCAGTCTTAATCGTTCGACTGTAGTCTGCATAAGGATAGTGGCCATTGCCATTATCCATAATGAATATACAATCAGGCGTGACTATTTGCAGCCATAATCTTAAAGTATCAGCCAATGTTTCAGTTTCAACTCCAATGGTTGATAGTTCATTTAGATTAAATGTTGATATAGGACGTCTTTGCAGATGTAGATATTTATTCTCACGATCTGCAATAGCTTCTTCAGCGACACCATCACTTGTAAGATAACTTAAAATATGAATAGATCTTGTAGCTGGGGCAGAACGATGGCAGGCTATTATTATATGCACATCGGATCTAAGTGCGCGTGGAGTGGACGGTGTTGTTATAGATGCGATAGCTGTTGTTGTTTTTTTTATGGGATATTTTGCTGCTAGTAATGCAAGGGTAAACATAAGTGGTTCAATGCCAAATAATACCACAGCAAGTGGTATAATATTTGCTGTAACAATTGTAGATAAATATTCAACAAACCCTACAGTAGATTGTGTTGCGATAAGTCCACCTATCACTATAGAATAGAAAATCCAAACTAGTACGCGTTTAACAGTCATAGGGAATATAACTTCGCGGAGATTCAGTATAGTCTTGCTTAACTCATAGTACTCTTTTAGTGATTTTTTTATATTAGACATAGTAGAATAATTCATCCATAAGTTAATAAATTGCGAACATTACAGAGGAACAGGATATTTGTCAATGATAATTATTCACAGATAGCAAATTGTTACTAAATTCAGTTCTGATAGATAGGCATTTAATTTTTGATAATTTTTACTAGCGTAATAGTATTTTTCTGAATCTGTAATACCTCAATGCGATAGCCATTAAGATACAGACCAACAGGATTATCAGGGATATGTTCTAAATATTCTATAATAAGGCCACTGAGCGTTCTAGGGCCATCTTCAGGCAAGTGCCAGTGTAGTTCTCGGTTAATGTCTCTTATATTAGCAGAACCTTGAATAATCACGCTGCCATCTTTCTGGATAGATATTTCATCAGATTCGTCATTGTTATTCGCCTGATCAAATTCCCCAACGACCTCTTCTAGAATATCTTGCAGGCTAATATAGCCTGTGATATCACCGTATTCATCAACCACTAAACCAGATTTGCGATGATTGTTTTGAAAATTTATTAATTGATTAGTTAAAGTTGTAGACTCAGGTATATAGTAGCATTCTTCAAGAAGGGCGCGTAAGTTTTCTTTATTTAGTTTTTGACTTATAACTAAATTAAATATATTTTTAACAGGTATAATTCCCGCGATATCATCAATTTCTGAATTATAGAATAATATTTCAGAATGAGGCCACTTTAGTATTTGTTTTTGGATTTGTGACCAATCATTGTCTAGATCAACGGCCTCTATTTCATTGCGAGGCACCATAGCATCTTCAACAGTTGCATAATTTAAATCTAATAGTCTAATTAACATATTTGTGTTTGGGGTTGGGATTTTTTCGCTACTTTCATAAACAATAGTGCGAAGCTCTTCATAGGATAAAGGTTCATGATGTTTATGGTGACTAGAAATATTGACACCAAATGCTTTGAGCATGAAATTACCAATGGCGGTTATAAGTAAGACAATAGGATATAAAATATAGAGTAAGATTTTTATGGGTAATGACGCAGGGAAGGCAATAGATTGGGGGTACAAAGCAGCAAAGGTCTTTGGTGTAGATTCAGAAAAAATTAATAAAACTAAAGATGAGACGACAGTTAAAGCTATACTTTCCAGTAACCCGAGTTCCCCAAAATTATTAATAGCCCATTGAGTAAAAATAGAGGAGAACAATAAGTTTGCAAAGGTGTTACCAATTAGCAAAACGCCAATTAATTTATCAGGAGTATTTAATAAATGTGAGATTCTTTTAGCAGTTTTATTACCCTTCTTGACTAAGTGTTTTAAACGATAACGGTTTAAGGCTATCATGCTGGTTTCAGATGCAGAAAAGAAAGCTGACGCTGCGATCAAGATGATAAGAATAACAAGTGCGGTAGTATTGTTCACAGTATGTTGAGTAACCTATAAGATTATTAAGTACGAAAAGAAACTGTCATAATTTCTATCTTAGATATAAATATTACGTAAAATTAAATGGTTAAACAAGTTCTGTAGAAAATATGTCAGCAAATATTTAACGTCAGAGCTTACGCAAAATGATTGTAAGTTGTCATCTCGGTCCTCAGCCAAGCAGAGTGCGCAGAACTGGGATCTTTTTTGCAATATATCGGCTCTTTGGCCGGTATGACAGGTTTTTTTAGGTAAGTCCTGATCGTTATTAATTAAATAGTAATTAATTTAATTATTTTCTTCAGGCTGTAACTTACGTATAATTTCAGATTATTTTATTATTTTAGGGTATCTAATTATGTTCATAAGCCTAACTGAAAGATTGTCCGAAACTGTTAGAGACTTGAGTGGGCGCGGTCGTTTAACTGAAAAAAACATGAAATCAGCTCTAGATGAAGTTAATCGAGCATTATTAGACGCTGATGTTGCCTTGCCTGTAGTAAGAAAGTTTATCATGAACGTTAAACAAAAGGCGCTAGGGCAAAAAGTTTTAAAGAGTCTTTCTCCTGGGCAAGAATTAGTAAAGTTAGTAAAAAAAGAACTTACTTTACTTATGGGGCAAGCTAATGAAACCCTTGATCTAAAATCAGTGCCTCCAGTGGTAGTTTTGATGGCTGGTCTGCAAGGCTCTGGTAAAACTACTACAACTATAAAGCTTGCAAAATATTTAAAAGCTCGTGAAAACAAAAAAGTTATGGTTGTGAGTACGGATATTTATCGACCAGCAGCTATAGATCAGTTGAAAACATTAGCTGAAGCAAATAATACGTATTTCCATCCTAGCGAGTCATCAGATAAGCCGTTAAATATTGCTAAATCAGCTCTTAATGCTGCTAAACAACAGGGAATGGACGTGCTTATTGTAGATACAGCAGGACGTTTACACATTGATGATAATATGATGTCTGAAATTAAAGAGTTATATAACTTTTTACAGCCCGCAGAAACCTTATTTGTTGTAGACAGTATGACAGGGCAAGATGCAGCAAATACAGCCAAAGCTTTTAATGATGCGTTAGCATTAACAGGTATTATTTTAACGAAAGCAGATGGTGATGCTCGTGGAGGAGCTGCATTATCTATAAGAGAAATAACAGGTAAGCCTATTAAGTTTATTGGGATTGGGGAAAAAACTGAAGCTTTAGCACCATTTCACCCAGATAGAGTAGCATCCAGAATTCTTGGTATGGGAGATGTTTTAAGTCTTATTGAAGAGGCTGAGCAAAAATTAGATAAGGCTCAAGCAGAGAAATTTGCGAAGAAGTTAGATAAAGGTCGTTTTGATTTAGAAGATTTTCGTGAGCAAATAAAGCAAATGAATAATATGGGTGGAATGAGTAATATTTTAGATAAAATGCCAGGAATGGGACAAATACCTGCATCGGCAAAAGCTGCAATCAATGATAACTTATTTAAGTCAATTGATGCTATTATAAGTTCTATGACTAAGCAGGAGCGCAGAAATCCAGACATTATAAAAGCCTCCAGGAAGAAAAGAATAGCATCCGGTAGTGGTACATCTATTCAAGAAGTAAATAAGCTACTTAAGCAGTTTGACCAAATGCAAACCATGATGCGAAAATTCTCTAAAAAAGGTGGTATGGCTGGTCTTATGAGGATGATGCAAAATAAAATGCCAGGGGGTGGTTTAGGTGGGCTACCAATTACCTGACTATCTAACTCAAGTGTGTTTTAAAAATCAAAATTTTATAGATCAATTTTGCAGATCACAGTTTTATTTTTGAATAAAATCGGGTATAGTGTGTGGTTATTATTAAACATTAGTTTATAGATTAAGCTTATAATTTTAAGAGGATTCAATATGTTGACTGTTCGTTTGTCTCGTGGTGGTGCTAAAAAGAGGCCTTTTTACAATGTTGTTGTGGCAGATAGCAGAAATCCGCTTGGTGGTCGATTCTTGGAAAGAGTTGGATTCTTTAATCCGATTGCAACAGGTGGTGAAGTACGTTTAAAGTTGGACAATGAACGTCTACAGTATTGGATAGGCACTGGTGCGACATTAAGTCAAAGGGTAGCAACTTTAATGGCTGAAGATGCCAAGGGCTCTGAACCTGTCCTTGCTGCAAGAAAAGCTAAAAAAGCCAAGATTGATGCAAAAAAAGCTGCTAAGAAAGCCGCAGATGCTAAAGCAAATGCAGATACACAAGCCAGCGAGTAGTATTTTATTATCATGTCCCCGGAAGAGAATAATTTAAGCCAGGCGTTGGTTATAATAGCCCAAGTCTCTGGGGTACATGGTATACTAGGACAGGTAAAGATACGTTCTTTTACTGAAGATCCAATAGCTCTCTTAAACTACGCTAAATGTAGTAAACTATACTGGAATTATAATAAGTCTTGGGAATTAATGCCTATTGTTAGCAATTCGTTAAAACAGCATGGAGATAGCTTTCTGTGTTATATAACAAATTGCCAAGATCGAGATGAGGCCAGGAAATACCAATTTGTTGATATTGCAGTTATGCGCTCTGCCTTGCCTACATTAAATCCTAATCAGTATTATTGGAGCGATCTTGAAGGCATGAAAGTTTATACCATCTATAATGGTCAAGACAATAAGTTACTTTTAGGAACTGTTGAGCAAGTGTTTGCAACAGGCTCTAATGATGTGTTAGTTGTAAATAAGGACGAGAAAACTAAAGAATATTTAATACCTTATCTTATAGATGAATATATATTATCAGTAGATGTAGAGAAGAAAATTATTATTGTTGACTGGGATCCAGAGTTTTAATTCATGAATTTTGCAGTAATTAGCTTGTTCCCAGAGATTTTTGATAGTTATTTTAATTGCGGCGTGGTAGGTAGGGCAATTAAAAATAAAATTGCTACAGTGACATCTTTTAATCCAAGAGATTACACAGAAGATAAATATGGTACCGTAGATGATAAGCCTTACGGTGGTGGTGCAGGTATGGTTTTAAAGCCAGAACCTCTAGGAAAAGCTATAGATGCAGCTAAACGAAGATTATCTGGATCTCAGGGCCATTATGATAGACAAAGTCAAGTAATCTATTTAACGCCCCAGGGTAAGCCGTTGCATCAAAATACCGTTAGAAGCTACGCAGAAGATAAAAAACCGCTAATTTTACTTTGTGGGCGTTATGAAGGGTTAGATGAGCGCATTATTGAACAATATGTAGACGAAGAGTACTCAATAGGAGATTATGTTCTAAGCGGTGGAGAGCTCCCTGCCTTAGTTTTGTTAGATGCTATCATACGATTACTTCCTGGTGCTTTGGGAGATGAAGACTCTGTTCTAGATGAGTCTTTTTCAGAGAGCTTATTGGGCTTGTTAGAGTATCCACAATACACCAGACCGAGTTGCTATAACAATAATAAGGTCCCAGATGTTTTGCAAAGTGGTCATCATGAGCAAATTAAACGCTGGAGGCAGAAACAAGTACTTGGAAGGACTTGGCTTAGGCGCCCAAATCTGTTAGAGTGTGTTAGTTTGACACTGGAGCAAGAGCAGCTTTTAAAAGAATTCATTGCTGAATACAGCAATAATGAGAGATAAAATTTACATTACTATAAATTTACTATAGAGGTTATGTTGGTATGAAGAATCCTATTATACAAGATATTGAAAATGAACAATTAAAAGCGACTGTTGAGTTTGCTGTTGGTGATACCGTGGCTGTACAGGTTCTAGTCAAAGAGGGTGATCGTGAACGGTCGCAAACGTTTGAGGGGCTGGTTATAGCGAAACGTAATCGTGGTATGAACTCAGCGTTTACCGTTCGTAAAATTTCTCATGGAGAAGGCGTAGAACGTGTGTTTTTGTTGCACAGCCCAGTGGTTAAATCAGTGGAAGTGAAGCGTAAAGGCCATGTTCGTAAAGCAAAGTTATATCACTTGCGCAGTTTATCAGGGAAAGCAGCCAGAATTAAAGAAAAAATTTCTGTTAAGTCAGCTCAGGCCAGCCAACAAGAAAGAAATAAGGCTGAGTAGCGGGGAATTTATCAAGATTTAACACAGCTGCATGATGTTTATACTTAGATATAGATAGACATGAATACTAGTTGTGTTATTTAATTATTTACAAGTAAATAAACAAGTAATATTAGTTTTATTTTCGTAGTAAATAATAATAGCTAAATATTCTTTAGAATTAATAGTTACTTGACATGGTTCAGGTTTTTATAATAATTTACAGTTGCTATATGGATAAAACGTATAATGAATGCTAGAGTATTATATGCGTGTAACTATCCATGTGCTGTGTAAAGTACATAAAGTTTATTAGCTATATAGTTTAATATAAATATAATTGAGGATTTTTAAAATGAATAAGAAAGTGTTATTAACAGGAATGGTTTGTTTTGGTATGTTGACTGCTGCTGGCTGTGGCCAACCGGCTGAAACTACTACAACTGTAGAAACTACTGCTCCTGCTGCTCCAGAAGCTGCTGCTCCAGCCCCTGCTGAATCAACAACTGCTGCGCCAGAAGCTGCTGCTCCTGCTGCCCCAGAAGCTGCTGCTCCAGCTCATAGTGCTGACACAGCAACTACACCAGCACAGTAAATTCAAGAGTCTTTATACCAGTTACAATAAGGATGATGGAAATGTATAAAAAGATAATGTTGTCTTCTTTTATTAGTTTAGCCATGCTTGCAAGCAATGTAGGTTGTGGTAAAAAATCCGAGCAAGATGCGGGACAGGCACAGCCAAGAGCATCTGCTTCTCAAAATAGTACAGTCACAGCGGAATTTGCAAAGGACGTAGATAAAGCGCAGGCAGAAAATGTTTTGTCTTTACTTCGTAGTGAGTTTCCCCAAATGAATGTTGCTAGAGTTGAAAATGCACCTATGAAAGGCTTCTATCAAGTCTTGGCTGATGGCGAAGTTTTGTATGTTTCAGCTGATAATAAGCTAATGTTGGTTGGTGATGTTATCTCTTTGGATAAAACTAGAAAAAGCTTAACCGAAGAAGTAAGAAAAGCTGCAAGGTTAAAGTTACTACAATCATTAAACGATTCGGATATGGTTGTATTTAAACCAAAAAAAGTAGATCATGTTGTAACTGTGTTTACTGATGTGGACTGTGGTTATTGCCGCAAGTTTCATTCAGAGATGCAATCTTATTTAGATAAAGGGATAGAAGTTCGCTATATGTCTTTCCCAAGAGCTGGAAAAAACAGTGAATCCTACAATAAGGCTGTAACTATCTGGTGTTCTAAAAATCCACAAGAAGCCATGAATAAAGCGAAACTAACTGATACATTCAAGGCAGACGAAAAATTATGTGCTAAGTCAGCCATTGTTGATAGATCTTTAGATATAGTGAGACAATTGGGTTTAAATGGTACTCCAGCTTTATTGCTTGAAGATGGGACTATATTACCTGGATATATGCCAGCAGATA
The DNA here is from genome assembly GCA_964609155.1 of uncultured Gammaproteobacteria bacterium. Taxonomy (GTDB): domain Bacteria; phylum Pseudomonadota; class Gammaproteobacteria; order JAGOUU01; family JAGOUU01; genus JAGOUU01. Next base: position 2,939 of record CAZSRF010000003.1, on the reverse strand, counting down.
AGTTAAGTTCTCTTTTAGATGAAAATAAGAAAAAGAACGATGCACTTACTCATAATGGCACAGGAAATACTAACGCTAGTTAATAGATAAATCTAGTATACGAGTTAATTATGCCAATAACTTTGAGCCATAATAGTAGTGATGCTAGCAGTTCTAAAAAAAATAAAGATGCTATCTGTTCTTCTCGATTGCAAGAACAGATAGGTTTTATTGTTGAAATTGATAAACTAAAAAATATCTTTCGTGAAACAAGAGTAATGTTTGAACATCGTTTAGAAAACGATGCAGAGCATTCTTGGCATTTGGCTATGATGGTTATGGTTTTGTCTGAGCATGTTAATCTAGAAAATCAGCAAACACTGGATATTAAGAAAACTTTACAATTAGTGTTAATACACGACATTGTTGAGATTGATGCTGGTGATGTATTTAGTTACGCAGATTTCGATCCTAAGGACAAACACAAAAAAGAACGCCTAGCTGCTGATAGAATTTTTAACATGTTACCAAAAGATCAAGCGAATTCGATAAGAGCGCTTTGGGATGAATATGAAGATCAGAGTTCTATAGAAGCTAAATTTGCAAGAACTATAGATAGGCTACAGCCGTTTCTTCATAATTATTATACGGATGGCTTTACTTGGCGTAAGTATGGTATTACTGTTGATCGCGTTAAAAAGCATATCTTCAGGGATATGAAACCTGGTTCTGAAGTACTATGGCGCTTTGTCGATGATCTTTTAGAAGATGCAGTTGCCCGTGGTATGTTACTACCGGAGCCCGACAGCGTTAATATTTGATGATTGAGACGGGGAGTTGATAAGCAATTTGCAGCCTACCTTTAAGCAATTAAAGTAGGCTGAGCAATAAGCAAAGAAATCTAGGAAAAATTATTAGACACAAAATCCCAATTCACTAAATTCCAAAAAGCGTCAATATATTTAGGGCGTGCATTACGATAGTCTATATAATAAGCATGCTCCCATACGTCACAAGTTAATAAAGCTTTTTTATTGTGCTTCATAGGAGTATCAGCATTAGATGTGCTAATGATTTCTAATTGTCCGTCCAAATTTTTTACTAACCATGCCCAGCCGGATCCAAAAGTACTAATAGCGGCTTTAGTAAACTGTGCATGAAATTCTTGGAAATCTCCGAATTTAGCATTAATAGCTTCTAATAATGCCCCATTAGGTGTGCCCCCGCCATTTGGTGATAAGCAATGCCAGTAAAAAGTATGATTCCACACTTGGGCAGCATTATTAAATACAGCTCCTTCAGAGCTCATAATAACGTCTTCTAATGATTTATTATCAGTTTGTTCTGCTAGCAGATTATTAAGATTAGTTACATAGGTTTGATGATGTTTTCCATAGTGGTAATCCAAAGTTTCTGATGAAATATGAGGTTCTAACGCATTTTTTTCGTAAGGCAATCTGGGTAATTCAAAAATCATCTTTTTCTCCAATATGATATAGCTATTAGCTAAATGTAACGCTGCTGATCAGTCTAACGAGACTTTTAATAATTTACAAGTTAAACTGTTGTGTATATAATTTACTGCGGCTATAGCTAATAAGTAAATTATAATTAAATAATAATAGGTAAAATGATGTCAGACACACTCGCCTTAATCAAGCAACAGATAGAAAGTAATCCTGTAATACTTTATATGAAAGGAACGCCTCAATTTCCGCAGTGTGGGTTTTCTGGGCAGGTTGTTCAGATACTAAAAATGTCGGGGTTAGGGCAGTATGCACATGTCAATATTTTAGAACATCCTGATATCAGGCAAGAATTACCAAAATATGCAAACTGGCCTACATTCCCCCAGTTATATGTCAATGGTGAGTTAATCGGTGGCTGTGATATTGTTACAGAGTTATATCAATCAGGAGAGCTCACTAAAGTGCTTGCAGCTGTAAAAGTATAATTAGTTAGCAGTTGTTTATATGGTCCAGCATAACAGAAGGTATGTAGTCAGACGTTCTTTTCTGACTACATTAAACCAGATTAAACGGACTAAGCGGCTTGAGTTGCGGTTAGAGCGGCGATCTCAGCTTTTAATAATGCAGCTTGTTTAGCTGTAATAGACGGGTCTTGAAAGGCAAGAGTAAGAACTTGCATACCCTGCAAGCAAGATAAAAATTTAACTGCTTGATCTTCGGCTTCATTAGCATCACTGTAGACAGTTCTAAACTGAGCTGATAGCCAATTAGCTAATGTAGATAAAATTTCGCGAGCTTTAGCTGCTAACGGATTTTGCTGTCTACTTAATTCTTGAGCTAAACTACTAAAAATGTTTCCATATTGAGAAACTTGTTCTGCACGCACAGAGTAATAGTCAACCATTGCTACTAATTTCTCTGATACAGTATTTAACATATTGAATTCAGTAATTACGTTATTAACTTCGATATTGCGTTCATTAATTACTGCTGCACATATTTCATCTTTAGTTTTGAAATAGTAGTAAACATTTCCTAGTGGAACATCAGCTAGTTTAGCTATATCAGCAATAGTTGTTGAACTGAATCCTTGTTTATAAAATAATTCCTTTGCAGCGTTAATTAAGCGCTCGCGTTTGTCGGATCTTTTGGCCATTATAATTACCCCTATATTAAGCTCTTTTTTACTTAACAAAACCTGAACAGTATCAAGTTTATGTTCTAACAAAAGCAATTATACTGATTTTATTAGTGGGGTCAACATTTTTTTTATTTTTTATAGTAAATTTATTAACTAATACTAATGGGAACTAAGGAAAACTAACTGAAATTAACAGACAGCTAGCTAGAGACAAAAAAATATTTACTAATTAGTTGAAAAAGTCGTTTAAAAGCATTGACATAAATTATGGTCCTGTTAGAATACATTCCAGCTGAGGGGCTATAGCTCAGCTGGGAGAGCGCTTGCATGGCATGCAAGAGGTCAGCGGT
>CAZSRF010000002.1:0-104488 GCA_964609155.1 uncultured Gammaproteobacteria bacterium | reverse complement strand
CTTGAATTTAAAGGGAAACGAATGGGTAATCTGGCCCCGTTTTGGAGTTGGACCCAAGATAAGCTTTAACAGCATAGAAATCAGGATGTATATAAGCTTCCAATAGATAATCAGGTGCTTTTTGATTTTGTATAAAGTCTATAGTATCAATAATCGGTAAAGGGAGTTTCATGATTCAAAACAAAAGGCTAAGTTATTAATTACATAATAGCACAATTGCTTTCTTAAACTACTAAAACATATTTCCAGTATTCTTTAATACTGGAAGTAATATTTAAGTTGGATTCCCTGGATTCGACTCATAAGTGCAACCACCTACACTTAAATTATGTAACCGAAGTTTTCAAATGATTCTCTTTTGAATAGCGGTCTAATGCTAATTCAATCAGACGATTAATCAACTCTGGGTATGAAATTCCAGATGCCTCCCATAGCTTTGGATACATACTAATTCTTGTGAAACCTGGCATAGTATTTACTTCATTAATTAGTAGCTGACCATCATCAAGCAAGAAGAAATCACATCTTGCTAATCCAAAGCACTCTAAAGTTCTAAAAGCTGCTAGCGCTAATTCTTTCATTCTATTTGAAACACTGTCTTCTATTTTTGCAGGAATCTCTAAAAAAGCACTGTTCTCGTCTATATATTTAGCATCATATGAGTAAAATTCACTTCTCGTGATAATCTCGCCAACAATGGATATAATTGGGTTTTCATTGCCTAACACGGATATTTCCAATTCTCTACCTTTGATGCATTCTTCAACAAGTATTTTATTATCATAATTAAATGCTAACGTAACTGCTTTGATGAAATCATCTTCATTATTAACTTTTGACACTCCTACAGATGAGCCCATATTTGCTGGTTTAATAAACATGGGAAGTCCAATTATGTCCATGACCTCAGAAAATATTGGTTGTTTGTCAGATTTTTTGATGGCTATATACTTACAAACAGGTAGTTTAGCTTGTTTAAGCAATCTTTTGGTTATATCCTTGTCCATACAAATCGCTGAGCCTAATACCGAACTTCCAACAAATGGCAAGTTAGCCAAGCGCAGAAGCCCTTGAATAGAACCATCTTCCCCAAGAGGACCATGAAGGATGGGAAATACCACATCTAAATCACTTATAAGTCCGTCATTCTTGGTAACCACCAATTGGTTGTTATATCTTCCAGGAACAAGCCCAACTTCAATATTTGATTGATTTAATTTAATTAACTGTGGATTTTCAGCATTCAAGAGAAATTGAGAGTTGTCATTTATACACCATTTACCATGTTTATCAATGCCTATTAAAACAACTTCATATTTAGTCTGATCTATAGCATCTACTACGTTTTTTGCTGACTGTAATGAGACCTCATGTTCAGTTGAGCAGCCACCAAATAAAATTCCAACCCTAATTTTTTTATTCATAAACATACCGTATTATTTTAACGTTACCACCGGATTACCACATATATTAACTTTTAAATATTATACAAACAATAATAGGTCAAAAATATAAGTAGTTACTATACCGCAGCGTTAAATATTTCGTTGGGGCTAGCAAAACTAAGTGATTTTCTAGGCCTGTTGTTTAATTTATTCATAATAATTTTAAGTTTATGGTCATCCATCTCTGCAAAGCTGGAGCCCTTTTTACAGTATTGCCTAACCAAACCATTAGTATTTTCATTAAGTCCGCGTTCCCATGAAGAATAAGGGTGAGCGAAATAAAAACCCGCATTAAGGTGTTTGCTAATTTGCTCATGATAGGCAAATTCTGAACCATTATCGCCGGTAATTGTTAAAACATTTTTTGCTATTTGTTTTAATCCTGATACCGTTGCTTCATATACCAACTGCGCAGTTTTATTCTCTACTTTTCGTAATACTGTCTTCTTAGATTTTCTCTCAACTATACTAACAATAGCTTCTTTTCTATCTTTACCAATTATAGTGTCAATTTCCCAATCACCAATACGATCTTTGGTTTCAACCATACTAGGACGTTCATCAATAAATTTACGATTTTTAATAGGCCCTCGTACATGATTACTACCGTAACGTTTTCTATATTTTTTATTCTGATGGCGTAGGTTCAGATATAATTTTCCGCCATTTTTCTTGTCTTTTAGTATATATCTATAAATATATTCATGGCATAAAGAAAATAAATTATGGCGTTTGGCATAGCCGCAAACTTGCTCTGGACTCCATTGCTCATCTAACTTCTTACGTACAAATTTTTCAATTTCAGGGGTAAATTTACGATGTTTATTTTTATTCATATGCCTATTATCTGTATAGGTTTGGGCATAATGAGTTTTATATTGCCATGAGCCTAATGCGGTTCTAACAAAAGTAATATTACGTTTGAATTCTCTAGATATGGTAGATTTATGAACACCAACCTCTTTAGCTATTTGAGATTGGTTGTAACCTGCTTTCCAAAATGCATAGATTTTACACCTTTTAAGAAAGTCTAATTGCTTGTATGCCATTTATGCAATTCCTCTTGAAACTTTAAACAATACTGGTTATTTTAACCTATTAATATTGTTCAATTTTTAATCAAAAGTTGCAGTTATGAGTCGAATCCAGGTTCCGGGGATGCACCAAATCATACTATTTCTCGTTGCCCATCCCATTTTCAATGCTTATGTCACTTAATTAATGAGGCTTTGTAGCAGCTTTTTGTGGAAAAATTAGGATGCATCCAATGATAAATACCAACAGCACTATTGAAGCCAGAGCACGGTTTAATTCTAACCCTCCTGCACTCAATGGTTTATCTAAAAAATCACCCAATACGGCACCTAAGGGACGTGTTAATACAAAAGTAGCCCAGAACAGAATAGTTCTAGAAGCATTAGTCAAACAATAAATTAACGCCAGTATTATGATCAGCGAACTAAAGACTACTGCACTACCAGTATAACCAAATCCACTAGTATCGGTCATCCAATCACCCAAAGCAGTACCTAATGTTTGAGAAAACATTATAGTTGTCCAATAAAATATTTCTTCTTTTGGAGTGCAGACAGTGTTAATAGCAATCGATCCTAATGCTAAGTACCATATGGTTAATGAACTAAATAATAACAAGAGTAATATTAAAGCTCCTCCTGTGTACCCTATTCCTAGAGAGCGATCCATAAAATCTGCTAAGGTTGTACCTAATGTAGTAGTGGCAACAATTGTCGTCCAATATAGCAATGAATTAAAATTCGTACTTTTGACCTGAGTTAAAACTGCTACTGTAAAAATTACTGTGAAAATTAAACTACCGATTAAATACCCCAAATTCATGGACATTGATATGAAATCACCACCAGTCTCACCTAAGGTAGTTGCAACAATCTTGATTATCCAAAACATGATTGTTATTTCAGGTACTTTACTCAATGTGCTAGTTTTTATGTGCATCATAAAGATTTAGATTAACTGTGTAAAAAAACTATATATTTATTTATATCAAAATAACACAGGCGAATCTATCTTAGTTCTTTGTTGAATACGCTTAATGCCCTACTTGAGAAAGTTGGTATACTTTTAACTTATGTGCACTAGTAAAGTAGCCTATAAAAACCTCTTAAAATAATGTTTCAGATAACAAAAAATAACTTTACTTAGAGAATAATTAATATAGAATTAGAGCTTACTACTAAATTTAATTAGCTAGTTGATTGAAAAATTTATGGGTATTTTATACCTCATGAAAAGAAATAAATACTAATATCACTTGTTAGGAGTTTTAACATGAGAAAACTAATCAATAAACTATTAGGTAAAAGAAAAGCAGCTGCTGCGCCTTGTGGTGGAATTAAGTAAGAGAATTATGTCTATACTGTGCTTTTTTAGAATTGCACAGTAACTTTTTCAGTCAAATAAGCTGTTACCCAAAGTTTTTATATTTTCCCTAGTTTTATTGGTGAACTTTCGCATCTCTAAATTGATTTCCCTATGTAGTTTTATGATTTCTTTCTCTGAGGGGAAGCTTTTGGAGCAAATATCTTTATTTTCATATATTAGAGCAACAAAAGACTGAACTTTTAAGCCCAACGCACGATCAAAAATTTCATCTGATGTCATTATGGGCTCTATTAATGCAAATATTAATTTAATTAATTCTTTGCGCAATTTCTTTGGATCACCAGAATACTTGCCATTAGTGCATTCTTCTTGCTCTAGAACTAAAAACTCTCTTATATCTACGATGGCTTTATTTAGTGCTGTTTCGCTTGCTATTTGAATAGCTAATATATCTTTTCCTGAATTAATTTGTAAGGTTTTATTCGTGCTGAATAACCCAGCTGCTATTGTAAGCAGCCCTAGTAGTAGAGAACCTACAGCAATCCAAGTCGCCTTATTAGCGTTTAGGCTTGGCTTAGAGCGTCTGGTGTTGTTTTTAGCAGGTTTTCGCTCCATAGGAACGCTTCTTATTTATTGTTTTCTTTTGTGATTTGGCAGATCAAGTAAAAGTTAACACTGCAGCAAATAAAAACTACTGCATAAACCCATAATGGCATAATTCTACTCTGGATATAATAATTAATACAATGCTTTAAATTATACATTAAACATTCTAAGCGTCAAGAGCCCCAGTAATACTATAAATCAGTTTGATAGCTAATTATTTTCTCGATACCCCGCTCCATTTTGAATTGTACTCGGTATATATTGAGATTTTGAATAAGTTCTTAGGTGTATGTAGGTCTTTGTATTGCTTCAAAGCTTGTTAAATATAATGGTAATCTCATTAAATCTATAGATTGTGGGTTTCTAGAAATATAGATATTAGATAAATTAATGTACTCTTTTATAGTTTCAAGAGCTTCTGCAAAAAAATGCAATGGTAATGGATGGCTATCTATATCTTGTGCCAACGTGGCGTGATCACGATCTTTTTTTCTTGCAAGCTCTGTTACTAATCGAAGCTCATGCGTTGGAGCTAAACGTACTTCGCATCTATCAGTTAATCTGCTTATGGCTACAGTTTCTTCATCCATTAAATCCTCAAGATATCTTGGATTTGAGTTAATATAAGCCCGTAATGTTGCAGTTCGTAAAGTTCTGTCTCCACGGCGCTGTAAAAAATAATTGTAAGGTGAAAAACGAGTATAATGATCTGAAGTAGCTGCATCCCAACCAATACGAGATAAACTTTTACCCACGGTACGAGTAGATAACAACCAACCAAAAATACACCCGGAAGATGCAGCTTCCTGGTAAATCACTTCTCTAAATGATGAAAAAGTATTACTTGCTATCAAGCGTAAATTAATATTATATACTCTGAATTCTTGTTGTACCCTGCCCGCAGTAGCAGAACCAAAGGAGTCGCCAAGCATTATTAAATTATCAGGGTGTACACCAGATCTTAATAAAAAATTTACAACGCTTATACCATTATTGACCATGTCATTAAATTCATTAACTCTTACTTTGTCAGAATGTGTAGCAGATTTACCAATTCCCGAATAATTAAAAGCAACAACCCTTGCTCCTGTTGTTTTTGCTAGTAGAGCCATGTCTTTTAATGTGCCACCTGTTTCATAACGATCGCAAGCACCATTGAAAAGAACAATTGTTTTACCGGCTGCCGGTAGCATTATCTCTCCTTCGCTAAATCTTGCTAAAAAGAGATCAGTTGCTTTTACAGCTATTGCACTTATACCAGCACTAAGGCGAGTGCTTGCAAGGGATGTTTTAATTTGTAAAACACCTTCTTCATCTACAAATTCGCTTGCTTCGCAATCTGATAGTTCAGCGCTATTTCCTGGTAGCCTCTGTTGTGCGTAAAAAAAACGAATAAAACTACCATGTTTAGCAAAAATATCACTAGTTTCTCTTGGAAATAGCCAAGTTTTTATAAAAGTTCTTAGTGGCCATGTTAACAGACCACTTATAACCATATCTTTTGGCATAATAAACTCTTTTAGTGATTTATATTTTCAAATAAACGATAAAAATTACGAGATGTTTGTTGAGCGATCTCTTCAAAAGCTATATTTCGTAATTGTGCTATAAACACAGCTGTATATTTAACATATTGAGGAAAATTTATTTTACCACGGTGTGGTATAGGGGCTAAATAAGGACAATCAGTTTCTATTAAGAGTCTGTCTATGGGAACTTTTTTTGCAACATCTTGAACTTGTGTAGCATTTTTAAAAGTAACAATACCAGAGATAGATATATAAAAACCTAAATCTAACGCTTGTTTTGCAATTTCCCAATCTTCTGTAAAACAATGCATGATGCCTGATATATGGCCAGCTGCATGATTCTTCAAAATATTTATAGTATCATCAGCAGCATTACGCGTATGAATTATCAGAGGTTTTTTTAATTTTTTTGCAATATCTATATGATGAATAAATCTATCATGCTGCCAAGTTTGATTTTCTTCTGTTCGATAATAGTCTAAACCAGTCTCGCCTATTGCTATGACTTCAGTATTTTGTGCTTGTTTTAAGAGATTATTATATTCTGTGCTATATTTTTCTTCTTTATTTTCATTGGTTTCACTAGTTTCATTAGGATGGATTCCAGCGGAGATGGAAATATTTTTATATTTTCTGGCTATATTTAATAAATTAGAAAAATCTTTAAGATTAGTTGCCACAGAAAGTAGGTGTGTTATTTGTTGTTGTTCGCATTCTTTAAGTACAGACTCTAGGTTTGGCTGTTCTTCCGTAAACTCTAATAAGGTTAAATGACAATGGGAGTCTATAAGCATAAAATTATATATTCAAAATAGTATAGATTAATAAAAAAGTTACAACTAACCATATTATTCCTAAGATTAATTTGCCACCAGGAATAAATTGTTGACCTATATAAGCTAATTTATACCTGCCTATGTATAGCATAGTGACTGGTATAAAAACGAGAAAAGTTAATACCAGAACTCCTGCATAACTTAATGCTTTAATAAATATACCTGGATCGTATAAAACAATAAATAATGGCATAGTAAATGAAATACCGTATACCAAGAAATTTTTTTCATAAGAAAGACTCTTGCAAAAAGAATTAATCATATCTCTAACAAAATCCACGAGGCACAGCCCCACTCCTAAAAATGAAGTTACAGCGCTAATGCTGATAAAAACTTTGCTAAAACTTATTAACAATGCCAATCCGCTTGCGTGCGTTATAGCTGATATTAATGAGCTATTGGGATGCTGAGAATTGGCAATATTAATTAACCCATAGCCTCCTGTTTTTGGTAGTAAACCTTGCACAGCTAAAATCCATAAAGAATATAACACTAAAGGTATCAGGCAACCAATTATTAAAGTTAGTGTTAAGTTTCTATGATTATCTTCTAGGTATTCACGTAATGAAGGTAAGATAATGGCGAACCCAAATGCTGTTATCATAACTGTAAATGAGTGAATAGAGTAACCTCTTGTTTCACCTGTATCTAGTAAATTAGCATCAACATGCGTCAACATTAAGCCCAGCATAATAATAAAAGCACTTAATTTAATCAGCATTAACAATCTGTTAGTGAGATCAATAATCCTTATGCCATAGATAATGATACAAAATAAAATACTGAAAACTATGAGCGTGCTTTGCCAATGTGAAAGATCAGGAATAATATTGTTGAAATATCCGTAAAAGATGTCTGAACATCCAGCTATGTAGGCCGCTATAAGGGCATAAAGTAATAGCAGATAAATACATAAGGCAAATAAATTTCCACCCTTGCCTAGAGTGTTTTTCGACATGGTAAACAAGTTACTACCTGATGGCATCCATAAATGAACTTCTAGAATAGAAAATGCTCCAATAGTCATAATTGCCCAACTTAAAATTAAATATAGCATATTAGTGCTATAAGAATACTGCGCAGCTGCCAGAGGTAATGCTAGCATTCCCGAGCCAAGGCAAGTTCCTAGAAGCATTGATATGCTTCCTAAAACTTTAAAATTGAATTTGCTAAGCATGGTGGTACACTGTTTTTATTTATTTTTTTAGTTTGGCGTTTATTGTAGCTATAGAATACATGATTCTATAGACCATATTGTTAATATCTAAAGTAACATTATTGTCTGCAATTTGTTTATAATATTTTATTATATCTAACGTTTGACGATAATTTACACCCAATTTAAAGCTTAGCTTTACTATTATATAATTAATAATAGCAATAAAGTTACTAATATAGAGTGTGTTAGGTTTTTTAGTTGTATTTTCTTTATATTTATTTATCAGGTCTGTTATTTTTTTTGTTGTGCCAAAAATATTAATCTCTGATAGACTGTTGATACAATTCATGATATCTGCTATTTTGTTTATATAATGATCTTGATAATATTCCAAGGCCAGGCTTGGCGAAAAGTTTGCAAGCTCTAATAATGTTTCTTGCTCTTGCTTGTTCACGCCACTCTTGCTTAACCAATCAATAATCTCTTGATGGCTGGGCTTGATTGTAACTTTGAAGCATCTGCTCACAATAGTTGCTAAAATCTTGTGTGGATTATTGGTGGTTAAAATAAAATAATTATTAGAATTGTCAGCCTCAAGAATTTTTAATAAACAATTGGTTGCAGCATTATTCATGGTCTCTATATTTAATAAAATAAAAACCTTTCTTGCTTCTGCATAGGCGGTTTGTTGAGCTTGTTCTAGCAAATCTCTTATATCATTGATGGTTATTTTTTCTTCTGTGCTGGCGCCCAGAGTAACAAGATCATTGTTTATAGTTTCTTTATTTTGAATAATTTTTGTAATCTCGTAAGATAATAAAGTATTATCCGGGCCGGTAACCAAAAAGACATTAGGCAATTTATTAGAGTCTGCTAATTTTTTGATTTCATTTTTTTTGTTTTGCAACCAAAGTTTTTTTGATTCAAGATTATTAGTGAGATTAATAGACATTATTTTTTACCAGTATGTTTATATCTTTCATCCATGGCTTGAAAAACATCTTTCTGTAGCTCTTTAAGTGACTTGCTTGAATCAATAATTTTTATTTTTTTATCGATTTTAGCAAGTTCTAAATATTTGGTTCTTATATTATTAAAAAAGATTACGTCTTCCCGTTCTATTCTGTCTAGCTCACCGCGTGATCTTGCTCTTGCTAATCCTACTTCTGGATCGATATCTAAATACAAACAGAAATCAAACGTAAAAGATCCTAAGATAGCTTGTTTAATATCAGAAATAAGTTTACTTGAAACTCCGCGACCACCAGCCTGATATGCAATGGTTGATAAATCATGTCTATCTCCAATCACCCATATATTATCCGCTAATGCTGGCTTAATAATATTATTGATTAATTGCAATCTGGCTGCATACAACAATAAAACTTCGGTTTCTGGATAAATAATCTCTTGGCTGTAATGGTTCTTCAAGAGATTTCTTACTCCTTCAGCAAGTTCAGTGCCACCTGGTTCGCGTGTTTGAATATAAGAGATTTGATTGCTAGATAAATATTTTTTTACATATTCAATAGCTGTAGATTTTCCTGCTCCCTCTATACCTTCGATAACTATAAATTGGGCTGTTTGATGCATAATTATTTTTTATTTTTATTTTTTTGGTAAAAATTTACTGCGACAATATGTTGTTCTAACGTTTTAGAGAAATGATGCGTACCATCACCCTTGGAGACAAAATATAAATATTCACTTTGGGTTGGATTAATTGCAGAATATAAAGAACTGGCACTCACAGAACCAATTGGCCCAGGAGGTAACGATTTATTTATATAAGTATTATAAGGGTTAACAATGGCTAAATCTATTTTATTTAAATTACCAGTGTAATTATCTCCTAATGCGTAAATAACTGTAGGATCAACTTGCAAAGGCATGCCCAATCTTAACCTGTTATATAAAACGCCAGATATCAATGAGCGTTCATTTTTATCTGCAGTTTCCTTTTCTAAGATAGAGCCAAGAATGAGCGCTAGATAAGCAGTTGGAATTACCTGATAGTATTCTGGGTTGCTTTTTTTGATATACGGACTTGTTTGCCATAGTTGGTTTAAAAGGTTTAATAATTTAGTGTTGGCATTTTTCAATAGTTTGTAGTCAACTTCTTGAGAAATATAATAATAAGTATCAGGGAAGAATAGACCATCTAAATTTCCTAGTTCTTTATAATTTATGATACTACTGTCGTAAATTATTTTATTTTTTATGGGATCGTTTATAGTATTATTTTCGGTTGTGTCAGTAGTGAAGAAAGTTAAAGTATGTTGTAATTTTTCTTCTTGCGCTAAACGATGTAAAATGCTGTTTGTGGTTTCCCCATCATGGATACGAAAGCTGTATTTTACAACCTCACCAGAGGTAATTTTCTTTATCAAGCTATCAATAGTAAGATACGTACTAGGCTCTAGCTTATACTCACCTGCTTGAATTTTATTATCTTTATTTAATAAAACCAATGTTAGTCTGAATAGCCAAGGATATTTTATAACTCGATCTGCTGCTAATTTATCAGCAATATTTTTTACTGTTTGTTGATTGGAGATAGTAAAGCTATAAGGAGATTTTAGTTCTAGCCTCCCTCTTAGGTAATATGCGGTTGAAAGTAAAATGCCAACTAGTATAACTGTTATTAGAAAAAAAAAGTTGATAAATGAACTCTTCAAACACTTTGGCATTCTTTATTAATTCCTGGTAAGTTCACCCGATCTCAAATTTTGTCATTATAAATAGATCTCGGTTCTGCGCCCAGTTTCACTGGCCTTGACCGAGATGACAATACTGCGTGAACACATACAACTCCTGTTTACAGCTCCTAAGTCCTTGGCAGCTCTGTGTACCACAGATTCTGCTTAAAAAGGTGTTAATAATATAAAATATTACTAACCATTAAATGTTTTAAATACTAAAGATGCGTTAGTTCCACCAAATCCAAAAGAATTAGACAGGGCAATATTAATTGTTTTCTCTTTTGCTTTATGGGCTACATAATCTAAATCACAACCCTCAGATGGGTTATCTAAATTAATTGTTGGTGGTACAATCCCATTAACTAAAGATAAAATACTAAATGCCGCCTCAACTGCTCCTGTTGCACCTAAAAGATGGCCAGTCATAGACTTAGTTGAACTCATCATAAGATTGTAAGCATGATCTTTAAAGACTTCCTTGACTGAGTTAGACTCCATAATATCACCGACAGGTGTAGAGGTACCGTGTGCATTAATATAATCAACATCATCAAAGTTAATTTGAGCATCTTTTAGAGCATTACGCATGCAATTAGCTGCCCCAATACCATCTGGTGCAGTCATATGATAAGCATCACTACTTAAACCATACCCAATAAGCTCTGCATAAATTCTTGCACCACGACGCTTTGCGTGCTCGTACTCTTCAAGTACCAATATTCCAGCACCATCACCAAGCACAAACCCATCTCTATCTTTGTCCCAAGGTCTGCTCGCCTTATCTGGACAATCATTGTAATTTGTACTTAAAGCTTTTAAGGCGCAAAATCCGGACATGGCCAAAGGTGTGCTGCCTTTCTCGCATCCACCCGCTAACATAACATCGACATCACCATAGATAATATGTCTAGCTGCTTCACCTATGTTATGGGAACCAGTCGTGCAGGCTGAGACAGTAGAAAAACTTGGCCCCTTAAGCCCAAGATTTATAGATACTATGCCTGCAGCCATATTGATAATGCTACCAGGAATAAAGAAAGGTGAAATTTTTCTTGGACCAGAATCTCGTAAAAGATCTCTAGTGCGCTCTATAACGCTTAATCCACCAATCCCCGAACCAATAGCCACGCCAATACGCTCAGCATTCGTTTCATCTACAGTTAGTTTAGAATCTTCTAAGGCTTGTTTTGCAGCAGCAAAACCATATGTGATGAAAGTATCGAATTTTTTAATTTCTTTTGATGGTAAATACAGTTCTGGATCGAAGTTTTTGATACCCGCGTAGACCCTGCTAGGTAATAGCTCAGTTTTATCATAGTCATTATAGGCAGTAATACCGCTTTTTCCAGCTAACAATGCTTGCCAGCTAGATAACGTATTATTGCCTAATGGCGTAATCATTCCAATACCTGTTACAACTACCCTACGCTTACTCACAATTGCGTCCTCTCACCCTCTTTGGTTATTATTCAGCAAGATGATTAGAAATATGATCAATTGCCTCTTGAACTGTGGTAATTTTTTCAGCAACTTCGTCAGGAATTTCAATTTCGAATTCTTCTTCTAGTGCCATAACTAACTCTACATTATCTAGTGAATCAGCACCTAAATCATCAACAAAAGAAGCATTATTTTGAACCTTATCTTCTTTTACACCAAGCTGTTCCACTACAATCTTTTTTACTCTATTTTCAACAGTACTCATAATTTATATGATCTCCAAATTAATAATTAATAATCTAAATTAGCTCATGTACATGCCACCATTCACATGAAGGGTATGGCCTGTAATATAATCAGACATATTTGATGCTAAGAATACCACACTGTTGGCAACATCTAAAGCATTACCAACTCGCCCAAGAGGGATATTTTCAGCTAACTGTCTTTTTTGATCGTCAGTTAAGTTACTCGTCATATCGGTTTCAATATAACCTGGAGCTACAACATTTACAGTAACATTTCTACTACCGATTTCTTGTGCCAATGATTTGCTCAATCCTACAATACCAGCTTTAGCTGCAGCATAATTTACCTGTCCTGGATTACCCGTGGTCCCAACAATAGAGCTAATATTTATAATACGCCCCCATCTATTTTTAATCATGTTTTTAACACAGGCTTTTGTTAAATAAAATAAACCAGAAAGATTTGTATTGATTACAGCATCCCATTCCTCATCTTTCATTCGTAAGATAAGATTATCTTTAGTAATTCCTGCATTATTTATTAATATGTCCGGTGCTGATTTATGAAACAACTGGTTAATATTTTCTAATAAATTATTAATAGAACCACGATCAGATATATTTAAAACTAAACCTTTGTTAACTTTAGTACTGCCAAATTTATTTAAATTATCAGTAATAGAATCTGCGCCTTGCTCTGAGGTGGCTGTACCAATTACAGTTGCGCCGTATTGTGCAAATAGTTCAGCAATAGCTTTGCCGATGCCTCTGCTTGCCCCGGTTACTAACACTAATTTATTGTTAAAATTAAACATGTTATACTCTGTGCTTTGTTGTATTTTGTTAAGTTATAGTAATATTTCTCTCAGGCTTACTGGGTCATTGATCGCATGCGCAGTGATATCAGCATTAATTCTTTTACAAAGCTTGCTTAAAACGTTGCCAGGACCAAACTCACAGATATCAAAAATATCCAACCTGTTGATAGCTTGAATGGTTTCAACCCAGCGAACAGGAGAAGTTAATTGTTTAATCAAAGCTTCTCGTATTTGTTCAACAGTTTTATAAGACTCTACAGAGCAATTGTGAATAACAGGAATACTTGGTATTTGTAGTTTAATTGTATTTAAAGTATCTTGTAATTCATCTGCTGCAGGCTGCATAAGTGAACAATGCGATGGAACGCTAACATCTAATAATTTTGCTAGTTTTGCGCCTGCACGTTTTAGTTGATCTATAGCGATTAAAACACTATCTTTTTTACCAGCGATAACTGTCTGACCAATAGCATTTAAATTAGCTATTTCAACATTGTTTATATTATCTAAAATATTTTGAATAACCTGGTTATCATCTATCCCTAAAATAGCAGCCATAGCTCCATCAGTATTTTGACTGGCTTGGACGGCTTCTTGCATATACTGACCACGAGCAGCAACCAACTTTACAGCGTCTAAAAAATTTAAACTATTAGATGCAACCAACGCAGTATATTCTCCCAAACTGTGCCTTGCTAATACTTTAGGTAGCTTATTTGTTAAGTTAGTAAATATATTCCATATTGATATACTAGCTACCAATAAAGCAGGTTGAGTATAGACTGTTTGATTTAATTTTTCACTAGGCCCATGCAATACTAAATTTAATAAATCATAGTGTAATACTTCACTAGCTTGAGAAAAGGTTTTTACAACTTCTGGGTATTCTGTTGTTAACTCAGCAATCATCCCTACATGTTGTGATCCCTGCCCAGGGAATACTACTGCAAAATTCTTACTCATAATTATTATTAATATTATTTATTATTAATTTAGTATTTAATTAAAGAAGCACCCCAAGCTAAACCACCACCAAAAGACTCTAGTAGTATTAAATCACCATGTTTGATTCTTTTATCGCGTACACCATGATCTAAAGCTAATGGAATCGATGCAGCCGAAGTATTAGCATGCTCAGCTATTGTAAGAATTACTTGCTCTTCAGGTAATTCTAATCTTTTTGCTACAGCCTTAATGATTCTATAATTTGCTTGGTGAGGGACAAGCCAATCGAGATCTGATTTACTCAAGCCATTTTCCAAAATGATGTTATCGACCATTTCTTCTAACTTAGTGACAGCCACTTTGAATACTTCACGTCCTTCCATATGAATATAATAAGGAGCATAATCGTTTATACTTACATTGCAAGGGTACATACGCGACAACTTTAAAATATCACCATAACTACCATCAGCATAAATCTTTGTGTCTATAATACCTGGTAGGTTGCTAGAACCTAATACTACTGCTCCAGCACCATCGCCAAACAGGACAGCAATTGAACGATCATCTGGATTTACCACTCTAGACATTACCTCGCTACCAATAATTAGAGCATGTCTTACTTGTCCAGTTCTTATAAATGTGTCAGCAATACTCAAATTATAAATAAACCCGGCGCAAGCAGCTGAGATATCAAATGCTGGACAAGCTGGAATATTTAGATTTTTCTGAACCATACCTGCAGCTGATGGAAAAACAGATTCACCAGAACAAGAAGCAACTATAATAAGATCTATTTCATCAAGAGAAATATTTGCCGCTTGTATAGCTTGTTGCGCTGCCTTTGAAGCCATGCTTGCAACGGTTTCGTTTTGATTAGCTACATAGCGTTGATGAATACCAGTTCTCTGAACTATCCAATCATGAGATGTTTCTAGACGTTTTTCTAAATCATGATTAGTGACAACAGCAGTCGGTAAATAACTACCTGTGCCTAGAATTTTAGAATATGTTTTACTCATAAGATATCAACCATTAAACCGTAGATTGAAAGAGATTTGATTGTTCTTTTAGTTTACCGATGATATTTGTCTGAACTTCCTGTTTAGCTTTAAGTATCGCGTTGGCAAACGCTCTATCATCTGCACCACCATGGCTTTTAATTACTATGCCATTTAAACCAATCAAACTTGCACCATTGTAATTACGTGTATCCAATTTTTTTCTAATTTTACTTACCATAGGTCTAGTTAACAACCCTAGTATTTTTGAATAAATATTGCGTTGAAAGGTCTCTTTGATTATATCGCTAATAAATTTAGATAATCCCTCGCTAGTTTTCAATGCCACATTACCAGCAAAACCATCACATACTATAACATCAGCGATATCATTATAAAGCTTATCGCCTTCTATAAAACCTATATAATTTATAGTGTTATCTCCATTTATTAAGATACTTGCTTCTTTTACTACGTCAGTGCCTTTTACTGCTTCATGGCCAATATTTAATAAAGCAACTTTTGGAGAAAAGTTTTGGTGCACTGACAAAGATTTGCTTAAGATAGAACCCATTAAAGCGAACTGATATAGATTGATTGCCGTACAATTAATATTTGCACCTAAATCAAGTAAGAGTGTACTGCCATTTTGTGTGGGAATAAATGAAGCTATGGCCGGTCTTTCAATGCCACTAATAGTTTTTAATACAAATTTGGAAATAGCCATTAAAGCACCTGTATTACCAGCGCTAACGCAGGCATCTGCTTCACCAAACTTTATCAGATCGACTGCCTTGCGCATAGATGAGTCTTTTTTATAACGCAAAGCAAAGACAGGAGAATCACTCATCAATACAGTCTGCGTGGAATTATGTATACTAACCAACCCGGGGTTAACATTATATTTATCTAAAGCTTTTTTGATATCAGACTCATTACCCACTAATATGAGCTCTAGATTTTGATCTGTATTTTCAGTTAAAGCCAATTTCACGGCTGGAATTGAAGATTCCAGACCGTTGTCACCACTCATAGCATCTATAGCAATCTTCACACTATTATTCCGTTAATAATATATAGTCATTAGAAAAAAATTGAACACAAGTGTGAATATTTTTATTACTCGGCTGAATCTTCTTCAGATGTGCTTAAATCTGCTTTAATTGCAATAATCTGCTTACCACGATAAGTACCATCAGCAGCTATATGATGTCTACGATGTAAATTACCGCGTTGATCAATACTTAAAGTAGGTGCAGCCAATCCGTCGTGAGCTCTACGCATGCCTCTTTTAGAACGTGATTTGCGACTCTTCTGTACAGCCATTTTTGTATCTCCTAATTATCAATATCTTACTTAAACTTATTAATTTAATATCCTACATTCGTCCAGTTGGTTTACATCATGTTTAATTGCTGTTGGCAATGACAAAATCATCTCATCTTCAATCAACTGGTATAAATCAACGAGCCCTTTGAAATCTAGTTCGACAGGCTCATAACCCTCTATTTTTTTATCTATTCTACTTAATATATCAATTAATACAACTGAAATTTTAGTATTTATGCTATATGGCATATCTTGCAAACATCGTTGGCATACGGCAGTAACCTTGTAATCAATATCGCCTGTAACTAAAACCTTATGATAATCAATACGCTGAAATTCTAACTGTATCTGTAAATCTGCGTTGGCTCCTTGGGACCCTACGGGATCCTGGGATGAGGCTGAATTAGCTGATAATAAGCTATTTAAGCGCTCTAAATTTTGAGCTCTAATTAGCCCAGATAACGATTTGTATTCAACTCCCAACTTTTTTACAGGTAATTGTCTTGGCAAAATAGCATTTTTGTTCATATTCTTTTTTATTGCTAGAATAATTAACGAGATGCCGGTAATATATCCTGATAATTTTACCCCAGACCTCCTATACAATGCCAAAGATTATACCTGAATTAATACTAGCTTCGCAATCCCCATCGCGTAAGTTATTGTTAGAGCAATTAAAAATACCTTTTACAATACTACCTGCTAACATCGATGAATCACCTTTGCCTGAAGAGAATCCTGAGAAACTAGTTGAAAGACTAAGCAAATGCAAAGCTCATGCAGTTATTGATAAGATAACCGCTAATAGCACCCCAAACGATAAGATAATTATTAGTTCTGATCAGGTTGCTGTATGTGAAAATAACATCTATGGCAAACCAGGTAATTTTGAAAATGCTTATGAACAACTCAAATTCTTTAGTAATAAAACTATAGAGTTTATCACTGGGTTATGTATTATCAGCTTAACTTTTAGTAGTAAAAAAACAGTGAGACAAGAGGAGTATTATTATAAAGAAATTAGTAAAATCAAGCTCAAGAAACTATCAGATCAGCAAATTAACAATTACCTTAAAAAAGAACAGCCTTATCAATGTGCTGCTAGTTTTAAAATAGAAAGCTTAGGTATAGCCTTAGTAGAAGGTATTGATACTGCAGATTTTCATGCAATCATTGGTCTACCAATGATAAAACTAGTAGATTGTTTGAATAAACTTGGATATTTTTTAGTATAATAAAGCAATACATTTTGGCATTATTGTTTCTTTAAACTTTGTTTCAATGGCATTTAAATCCACTAAATCAACTGTATAGGTCAAGTCTGAGTTAATAAACTCTTCTCTTAAATCAGCTAGTAATGCTAACGAAAGCCTGTCACCAATATCAATTGCTAAATCCAGATCTGAGTAAGGCTTTGCTTTATTTAATTCAGCCCTTGAACCAAAAACATATACCTTAGCATTTTTTGGCAAATTTCTTGTTAATATACTTCTAATAATTAAAAACTCATGTGGTTGAATGTCTATTGGTGACCAGGGGTGGTTATTCGAAGTCATCATTATGTTTGATTAGCTGTTGATAGAGATATGCCATTTCTTTATAGAATTCAGGAATAATAGCAAATACTGCATCTGCTTTTATTTTATCATACGCATGGCTAGTAGCATTTCTAGCCTCTCTGTAAACTTTCCATTTTAACCAATCAGACAAAAGTAAGCCTTTTTCATTAGCTTTTCGTATGAGGTTAGGAAAAGCAAGTTCGTCTATTGAAGCTTTATCAGCCTCAATAAGTTCTAGATGCCTTTTAAGCATTTTCCATGACAATTCGTAGCTATATTCAAATCGTTGTATACATGAATCTCGAATAAAATCATTTGAATTTTTTTTATATTCTATCAATGCTAAAGATAAAGATTCGAGAGCTTTTTTTAGCGAACTTAGATCTAATTTCATGATCGAAACTCTAATATATAATCAATCAATAACAGCTAATGCCATTATATCGTTAAAGCAAGTATATGCTCAATATATTTTAAATAATATCTATACACTTAAAGACCATTCCCCAATTGGTTTATCTGAACCTTGGTTTTTTATATATAACTTAAACATATTATAAAGAGCCTCTTGTGTATTTAATTTATAGTTATTAATCAAGTTATCAAATATTATTCTTTGCCAAACTGCACCAGTTTGTCTGTTTTTATATCTATTTCTAATACACACTTGCATATTATTAATTTCTTTATCGCTTACCCCTAATTGATATAACCCAAAGGCTGCAGAATCTAACATTTGATCTAATAAATTAATTATTGGTTGTTCGGTAATTTTGTTTTTTTCTGCCCATACGCAAGTTGCCTTTAATCCATATTGTGCAGCTTGATAAAAATTATATTGTGCATACTTAAAAGGCAAATCACAAATTATATTATGTATATTATTACTAAAGTATTTTGTAAGTCCTAACATAAATCCTGCATTCATAGCCATATCAGCTACAGTGGGTCCAGCAGGTAAATAACGCATTTCAATTCTAAAATGCCCACCGTAAGAGGGATCATAGATTGCGCGATTCCACGGCCACACAGAACTATTATGTTTAATAAGACTAGTTAGTTCAGGTCCCCTTTTGCTAGTAGTATTATGGGTAGAACTTCGACAATTTGTTGGTAATACAGGGTAAAACAATTCACATGTTTCTTTTAATAATCCAAAAACGCCATCTTTTATCCATCCTCTACCAAAGGCTACACGTTGTTGTTCTTGCCATTGACCTGGATGAATAGAAAGATTATTGACAATTTGTTCGAAGACGGCTATGCGAGTTTCTTCCCATAACTTATGCCCTAACAATAAAGGTGAATTTCCACTGACACTTAACACAAAAGCTGCGGCTAACTGTGCAGCATTAAACATATTATTATATTCAGATGGGTTTACCCTAAGGTGAACTTGATAAGAAGAATTAACCCCCTCAATAACAGTATTTGGCCAATTTATTTGTAATGGGTTTTCACCATGAATATGGATTTTATATTGCTGTTTATTGCGCAATAAAGACATTGTTTTATCTATAGCATAATAGCGCCAATAAGGTGTTAATGCGTCATTCGCTAAATCACCTAATGTGAGAGTTGGTATAATTCCAATAGGGATAATCAAAGAATTATAATCTTTCTTAGCTACTGCTCTTATGTCATGGAGTATCAATTCCATTTCATTAATTAAAGTAGTTAACGGTTGCTTATTTGTAGCTATCACCGGACCATTGTATTCTAGACAAAATCGGCTAATTTCTGTTTGTATTTGTTGCCCTATATTTTTATTTTTGTAATGTTCACAAATCGTTGTATTAATCATAGAAGGCGATAAACTATTTTTATCGACCAAGAATAGCTCTAGTTCTGAACCCAT
This sequence comes from uncultured Gammaproteobacteria bacterium, assembly GCA_964609155.1. Classification (GTDB taxonomy): domain Bacteria; phylum Pseudomonadota; class Gammaproteobacteria; order JAGOUU01; family JAGOUU01; genus JAGOUU01. The sequence goes on along the minus strand of CAZSRF010000002.1, from coordinate 84,652 downwards.
AGTGGCTTCGCCCACTCCAAAATCTTTATTTTCAAGATGTTGAGTAAGAATCTTAAGGTCATTTATTAAGTCTGGTTCAGCTGCTCGACATTCAATTAAATCTAATTTCTCTAAGAGGTTATAATCAACATGAAGATTGGGCTCAGTATCAGCAGCTTTTGTTTTTCGCATGAAAAACTATCAACTTATAAATAGTATTATAAGTAAATTATAGTTTTCTAATGTTGAAAAATATAATATGCTAACTTAATTCAGTGTATGTAAAAAATTAATCACCGCTGAAAAATCGATATTTGGATCATTTGCTACAAGTTCTGAATAGAGCTTCTTGGCTAAAGCACCCATTGGTGTTTTAATGCCGGCATTGCTTGCGGCTTCTTGGCTTAAATTTAAATCTTTTAGCATCATCTGAGCTGTAAACCCAGGTTGGTAATTATTACTAGATGGCGCTTCACTTAAAATATTTGGATATGGACAATATTTAGTTAATGACCAGCATTCGCCGGAGCCTTTTGAAATAATATCAAAAAGATTCTGTGGTTCAACTCCTAATTTTTCTCCAAGATTAAAAGCTTCTGATACAGCTATCATTGATGCACCTAAAATCATATTATTACAAATTTTAGCACCCTGCCCTGCACCATCATGACCTGCATAAATAATATTTTTACCTAGTTGATCTAGTATTATTTTAGCATCTGCTAATACTGATTTTTCCCCACCTATCATGATGGTTAAGCTTGCTGCAGCTGCTCCTTTGACTCCGCCAGATACAGGAGCATCTAGCATTCTGATATTATTACTTTTAGCTTGTTTATGTAACGCCTTGCAAGTTTCTACATCAATTGACGAACAATCAATATAAAGTAATTTTTCTTTTGCGTATTTAAAAAGACCATCAATACCCAAGCATATACTGCTTACTTGCTGTCCTGTTTGCAACATAGTAAAAACAACATCACAATTTTCGGCGATTTCTGTAATGTTTTTTGCAGCAATGCCACCAGACTTTTCTAACAAGTTAACAGGTTCTTGCGCTAAATCATAGACATATAATTTATTTGTAATGTTGCTTTTCAGTAAATTACTAGCCATCGGAAAACCCATATGACCAAGCCCTATAAAACCAATATTATATTTCATATCATGATCTCTGTTTATAAGCTATATGTACGTATGTTATTAATTATGTGCCAATTAATTATGAATTGGCATAGTCAAAGATGAACCTTTAACTTCTTCAGATTTCGCAATGCCTATGGTTACTGATTTAGGTTTTGTATAAAACTGTACGCTTTCTGAGGCATGCATTGCTAAATCTCCAAATACTGAATTTTTCCAACCACCAAAGCTATGGGTAACAAAAGGTACAGGGATGGGGATATTTATGCCTACCATTCCAGCCTGTACATTATTAGAGAAATCACGAGATATATTTAAATCATTCGTGAAAATGCTTGCACCGTTGCCATATGGATGGTTATTAATTAAATCTAATGCTTCTTGATAACTCTGAGTTCTTATAACAACCAAGACAGGTCCAAAGATTTCTTCTTGGTATATTTTCATATTAGAAACTACATTAGTAAAAATACAAGGTCCTAAATAATAACCATTACCTACTTGTATATCACGGCCATCTAGAATTAAATCAGCACCTTCAGCGATACCTTGCTCTATATATCCCAATACTTTATTAAGATGTTCTTTGGTAATCAATGGTCCCATATCAGTAGAGCTATCTAAGCCTGAGCCTACTTTGATTTTTTTTGCACAAGTTTGAATTTTTTCTATTATTTTATCGTGACGAGTTTTATCACCCACAACAATTGCAACAGATAAAGCCATACAACGCTCACCAGCAGCTCCAAATGCAGCACCAGAAACCTGATCCGCAACGTTATTAATTTCTGCATCTGGCATAATAATACAGTGATTTTTTGCACCACCAAAAGTTTGAGATCTTTTATTATTATTGGTGGCTGTTTTATAAATATACTCAGCAATAGGAGTAGATCCTACTGCGGTTACTGCTTTAATGTCAGGATGATGTAGCAAAGCATCAACGGCTTCTTTATGGCCATTAATAACATTTAAGACGCCCTTTGGTAACCCTGCACGCGTCAGAAGTTCTGCAATAAACATAACTGCACCAGGGACTTTTTCTGAAGGCTTAATAATAAAACAATTGCCCGCAGCAATTGCAGGTAGTGCAAGCCATACTGGCACCATAATGGGGAAGTTAAAAGGCCCTATACCGGCACAAACACCCAATGGTTGTCTTATTGTGTAACAGTCAATGCCAGTGCTTACATTTTTAGTATATTTGCCTTGTAATAAATTAGTTATACTAGAGCAATGTTCAACTACTTCAATAGCTCGCCCTACAGAACCCTTCGCATCTGCAAGAGTCTTACCATGCTCCATCGTAATTATTTCAGCTAATTTATCAATGTTTTCATTAAGTAGCTGGTTAAATTTAAATAAAATTCTAGCTCGTTTAATAGGTGGAATGCTTGACCAGTGAGGATAAGCTGACATCGCTGACTCTACCGCCGTATTAACTACGTGACTATCAGCTAAAGATACTTTCAATGCCACCTCACCTGTCGTTGGATTGCAATGCTCGTAATATTTATTAGAAAGTTTAACTACTTCGCCATTAATATAATGATCTACTATTTGCATTGGTGGCCTTATTTTCTATTATTTTTAATAACTTGAATAATTTTTCAATTAGATTAAAATTATTTGCTACCAGATGCAAGTTAATTTATTGTAAAATTAAGGCAGGCGCATATAACTGTATATCTTAGACAGATATAATCTAGGCGCGAACAGTATCCGTCTTATAAATATAAAATATAAAAATATAAATTAGCTATGACAACTACTCCGCAAAACATATTTAGTAAAATCACTGCCTCTGACGTAGATGCTTTTAAATTCCTCCAAGGGCAAGTTACAGCCAATCTTCAAGATTTAGAAAACGATTTAGATAATTATCAAAAAAAATATATATTGTCATCTTATTGCAATCTCAAAGGCCGGGTTATATCTGTTTTTTATATAAGCAAAGATAAAACGCATAATACGTATGATTTGATCTTTTTAGGTGATACAGCAGAAATCTTTTTAAGCAAAATTAAAAAATACAGCATTTTTTCTAAAATAGTATTTTCTGAAATAAAAAGTTTAAATCTATTGGGATTAAAAGAGCTTTATTCAGCTGTAAATAATAACATTTTATCAAATAATCACTCTGAAAATTCTGTTGCATCTGATCTAATTATTTATTGTATTAAAAATAAAATCCCTATAATTACTGCTGCAACCTCAGAGCGTTTTTTACCAGAAAATATACATCTTACTTCTCTAAACGCTGTAAGTTTTACTAAAGGCTGTTTTTTAGGGCAAGAAATAATAGCTCGTATGCATTATTTAGGGAAAAACAAAAGACACACTTATATTATCAAATATAAAGAACCACTGGAAATTAAAGATATTCTTTCTGGAGTTGATGTATTGTCTTCCAATAACGAAGTAATAGGAGAACTTCTGCTAAGTTATAACGATATTGGCTATATTGTCATTGAAGAGAGGTTTGTCAGCAATAATCAATACACTATTTTAAATAGCGAAATTGAGTTAATGCAATAAAACCCATGTAACAAAAAAACGTTCAGCTGAATTCAAAATTTACCATTCATCACGCAAAGCACGTAAAGCTATAAATACTTCTTTAGAATTGTAGCTTTCTGCTCTTTTTAGATTTGATAAATTATCTATAATACCAGAGCTGTCTAATCTAAAAAAAGTATTTATTTCTTTCTCAATAGCCATAGTGGTTATAATAAATTTATTCTCAGGGTATTTTTTATATTCTTCTAGCATTTTCTTAGCATTATTGTTATCAGGTTCACGGCTTATTGTAAAACCTAAATTATTTTCTAAATAATCATGCCCTGGATATACTAATGTTTCATTCGGAAGCTTAGCAAAAATATTAACAAAGCTATTATATAAATCGTCTACATTACCATGATAGCAATGCCCTGTTCCTGCATTAAATAACGTATCACCTGAAAACAATGCAAGTTGTTTGGTCTTCTTATCTTTTGCTAACAAACAAACGTGCGCCATAGTATGGCCGGGAGTATCTAGCACATTTAGAGTTATACCAGAACCCAGGTTAATTACTTCGCCATCTTCTAATCCTTTTGTTGCGAAAGGGATTTTTTTTAACGCATTTGCATGACAATAAACCGCTGCTTGAGTATGCTTAATAATTTCTTGATTGCCATCTGTATGATCACGATGCTCATGGGTATTAATTATTGCTTTTACTTTGTAATTTCTTTCTTTAATTATTTTTAATAATTCATCTGTTTTAAGCGGATCAATAACAATGGCTTCTTTGGTGTCTTCGCATACAATTATATAATTAAAATTTCTCAGCGAGTTATAAGCATATATTTGTTCTATTATCATATATTATTTTTATAAAAATTAAATTTAAACAATATGTAACTGCAAGCTGGTTCACACTTTAAGTAGACAATCTAGACTGTTCAATCTAGTGGCTCCAAATAATCAATCAATAACTGAACCTTCTTTTGATTGTTAAACTCATTGATATCTAATTTATAGACAGCTTTAATTTTAAAAAGTTTTTCATTAAACCACGAGACATCTGTACAGTTGAATATTATGCTGTCTATAGCACCACCATAATAACTTTCATTATCTTTTAGCACTGGCTTTAGTTTAAAAGAAATATGAACTTCTGCTAGTACACGTTTCTCGATAACTATAAACTCACCTGTAAAAGTGGGTTCTGGGAATTTTTGCCCCCAGGGTTCCGCATTTTTCAATAAAGCTGCAAATTCAAGATTATGATCGTCAAAACCTAATGTACCATCGGTTATATATTTACCTCTAATATTAGTAGCATCTAAAATATGATTGACCTCTTCTGTAAATTTATCAGTAAATGTACTTAAGTTTTCTATTCGTATGCTTAAACCTGCAGCCATGGCATGTCCGCCAAATTTAACAATAAGGTCAGGATTGTTTGTACTAACAGCTTGTAAAACATCTCTTATATTTACACCCTCAATAGATCGACAAGAGCCTTTTATAAATTCCGCATTATCTTTAGCAAATATTATAACTGGGCGATGATATAATTCTTTAATCCTAGCTGCTACTATGCCTATGACCCCTTGATGCCAGCTATCATGATATAGACAAAAAGCAACAGGTAATGATTTATTATTTGACTCACTATTTAAATTAAGATTTTTAATAATATCGAGAGCATCTGTTTTCATCTCTCGTTCAATAACCTTACGTTCGTGATTTAAAGCATCTAAATGTTCGGCTAAATTAAAAGCAGACATAGGGTCAGATGCTAACAAGCACTCTATACCTAAGGACATGTCATCTAATCTACCAGCTGCGTTTAATCTTGGGCCAATAGCAAAACCAAGATCACTTGCAACTAAATTATATGAGTTCTTTTTTGCTATCTTTAATAAGGCTTTTATACCAACACGGCACTGACCTGTTCTGATGCGTAATAATCCCTGGGAAACTAGAATTCTGTTATTATAATCCAATGGCACAACATCGGCGACTGTTCCTAGCGCTACTAGATCTAAAAATTGTGCCATATTGATTTCTGGCTTATTATTTTTGATAAACCAATTCTCTGCTCTAAGCTTTGCACGCAAGGCTAAAAGCACATAAAATATAACTCCTACCCCTGCTAGGTTTTTACTTGGAAAAAGATCACCTTTTAAGTTAGGGTTAACTATGGCATCAGCATTAGGAAGAAATTCACCTGGAATATGATGATCAGTTACCAAAACATCAATATTTTTTGATTTAGCTAAGGCTACGCCCTTTAAACAAGCTATACCACTATCCACAGTAATTAATAGATTGGGATTAAGATTTGCAGCTACTTCTACTAATTCAACACTTAAACCATAACCATATTCAAACCTATTAGGGACTAAATAAGAGATATTCACACCTAATGTTCTAAAAAACTCTACTGCTACTGCAGTACTAGTTGCACCATCTCCATCAAAATCGCCTACAATTAAAATCTTACTTTTATCTATTATATGCTGATATATTAAATCAACGGCTTTACCTATATTTTTTAATAATTCAAAAGGATGTAAGTTTTTTAAATCTTTTTCCAACTGTTCTTTTTTATAAATACCTCGCGATAGATATACTTTCTGTAAGACAGGGTGTAATTCACTAAGTTCATGAGCTACATCAGGGATACTTCGCTCTAAGATTTCAACAGCCATTTTTTTATTGTAATTATAATAGTTAATAGTTATTACTAAGTTATTCTAACAATTTATAAAGATTATTAAGTGTGGGTTTTATTGTCTGTATTTCTTTTTTAAAATCTATGCTTTCTAATACAATATCTGGATCTTTAAGGCCATGCCCTGTGAGAGTGCATACCACTACAGACTTTGTCTTAATTTTTTTATTGACAAAATCTTTATAGACACCCGCAACACTTGCTGCTGAAGCTGGTTCACAGAAAATACCATCTTGACTTGCTAATAGCTTTTGCATGGTTAGTATTTCTTGATCTGTTACAGACTCAAACCATCCATGGGATTCTTTAATAGTGTTCTGGGCAAGATCCCAAGATTGTGGATTTCCAATCCTAATAGCGGTAGCTATAGTCTCTGGGTTCGTCACAGGATGCCCCAAAATAAAGGGTGCTGATCCTGCTGCTTGGTAACCTACCATAATGGGAAGATTATTAACAATACCTGCTTTATTATACTCTTTGTATCCAAGCCAGTGTGCTGCAATATTCGCAGCATTTCCTACAGGTAAACAGTGATAATCTGGAGTAATATTATTTAGTTGTTCGCATACTTCAAAAGCAATAGTTTTTTGCCCTTGAAGCCTATAAGGATTAATTGAGTTTACAGTTACAATTTCACCTTTATTTTCAAGGTTTTTAACAAGGTTCATAGCGTCATCAAAGTTACCTTCAATTTGAATAACCTGACTTCCTGTTACAATTGCTTGTACAAGTTTACCACGAGCTATTTTGCCAGTAGGTATAAGAACAATTGACTTTAAGTTTGCTCTTGCTGCGTAAGCTGCAGCCGAAGCAGATGTATTACCCGTTGAAGCGCAAATAACAGCTTTGACAAATTTTGATGATGCAGCAGCCGTTATTGCTGCAGTCATTCCTCTATCTTTAAATGAACCAGTTGGATTCATACCTTCAAATTTTATATATAATTCTATGTCAATTTGTAATTTTCTTGGCAAATTAACAAGTTTAATCAAAGGGGTATTTCCTTCACCTAAAGAGATAATCTTAGTGTTAGGATTACTGTACAATTCAGGAAGAAACTTTTTATATTTAGAAATTAAACTAGACATCTAAGACTCTAATATATTTAAATTTAATAATCTTTAAATCTCGACTTTCTTTCAAAGCATTAAAAAATTTTTCTATGCTCGTGCTGATTATAGCATCAGTTATCATTTTTATATAAGATTTTTCGCTATTATACTCTAAGAAATTTATATTAAATAACTTTGCTGTTTTTTCTATTTGTAATTTAATTTTGTTATCCCAATCTTGAACTTGTTTTGAATATATATTGAGAATTATAAAAAAACGAAATTCCGTATTTTCAATGCTATACGTATTATCTAGTTTACTGTTATTCGTATAGCTATTATTAGTAATTAATTGATAAAAATAATCTTGATCAAATTTATGGTGCACGAAATTATATACATCAGAGAGTATACTGCTAGCAGTAGCATTACCACCTGCTCCTGGTCCTATATAGTAATTATTTTCAATCAAATCTGATGTTATTTGAAAAATGTTATCAACTCCATTTATATTAGCTAATAAATTATTTTTTTTAATTAATGCCGGAAATGTTCCTAAATATATTTTGTTATGTATTTTATGGCCGTATATAATAGCCTTGATCACATAATCAAGGCTATCAGCCAATTCTAGATCAATTTGATCTATATTATTAATCCCTTGATAATAAATTTTATCAAAAAATTCCTTTCTAAGTATCTCCAGTGGGTTTAATTTAAAACTTAAAGTTGCCATAATGTTGCACTTACAGGCTGAATCAAAGCCGCTTATGTCTGCTGTTGGATCAGCTTCTGCATATCCTAATTTTTTCGCTTGTTCTAAAGCATCAGAAAAGCTTATTTTATCTAAAGCCATTTTAGATAAAATGTAATTTGATGTTCCGTTACAGATACCTATAAATTGTCTGATATTATTAGCATGATAACTATGCAGCATAGAAGTAATGATAGGGATACCACCACCCACACTCGCTTCTATACTTATAGGCAATTTTTTTTTAAGACCTGCTGAAAAAATCCTATCACCATGTAAAGCTAACACTGCTTTATTAGCAGTAATAATCGCCTTATTATTCTCTATTGCTTGTAGAATATACTCCAGAGCTGGATGTTCGCCACCTATTAACTCCACCACTAAATGAATATCATCTGCATCAAGTATGCTATTAGGGTCTTCGGTGAGCTTAATGCCGCCAAGATCAATATCTCTTTTCTTACCAATATCATTGACTAAAATCTTTTTTATAACTGCCATTGAAGGATCAATGTACTTATTAAAGTTTTTAACGACAGAACCTCCAACTGTTCCTAATCCAAGCAAGCCTATGTTGATCATAATTAATTTGTATCTTATATAAAATATGAAACTATTATAAAAAAAATTTATAGCAATGAGTTCTCAGCTATATATTATTCAACTAAATTTATATTTGTTTTTGTACAATCCTACTATTAATATTATACTTCAAAGCATGATTATATAAAAATAATAACTACTATATGACTGAAAAGAAAGGTATAGAATATCATAGCCAGGATCAGCGCAAGCATTATCGGATAACAACACCACTTTTAGTTAATGTTGACGGTAAAACTTATAAAACAAAAGACTGGAGTATAGGTGGCCTATCTCTAACTAATTTTCATCATGAAGTCAATCAAGGTGACATTCTTGACTTAAAAGTGCTTATTAAATTTCAAGACTTTAATATAAGTTTTGATGCTAAAAGCAAAGTTATCGGAAATAAAGATAACAAACTACATCTTAAATTTGAAGACTTGTCTGATCGTAGTAAGAATATTTTACAATTTTTTAGTCAAAGCATTATTTCAGGTCAAATGGTTGACATTGAAGATACTATAAAACGTATTGATATACCGATTAACTTTCAAGAAGAAAATATTGATGAACAAAAGAATAAACGGCCACCTTTTTTAAGACTACCCCTTAAAACAATGTTTTTTACTACTTTTTATTTAACTCTAGGATTACTTTTATTTATCTATATCGCCTTAGTTGTGTATTCAAATTTTGTTCACATGAAAATTGAATCTGCCGTCGTAAGTGCACCCATTGAGAATATTGTATCACCGTTTGATGGTGTTCTTTCTCAAGTGTATGTAGGTAAAGATGCTATATTAAAACCCCAGGAGCCTCTTGTTTCCATTAAAGATCACGAGCTAGAAAAACTATTCGAATTAGAAAAATCTAATCAAGAACAATTTAAAGCTGAATTGGATCTACAAAATAAAAATTTAGCTGCTGAAAGAGGTGAATTAAAAATTTATGCAGATGTGGGCACTGAGAAAATAAAAGAATTGAAAGCCAATTTAAACGACTGGTTGGTGCGTAATAAAAATGCGGATTTACAATATCAAAGAATGGTTGCCTTGTACGCCAAACACTATATATCAAAAGCTGAGTTAGATAAAAGCGAAACAGAACATACAACTATTATGAACCAGGTTAAAGAGGCAACTCATCAATTAGAAGCACAAGAAGGTGCAATGGCTGCTATTAAAACTGGACATTATTATAGCTTTGATAAAGTACAAAGCGATGTGCCTCAAATAGAAGCGATGGTTGAACAAGCTGAAAGAAACTTATCGGCAAGCCAAGACAGAATTGAAGCACTTGAAAAACAAATTGCTGAACGCACATTAAAATCACCTTTCGACGGCCAAGTTATTGATGTTTTCAAGTCTCAAGGAAACACAATAAGTCGTGGTGACTTTCTTATGCTTATTGAACGCAATGAACCAAGAGTAATTAAAGCATATCTCACTCAGGATGAAGTTGTTGAAGTACAGATGGGTAGTGAGGTTACAGTCTATATTCCTTCATTGAGAAAACGCTTTGCAGGCACCGTAGTGCAAATTGACAGAACGGATGGTTTTATTGATGAAGTCAATAGTATTTATAAGCCACGAACAGTAAATGACAGAAGCGCATTAGTAACTATAGCTCTTAAAAATTTTGATATGTATGAATCAAGAAAAATATTAAATCCTGGTACTCCTAGCATAGTTTATTTTGATCGCTCCCTATCAGAAGGAGTTATGCATAGATTGCAAATGTTCTTTACACCAATGAATAATGCATCAAATCAAAAAAACAATACCATAGATAAAGTTTTAAATAATCAAAAAAAATCAAATACTGATGATAAGACTTCTAAGGGTACTATAGATATTTATAATGCATATAGAGGATCAACTCCTATTAAGAATCATGCTCACAGTACTCGTACTTCTCACAATGATTCATCAGGCTCATCAATAGCACCACCCACTTCTTTAAGTCCACAAGGTGTGCAAAAATCACAAGGGCTGCCTGATTATGGTAGTCTTCGTAATACAAAAACAACCAATATTCAACATGTACCTAAATAATTATGAATAGATTTTACGTAAGTGTATTTGGAACTGGATACGTGGGCTGCGTAACAAGCAGCTGTCTTGCTCATCTACAGCATCTTGTCATAGGAGTTGATGTCAATAGAGAAAAAGTAGATGCCATTAATCATGGTAACGCCCCTATCAATGAACCTTTATTAAATGAATATATAAATTTAGGTGTACAAAATAATTTACTTCGAGCTACCGTGGATGATGATGATGCTATTGAAAATAGTGATATAAGTTTTATCTGTGTAGGAACCCCCCCAAGACAAGATGGTAGCGCAGATTTAACAGCACTCTTATCTGTCATTCAATCAATTGGTAAGTCCTTGAGTAAAAAATATAAGCAAAAAAAACAAACACTAAATAAACATATTATTATAGTAAGAAGCACTATTCCACCAGGTACTATAGAAAATCAAATTATCCCTACATTAGAAAATGCATCTGGTTTAAAATGCAATATAGACTTTTATGTCTGTTTTCATCCCGAGTTTTTAAGAGAAGGTAGTGCAATAGCTGATTTTTTCAATCCTGCAGAATACGTCATAGGTGAGTCTGATGATCCAGCAGCCCATAAAGCTGGAGATAAGATTATTGATTTGTTACATCTTGATACAAATGATAAAAATACTACTATAGTGCGAACTAATTATAAAACATCTGAACTAATAAAATATACTGACAATTCTTGGCATGCCCTGAAAGTTACTTTTGCAAATGAAATAGGCACTATTGCAGAAAAATTTAATATTGATGCTCGTGAACTTATGAATATATTTTGCTTAGATACAAAATTAAATATATCAGATTATTATCTAAAACCAGGTTTGAGCTATGGCGGCTCATGTTTACCCAAAGATCTGCTTGGGTTAGAATATATCATCAACCAATTAAAATTAAACTTGCCTTTGTTACATTCTATTGAAGAAAGCAATCAAATGCATATAATGAGAACCTATAATTTTATTAAACAAAATGCTTACGGAAAAGTTGGATGGTATGGTTTGTCATTTAAAGATAACACCGACGATCTTCGTAATAGTGTTTATCTCGAGTTACTTTCTGTTTTAAGACATAGTTTTGATATTAAGTTTAGTGATCATAATTTAAATTTTAATAATTTAAATTCACAAAGGTATTTACTGCAGCAAAAATTACCTGATTATCAACAACAACATGCTTCTAATTTTTTAGAATTATTAGAATATTCAGATACTTTAGTGCTTGGCCATGATATACCTAACAGAAATTACAAAGCAAATTTACATAATCACAGCAGAGTACTTAATATTATAGATCTGACAGATAATAACATTGATCTAAAAAAATCTAAACATTACTATCATAATTTATTTGCTGTTAATAATCATCTGCATTAAAATATTATATATCTGTCAAAATTTCTTGATTATCGACCACTCTTAAGGGAAAGATTTCACTGTCAGTCGTTACAACTATAGTTTTATCTACCCTAGCGCATGCTCCAGCATAACTACCTCCCACAGTGAAGGTACTTATTTGAGTATTAAATTGATTAGCAATAACTGGGAGTGAGAATAACTCCTGATATATTTGATTTTGTTTTTGAAATCTACCTTCTGTTTTATTGATCAACGTACTATTTTTATCAAAAATGTGGATGTTCCATCCACATCTGCCTGCTATCGGTTTAACTACATAACCGCTTTGAGCTAAGTGTGACGTGAGATTAAATTGTGAATTCAATAGATATCTATGATTCGGATATAACTCCCACAGTATTGGTAATATTGCTTTATTACTGGGAATTAAAGTCCACAATGGCTCATAAACCACTATGTTATCATTTAATAAAACATCTACAAGCCGAGGTGGCTTTAAGGTGTTAGTACTAATATAGGCGTCTTCAGAATCACATTCTTGACGAATTTGATCTAATGCAGTTTCCCATGCCCAAGTTTTCCAAACCCATTTAATCTCATTGTCATCTTCATCAGTAATTTTATGATCTTTATTCCAGTGAACTCCGTTTAAGCCATGAATAATTTTACATTGAATCCCTGCTTCTTCAATGGCAGATTTCATATAAAGACCATGATACAACTCTTCAGGGTGCTCATCTAGCATAATATGCAAAATACCATCTACTGAGCTATCTTCCCAGGCATTAACTAATCTTTCTGTTAATTTATCTCCTGCGCATTCACCCATATTGCATTCATAGTGTTCTGCCCATTTTTGTTGAATCTTGCCACATTCTAAATAACATGAAGAAGAATCAGCGTTATATTCATAAAGTTTAATTCCTCGCTCAGAAAGACAAAAGTCAAAACGACCTGTTATCATTTGGTTTCTTTGATTATCCCAGGATTTCTGAATTCTTGGCCAAACTGATTTAGGAATCATAAATTTTTCAAACAAGTCATTGTCTTGAAGTACTAAACTTGTAGCATGCATAAACATTGCATGAAGCTCATTACTTGCATGTCGCAACTCTTGATCTGCAATCTTGCTGATACATAAGAACTTATTTTGATCTTTTTCTCGTGCAGCAAGTTTGTGCCCGCCAACCGCTTTTACGTAAGCTGCTTCATCAGGGTTGGCAATATTCAACCAAGATTTTTCAATATTATTAATGTGTTTTATTTGTTTTAATTTAATACGAAATAGTTGGCGGTTAATTTTTGCTGGCTTTTCAGCATATTTATCGTCGTCTGTCTGAATAACCCAACCCAGTATCTCACTATCGTGTTTGTCACAAGCAATCCAATAACCACCATATTCATCAATATTAGCTTTTAGTATTCTAGCATAATCACGATTGCCTGGCCAAATAGCCTGATCAACATTTTGCTCAACTATTTTTACAGACGTATCAGTAACTTCTGTTATAATACTTACATGTCCAGTTATTTTGAATTCACCACTTTCATCCCAAATAAGCATACACCCAGGATCAGGACGTTTTTTAGAACCATTACGAAAAGATTTTAATGGCAACACCTTATTGGTATGAATATTTCTTGCTGTTTTTAAATTAAATATATCATAAGCCATAGAGATATCATCAAAAACATGCCCCTTATTTATATACATCCATCTACGGGCAAATTCCACACATTGCCATTTATAACCCATAAATATTCCATCAACATAATTCCGTAATGACTGACGATTATTAGTAGCCACATCCATTTGTTCATAATCAGAAGAATATGCCTCCACTCCCCCAGGAGCAACTCCTAATAAGGTGCCAAACCTTTCATGAGCTTTTGATTGCTTTTTACTTTTTTTTTGATTATTCATAAAGTCCTTTTTATGCTTATTTATACCTTCTTATACTTTACTTATGTTTATTAAGATAAAATTTTCTAGCTTGTAAATTAGATATTTTACCGAGGCAATTGCTGATTGATGGATCAATAATAAAGCTTCGAGCAAAAGCATCTCTCCCTAATAGCATACGATAGCGTAATGGATCACGATTAGATAAATTCAATTCTATTTTTAAATTTTTATTAGCTAGTAACAATGTTGTTTCTATAACATATCGTAGCTCTTTATGACCATTAGAACTCATAATATAACGTTCATCTACAACTTTTGCTTTTGCAGAAACAGTAATTTTATTATTATTTTGAATAGGATGGATATTAAAAGATATATGTTTCTGGTTTCTTTTATAAAATTCTTCAATATTGTAAGCATGCAATGATGAAGTTTTAGCACCGGTATCAATTTTGGCCTGAATTAACATAACATTAAATTCTGGCAAGGCGCACCATTCTTTCCAACCGATTAATACCTTAGATTTATTCTCCATTAGTAGTTTCCACCAAGCTTTCTACATCTTCATTGTCTAATAACTCTAATAGTTCCATTTGTTTTCTTGTCATCTTTTCTGGTGATGCAATATTAAATAAAGCGGCGCCTTCATGCACCAATGGGCTATTGCTAATACCAAAAATAATACCAGAAATAGGTGTTCTAATATATTCTTCATTAGTATTCATAGGATCAGCGATAGAACCCAAGATTTCAGTAGTTTTAACAGAATTGCCTAGTTTTTTCGCTGATGTAAAAATACCACTGTTTTTTGCGCGAATCCATGCACTAGTCTCACAAACCAAAGAAGGTAGATTGCTGCTGTTTTGAGAGATACTAGTATTATCCCTATTTATCATACCCAAATAATTCATAATATTTAGAGTACCTTTAACACCAAATTTAATAGCCGTTTGATCAAGTCTTAAGGCCTCTCCTGCTTCATAAACTAATAGCTTTATATTTAATTTATTAGCCACTTCTCGCAGCGTGCCATCTCTAGTTTTAGCATTAAGAATAACTGGTGGATTAAATACTATCGCTAATTTTCTAATCTCTTTATTGTCAATATTACCTCTTATTTGAGGTAAGTTACTACGATGTAGAGAGCCAGTATGAAAGTCTAATATATGCGTGCATTTTACTACAACCTCTTTATAGAATAATTGCGCAATTCTTGAAGCTAAAGATCCTTCTTCAGCGCCAGGAAAAGAACGATTAAGATCTCTTCTGTCCATAAGATAACGTTGTTGATAGACAAAACCATGTACGTTAGCAACGGGAACAGCTATTATAGATCCGTGAAGATTTTTTAAATTTTTTAATTTTAGGATTCTCCTAACAATCTCTATACCATTTAATTCATCACCATGCAAAGCAGCTATTAGACCCAGAACAGGCCCAGGATAAGCACCGTTAATAACATGAATATGAGAATATAGAGGTGAGCCAATATAAAGCCTAGGCATAGGCATTAAGAGTTCTTTGTATTCACCTGGTTTAATGATCTCGCCTAAAATATGCAGATCATCGTTAATTTCAACCATCAATAATCCTTATGATTTAGCCATACATATATTTTATCCGTGATACGGCTCTTTTTTCTTTCCATTACGAGATTGTTTAATCTCTTTTTCAATATGATTTATAATTTTACCTGCTATATCAAGCCCTGTAGCTTTTTCAATGCCTTCAAGACCTGGTGATGAATTAACTTCCAAAATCATCGGCCCACTGTTAGAACGCAACATATCAACACCTGCGCAACGTAATCCCATCACTTTTGCTGCTTTAACCGCAGCGTTACTCTCCTCTGTAGTAAGTTTTACAACTTTTGCAGTGCCACCACGATGTAGATTTGATCTAAAGTCGCCAGGTGCTCCTTGCCTTTTCATTGCAGCGACTACTTTATTATCAATGACAAAACATCGAATATCGGCGCCTTCAGCTTCTTTAATAAACTCTTGTACTATAATATTAGCATTTATTCCTCTAAATGCTTGTATAACGCTTTCTGCAGATTTAGTGCTCTCTGCCAATACTACGCCAACTCCTTGAGTACCTTCAATTAACTTTATAATTAATGGAGTACCCCCGACAATTTTAATTAAATCATCGGTATCTTTAATGTTATTAGCAAAACCAGTTTTAGGAAGATTAAGCTTAGCGCGAGCAAGCAGCTGTAAAGAACGCAACTTATCACGAGATCTTGTAATAGCAATAGATGAATTAAGCGTATATGTATCTAAGGTTTCAAACTGCCTAAGCATGGCAGTACCATAAAAAGTCCTTTTTGAACTTATTCTTGGAATAACTGCATCAAATTTTCCCATTCTTTTACCCGCATAATGCAATGTTGGTTTATCAGCTGTTATATGCATATAACAGCGTAAATAATCAAATACTTCTGCTGTATGCCCAGCCTTTTCTGCAGCTTGCACTAGACGTTTTGTTGAATATAAATTTTTATTTCTGGATAGTATAGCGATCTTCATTTGTGTACAAAAAGATTGAAAATTATATAGTTATACAATTATATTTCATAATGACAGGTTAAACAAATTAAACTAACAATGTTATGCATAATTATGCCTACCTATAGTTCCAGGGCTGTCCAGCGAACAGTTGTAAACTTAAATATAATTACCGGGGGTAGCGTCATCCTACAATTTTTCTGTTCGAAATATTGAAAAGAAGTAATAACTTTCACAGAAAAATTTTAGGATCCAGAGGCGATCTTGCTTATTGGTGCCAATAAGGTAGATTTTTCCTGGATCCTTGAATTTTTTTGCGAATTTTTAGTGTTCTTTTCAAGCTCTCGAGCAAAAAAATCCAAGGATGACGTCGTCGATGGTGGGTTATTTAATTTTCCAACTATTCACCGGACAGCCCTGCCTATAGTTCATAGTGTTAAGGCACTAAGTAGTTAGCTAAATTTGAAGTTATGATATTATAACTCTTCCAACTCAATAGGAACTTCTTCCTCAAAAACTAGATTGTCAATACCACCCTCTTCTTGTTGCTCTGCAAATGCTAACTCTGTAGGCTCAGTTTGCAATTTATTTGAGTACATAACACCGGCAAGCATTCCAAAGCCAAAAGCACAGGTAGTTATAACTAAAAAAGTTAATTTTACATTTTTTGGCTTTTTTTGTACCAAAGCATTGGCTTGATCGATAATTTTTTGCGATAAATCACTTTGATGTTCAGGTGATTGTTCTGAATAGTCTTTTAGTAGCGCCAATAATTTTTCAATTTTATTTTCTCTATTCATATGTCAATCTATTTATTCAGCAATAATTTACTTAACTTATTCTTTGCTCTTATATTTAATGCTTGTACTGCACTTTCGCTTGTTTCCATAATTTTTGCTGCCTCTGCATGAGTAAAACCTTGGTAAAAACACAGTTTCAGTGCAATCTGCTGCCTTTTGGGTAGTCGATTAATACTTGCTATTAATTTGTTTTTTAATTCTTGAGTTTCATCATTGTCTTCACGTTCATTCCCATACACAAACTGCAGTAAAAATTCACCAAGCAACTGAGGTAATTTTTTTTTATTTCTATCTAAAACTAAATTTATTATCAATCTATAAAACCACGTATTAAATTTTATATCTTTATGCGGCCGCCATTGATCTGGGCGTTCCCAGAGCTTTAAAAACGCAGTCTGCACTATGTCTTCAGCTTCTTGTTTGCTATACAAATACTGATACGCAAACTTATAGTATTTTGTGCTATGCCTTTTAACAATTTCTGCAAATGCTTTCTTATCACCTTTTTGTATTTGCAGCACTAACTGCTCGTCCGTTAAGCTCATACTCCCCTTTTATCTTATCTCCAATGCCCATGATGCCAACCTCTGTCACCTCGTCCAAAATTATAAAAACTATCGTAGCTCCTATAGTAAGGATAGTTGTCATCATAATATCTTTTTTCTATTATAACTGGATAATTATTGGGATATCCATAACCATAATTATAATAATAGGGAGTTCTATCTTGATAATACCTAATACCTGGCCCTACACTGAAACTTATTGCAAAACCACTACCACCATGATGGCGCGCCATGCTTTCTGCAGGAATCAGCACAACGGCAAGCAAAACACTCATAATCAATAGGTTACACTTTTTCATACTACTTCCTCCTCCTCTATTCAACGAGCCAGAAGCATAAAACTATGCGTTCTTAGGTATTTTAACTTAAAACTAATTTGTAAATAAATAATCAATAAGTTCTTGCAATTCAATAGAATCTACATCTAAACTTAAGATAATACAGGTTATAAATATCTGGAGTTTAGAAAACAGTAGAAGCAGTAGTATCGAACCGACAGTTACAATCAAGGAGGATAACGCCTATGGCTTATAAGTGCAAGACTACAGCATTACTATTAAGTTGTTTATCATTTTCCCAGGTTAGCTTTTCAGCGACAGAACTATTCCTTCGGGATCAGCAAATAAGAGTTTCTCAAGATTTAAATGATTTTTATAGTTTTAACCCTATAAAAAAAATCACCCTGCCAAATGGAAAAATAAAATATAAACTAAATCAGACTTACAAAAATACTATTGTCAAAAATAGCGTAGTAGTAACTAATAAGCTCCCTAGGGCGGGTGTTAGTTTTAGTGCCAGGTCAAATAGAACAGTATTTGGACATATATTAACTAATATTGAGAATGATCTAGATTCTACAAATCCAACCCTAACTTCTAATCAGGCTTTAGAAATTGCAAAGCAAACATTAAGTTTAAATAAAAGTTCTATTTTAAATAACCCTAAAATAAATCTTTACATAATAAACCATCACAATGTTGCAAGGTTGGTTTACGAAATTAATTTCTTTTTAGATGGCTCAGAAAATAGTGGTCGCACAGAACCAACAAGACCATTTATTGTATTAGATGCCAATAATGGTGAAATACTTGAGCAATGGGATGGTTTAACATCTTTAAATTTCGAATATACAGCTGGACCTGGTGGCAATGAAAAAATAGGCAAATATTTCTACGGTACTGATTATGGCAAGCTACAAGTAACCAAAATAGATACAGAATCAAATAAAAAGAAAAAGAAAAAGAAAAAAAATACTGATAACATCGAACTATCAGCTAATGAAGAATGCCAAATGCAAAGCGAAAATGTCATGACATATGACAAAAAAAATAAAAAAAGCATCGATACAAAAGGGGCTGTGTTATTAAAATTTAACTGTGCTGAAAACACATACAAAGCAGTGAATGGTGGTTACTCCCCCATCAATGACGCTCATTATTTTGGAGAAATAGTTTTTAAGATGTATAAAGACTGGTTTAATACAAGCCCATTGGATTCTATTTTAAAATTATATGCTCATTACGGAATAAATCATGATAACGCCTATTGGAATGGTGAAATCATGTTATTTGGTGATGGTGGAGATTTATTTTATCCATTAGTGTCACTTGATGTTATTGCGCATGAAGTTAGTCACGGCTTTACAGAGCAAAACTCTAATCTTGCTTATAGGGGCGAATCTGGGGGCATCAATGAATCTTTTTCTGATATTTCAGGTGAAGCTGCTAAATATTTTATGAACAACGGTAAAGAAAATGGCAATGATTGGATGGTGGGAGCCAATATTTTTAAAGGCGATGGAGCATTACGTTACTTTAAAGATCCAAAAAAAGATGGAAAATCTATTGACCACAAAAAAGACTTCAAAAGATTCACAAATCCACATTACAGCTCAGGTATCTTCAACAAAGCTTTTTATCTGTTAGCAACAAGCAAAAATTGGGATGTAAAAAAAGCATATCACACATTTGTGGTTGCAAATCAACTCTATTGGACATCAACAGCTACTTTTGATAAAGCAGCCTGCGGGATCACTAAAGCAGCTAAAGATTTAGAATATAATATTGATGATGTAAAAGCTGCTTTTGAAAAAGTTGGTGTTGATGCTGAATGTTAGCAACTATAAGTTAGTGTCCATACCAATCTTGTTAATAACACGTTGGTATGGCAGACTTAGTAACTAACTCTTTATGAAATTCCCATGGTGTCAGCAACAGTTATATGAGATTGACTAATATTGGTTATTGATACAGCTGATTAGCACAGCCCTTGACAAATATTTTTAAAATTTAATATACTAACCAAAAAACATATTATACATCATCAATTCATATTTATACCTCATAAAACTAACACAGAATAATGCACATAACGTCTAAACGCCCTATAAAAGTTATTGTCGGCCTGTCTGGAGGGGTTGATTCGTCTGTAGCCGTCTATCTTTTAAAAAAACAAGGTTATCAAGTAGAAGCTTTGTTTATGAAAAACTGGGAGGAAGATGATACAGATACGTATTGTAGCGCAGCTGCAGATCTAAAAGACGCAGAGGCAGTTTGCGAAAAATTAAATGTAAAATTACATAATTGTAATTTTTCTGCTGAATATTGGAATCATGTTTTTGAGTATTTTATTCAAGAATATAAATTAGGAAGAACCCCTAACCCTGATATTTTATGTAATAAAGAAGTAAAATTCAAAGCTTTTTTAGATTATGCTTGTAATAATCTCAATGCAGACTATATAGCCACTGGACATTATGCAAGAATTTGTAAAAATAATAATACATACCAGCTTCTAAAAGCCATTGATACTAATAAAGATCAAAGTTATTTTCTTTGTGCTTTAAATCAAACACAATTATCAAGAAGTCTATTTCCTATTGGAGAATTAACCAAGCCTGAGATACGTGCTATAGCAAAAGAGCTTGATCTTGTTACTCATGATAAAAAAGATAGTACAGGTATCTGTTTTATAGGTGAGGTAAAATTTAAAAATTTTCTAAGTAAATACTTACCAGCTAACCCTGGAAATATTATAGATGTTAACAATAATATTATCGGCCGCCATGATGGCCTTATGTATTATACACTAGGACAGCGCCAAGGACTTAATTTGGGTGGCCTTAAAAACTATTCTGAGCTTCCATGGTATGTAGCTCAAAAAAATCTAGACAACAATACACTTTTAGTAGTACAAGGCTCTAATCATCCTTTGTTATATCGCTCAGAAGCCACTGTAACTAATTACAATTTCATTTCAATTGTAAATGACTTGACTGAAAGTACCCCTGTTTACATAAAATCAAGATATCGCCAACCAGATCAATTAGCTTATATTAATATTAGTGACTCTAAGCAGCTCATTGTTAAATTTGATAAACCGCAAAGAGCTATTACTCCTGGACAAACAATGGTGTTTTATGACTATAATGATAGCAATGTTTGCCTAGGTGGAGGAGTTATCACCTAATATCTATGAGTATTTTTTTTGCAGATTACTTTGGCGCCCTACTTTCTTTTAGTATTACGGTACTCTATGCTCGAAATAATATTTGGGGTTGGCCGTTGTGCATCATATCAAATTTAATTAGTCTTTATCTTTATTATACTACTGGTATCTACGGTGAAGCATTTCTTGAAATTATTTATATCTCTCTGGCTCTATATGGATTATTCCATTGGACCTATGGTGGTGCTCATTCTAAACCTGCTGATATTATCTTTTTAGATACAAATACCATTGTCAAATTGTTAGTATGTTTAACGTTTGGGTATATTACAACTTATTTTATTTTAACCCAATATACTAATTCTACTATCCCTCACCTTGATGCTATGACAATGGCATTAAGCCTAATTGGCCAATGGTTAACAGCTAGACGGTATATAGAAAACTGGATTATTTGGTTTATCACTGATTTACTCATGATCAGCATGTTTTACCATAAAACCTTAACAGGGCATTTTGTATTAAATATTTGTTATCTTTTTGTGGCAATATATGGCTTCACTACCTGGTATAAAATTTGGTACAAAAACAACCAATCACGACAATTATCCCAATTATCTATGGAATCATCTGACATCCTGATATCCCACACTACAGGCTAGCAAAAGCTTGTTATACAGCCGTATCTTGCAGCTGAGAATCTTGGTTCAGCGCACTGCGCTTGACCGAGATGGCAGTTTACAATCATTGTTCATAAGTCCTGAATTTCTTTAATTTCACTGCTAAATAGTTAAATTGAATATCTAGATTAAAAAAATTAGATTCAGTTAGTGTTAAGTTTGCTTCTTTATAATCCAAGTAAATTACAAGGTATTAGAAATGTAATTTAGGCTTGGTCAGCAAAAATAAATACAAAATTATAAGTCAAGCCTAAATTATTAACTAAAATTATACTAAGTGCATTAATTATATGCATTAAACTAAAAGAGGATAAAATGGCCTTATATTTGCATGTATGTCAAGATTACAAAAAAAATGAGTTTCTTCTTATTAGCGAACAAACTTTTGATTGCGCTTTACCTGAAATAAAAGCACAAATTTATTTTGAACATCATGCTTCTGATTTAAAAATCAATAAGCCTGTTGATATCGTATCATATGGCATTTCTAAAAAAGAGACTGAAGAGCTGTTAAATCTTTCTCAAAAAAAAGTCACTTCTGATAAAAACTTAGGATTATTCGCACAAGGTAGAGTTGAAAAAAAACAGTCTGTTAAAATCTATAGCTATTCATCATTAGTATCAATGAATGAACTATTAACAGCACTGCATATAAAAAAACCATCTCATAATTCTTACTTAGCCAGATCGGTAAAACCTGATATGGAACATATTTTAGAAGATAAACATAAGATTTTCTGGAAAAATTTTTCTCCACTAGAACCAAGAAATAATATTGATTTTTCTAAATGGACACCATTTGAAACAAGAGAAACTGAATTATTAAATCAGTTAAATACAATAAATTTAATACTAGTCGATCAGGAATACTAATACTATATGAATAAAAATAATATTCACGATCAATATCAACAATTAATCAATAATCTTAAAGATAAACACCTTCAGCTTTTGGTTTTAAAAGATGATAAGTTACGTCATGATGAGCACGAGTGGAAAACAGAAGTAAAAGAACTAAAAACTGAAATTTTAGAAGATGCACAAACCGGTATTGAAAATTTAACGCAGCTTATTAAAGCCCATAAAACTATTTTAGGAGATGACCCTCTAGTTGATAGGCTAGAACAACAGGTCGTTTCTGAAGAACAAGAAATGCAAAGACCTCGTCCGTAATTATATAAGCATTTTATTCGTTGCCAGCCTGATTAACAGAGAAAACTTGTTTTAAATATTCAATATAATTTATATCTAAGCAAATAGTTTTCCCAGGGCTGTCTGATATTTTAGCGACAGATTGATTATTACATCTAATCATTTTGATAACAATTTGTATCGGTTCTAAGCCAACGTCATTAGTCAAATTAGTACCAATACCATAAGATGTTTTTGCACGACCCAAAAAGTGTTTATAAATTTTTATAGCAGAACCTATAGTCAAATTATCACTAAAAATTAAACGTTTTGACATAGGATGGATTTTTAATTTTTTATAATGCGCAATCGCCTTTTCTCCCCAAATAATAGGATCGCCAGAATCGTGTCGTAATCCATCAAATAATTTTGCAAAAAATAGATCAAAGTCATTTAAAAAAGCGTCCATTCCTACCACATCTGTTAATGCTATTCCTAAACGACCACGGTATTCTTTAGTCCATGCCTCTAATGCATATTTTTGGCTATCCACTAATCGCGGCCCTAATGCTTGACAAGCCTGCAAGAACTCATGCGCCATTGTTCCTACCGGCAATAAATTATATTTTGCAGCCAAATAAACATTACTGGTTCCTACAAAATTATGCGGCAAAGCCTTCTGTAAAGTAGAGACAATCCTCTCCTGCCAATCTTTAGAAAAACGTCGTCTAGTGCCAAAATCAGAAAACTTGAAGCCGCCTACACTACTATTAATTACTAGTTCTATTTTATCATTTAATAGCTTTTCGCCTTGATCTAAAATATTCCCATATGACAAGTCTTGCTTAATTATTTGATTACGAAAGTATACTTCATTAATTATTGCCAATACAGGGACTTCAAATAAAATAGTATGCAGCCAAGGACCCTTTATAGTAATTTCCAGTTGCTTCTCTTTGTCTTGACTTATATTAATAAAATTATAGTTAAGTTTGAATATCCTCAAAAACTCTATAAAATCTGTTTTAAGATAATCAAGTTTGGTTAGATATTCTAATTCACTATTAGAAAACCTTAGCTGGCAAAATTCACAAATCTCTTGTTGAATCTCATTGATATACTCACCCAACAATATATTGCTTCGACACTGAAACTTATACTCTACCATAGCAGCTGGAAACTGATGCAATACACATTGCATCATGGTTAACTTATATAGATCTGTATCTAATAAAGACGTTATAATTCCCATGTTATTGCTATTGCTGTTGAGTACTTTTACTTTTAGACTCCAAAATTGTTATTAAAGCCTGTTGCACATTTAAAACATTATCATCACCATTAACTTCTACAAATCTAGGAGCTCCATATCGGCCCATAGCTTCAAAATTTTTGTAAAATTTGACTAGTGGCGCTGTTTGAGAATGATAAACAGCCAAGCGTTGTTTCACAGTGTTTTCATTATCATCGGGGCGAATACTGAGTTCTTCACCCGTTATATCATCTTTATTCGCTACTTGAGGAGGGTTAAATACTACATGATATGTACGCCCTGATTCAGAATGAACTCGACGCCCTGTTAATCGCTGTAATATTTTGCTATCAGCAACTTTTATCTCAACAACAAAATCAAAATGAATGTGCTGAGATTCCAAAGTTTTAGCTTGGGGAATTGTTCTTGGCACTCCATCAAATAAATACCCTTTGGCGCAGTCGGGCTGCACAATTCGCTCTTTGATTAAATCTATAATGATATCATCTGAGACTAACGCTCCTCGTTCTATTACATCCTTTGCTTTTAATCCTAAAGGAGTTTTGTTTAGAATAGCCGTACGTAACATATCACCGGTAGAGATCTTTGGGATCTTAAAATAACTGCATAACAAATCAGCTTGCGTACCTTTACCAGCACCTGGTGGGCCAAGTAAAATTATTCTCATAAACAATGACCTTAATTTATATATTTTATTTGTTCATTATAATCATTTTTTTATGAGTTTAATACACCCATTTTACTTTATCTGATTAACTAATTTATAATGGGTTAGCACAGTAAACTAGTGTAGTTTTAATTGTATGTTACACTTAAAATTATAGAGATAAATGGAGCATTAAATATGAATATAGGCCGGGATAAACAATTACCACCATCACCCCATTTTAAAGATCAGCTGTTTACCAAAGAATCTTGGAAGATGTTCCAAATAATGTCAGAATTCGTCGAAGGCTTCGAACGTCTTGCACATTTACAAAAGACAGTAAGCATTTTCGGCTCAGCTCGCGTTGCGCCAGATAGTCAGTATTATAAACAAGCCGAAGAGATTGCTTTTACACTTTCAGAGGCTGGTTTTGCAGTTGTAACCGGTGGCGGGCCTGGAGTTATGGAAGCTGCTAATAAAGGGGCTTCTAAGGGCCCTGCACCTACTGTAGGCCTTAATATTCAACTTCCACAAGAGGAAGTATCTAACCCTTACCAAGACATCTCCTTAAGGTTCAGGCATTTTTTTTCACGTAAGGTCATGTTTGTCAAATATGCCTCTGCTTATATTTGCCTACCAGGAGGTTTTGGAACATTAGATGAATTCGCTGAAATAGTAACTTTAATTCAGACAGGTAAGTCTCGTCGTATTCCTATTATATTAGTCGATAAACCTTTTTGGCAGGGGTTATTTGATTGGCTGAGTAATACATTAGTAAAACAAGGCATGATTGATGTTAAAGATCTGGAACTAGTTTCTTTTATTGATAACTCCAAAGAGATAGTCGCCACAATAAATAATTTTTATCTAAAGCGTGGCGCAATCGAAATGACAGAGGAAGAGCATAAACTTATGTCTAATCTTTAATTCTGTAAATTGTTGTATATTTTTAATATAATGACCATATATCTTAATTAATTCATTGACCAACTGGATATAGTATAAAAAATAATATATTAAACCAGCAACTTATAGCTGCTGAAAAGTTTTTAAATAATTCTAATTTTCAAGCAAGTTACGTTATCTATCAACAGATAATCACAACATATCAAAACTCTCCAGAAATTTATAATAATCTTGCTATTTGTGCTTATCAATTAGAGAAATTTCAAGAAGCTATAGATTATATTAATCTTGCTATAAATTTATCCCCTGATAACCCCTTTTACACTGCTCAGTTTGCACAATTGTTATTAACAGATAACTTTGAACTAGCGAATGATTTATTTTTAAAATCTTTAAATCTAGCGGAGAAACTACCAAAAAACAGTCTTCATATAAAAAAACAAATTGAACAAAACTATGCTAATATTTTATATAATCAAGCTTGCATTAAAGCCCGCGGTCTTAAAAAAAATGATCAAATAGAAGCTATTAATTTATTTAAAAAAAGTATTGACCATCACCAATATAATTACAGGTCCTATTATAATATAGCCTGCTGTTACATTAATATAGATCAACTTGAATCAGGTATAGAGTATTTAACTAAAACGTTAGAACTATACCCAGAACACAGCGAAGCTAATTTTGCATTAAGTCAATACCACCAACAAAATAACAACACCGCACTTGCAGAAAAATTTTTAAAAAAATCTTTAGAAGGCAAAAACTCGCATGCTGCTACAGCAGAATATAATTACGGTGTTTTGGAACAGCAACGTGAAAACTATGCACAAGCTATTATTCATTATAAAAAAAGCCTAGAGCTACACCCGCAATCTTTTGCTGCGGCTTATAATATAGGGTCTATTTATCATAAATTAAAAAATTATCAAGAAGCTGTCTATTACTATTACTTAGCTTCAAGAATTAACCCACAAGACCAAACATGTCAATATTTATTAGCTAGTTTAACTTCAGATCCAAACTCAAATCCAAACTCAGATCTACCTACCAATTTAAACTTAAATTTAAAGTCAAAATCAGTTATGAATAAAGCCCCTCAAGGTTATATAGAAACTTTATTTGATAACTATGCAACAACATTTGATTATGAATTATTAAATAACTTAAACTATCAAACTCCTAAGTTATTATTCGATTTATACAATAAAAATATTTATCAAAATAGTAACTCTAGAAAAAATCATAATTTAAATAGTTTAAATATTTTAGATTTAGGCTGTGGCACCGGCCTTGCTGCAGAATATTTTAAATCTGAAAATTATAGTAATATTATAACGGGTGTTGATATATCTCAAAATATGTTAAACATGGCTCAGCAAAAACATATTTATCAAAATTTAATCAAATCAGATATTGAAGAATATTTAAAATTTAATACCGCATCATCTAATAATCAAAATCTTTTTGATTTAATTATATTAGCTGATGTTTTAGTTTACTACGGTGAATTAAACAATCTATTTAATCTTATTAAAAAAAATCTAGCAAAAGATGGCCATTTACTTTTTTCTATTGAGAGCCTGCAAAATAATAGTGACAGTTACCTTCTAACTGAAACAGGCAGGTATCAACATACCACTAATTATATATATAACCAATGTTCCAAAAACTTTAACATAGTTGAATCTTTATCATCCTCTATCAGATCTCAAGACCAATCCCCTGTTTTAGGCATGTTATTTCTTATGAACAATATTTAACCTATTATTCTGGTAAAAAAATGTTTGAGTTCACCTGCAAGGTAAGGTCCTTGTTCTTCTCACAGAAGAAGGATAGCTCTAGTGAATTACTTTATTTTTATTTAAAGCCTCTTGAATCAGTTCTTCAATATTTGCCATTCCCAATTGCTTTAAGTTATAACTGGCAATTTGATCACCATGCTGTGCCGCTGTTTCTAGCCAAAAAATAGCAGTTTCTTCTGAAGCTATTGTACCCTCACCTTTTAAATATAATGCTGCTAAATTTATTTGAGCTTTTGTGTTGCCTTGTTTTGCGGCTTTTAAATACCATTCAAAGGCTTTATTAACATCTTGTAGATTACTATCAGTAGAATCATAAAACGTCGCTAATTTAAATTGGGCATAACTATCTCCCATTTGAGCCAAAGATTTCAATAAGTGCTCAGCTTTTATGGGATTTTTCTTAACACCATAACCGTAGATAAAATAATCAGCTAGTTTTAGAGTAGCTTGATTGCTGCCGAGAATTGACGCTTCGCTAAAGTATTTAAATGCTTGTGTATAGTCTTGAATGACCCCACGGCCTTTCTCATAACAATATGCTGTTTCATAAAGGCCGTCCGAGCACCCTTTTTCTGCAGCTAATTTATAATATTTAAATGCTTCAGATAGGTTTCTTTTCACAACTGAGCCTACCGCATGCATGTGTGCTAAATTACAAAGGGCATCAGGATTACCCAACTCTTTACTAGCGATAAAATAATCAAAGGCTTTTTGGTGATCCGTTATGCTTAAATCTCCACGGTTATAAATAATCCCAAGATTACATAAGGCGCGAGCATCTAATTGCCTTGCTGCTAACGTAAACCAATCATGTGCTAATTGGTAGTCGAGCTCAAACCCTAAACTTCCCATCCAATAATATGTACCTAATTTAAACTGTGCTGGACCGTAGCCATTTTGAGCTGCAGTAAGAATAAGATTAGCTATAACAGTGGCTCTTTGACTGTTATCTTTAGATATAAGGCTGTTTTCAAGCTCACTTAATTTTTCACCAAAAAATTCGTAAATTAAAGCTAACTCATAACATGCCTCGTACTTACCTGCTTTCGCTGATTTTTCAAACCAGTTTGCGGCTGCAACCAAGGATAAATAGTCATTTATATTATTAAATTCTTTCTTGAGATAGCATGCATACAAATAACCTAGATATTTATTATCTAAGTCTGCTAATTTTGCCAATACGTATCTTATTGATCTTTTTAGATATTTTTTTAGAGTCATCGATAATACTAGTATAAAACTATGGTAATGTACTAAGTGAGATTTTAAAATTTATCTAACAAAACGTCAAGGGTTGTTACCAACTGTTACTTAACTGCAGAAATTAATAAGATTGGTATTAAACATTTAAAAATAACCTATGGTAGACATTATATAGAGCTATTCTATAATATATTAGTAACAAATTAATTTTTCTAATATTAGAATTACATGCATAAAAAGTTATTCGTAAAGCGTCTTACAAAAAATCTCTTCTCCGGTTTTATTATCATCATTGGATCGCTATTTTTAGGTATGTGGGGTTACCATCACTTTGAAAATATGCCATGGACAGATGCTTATCTAAATGCAGCAATGATCCTATCCGGCATGGGCCCTGAAGCTAATATGACGACTCAAGAGGGCAAAATTTTTGCAGGCAGTTATGCTCTCTTCAGTGGTATAGTATTTCTAATTGTTATTGCTGTAGTATTTGCACCAGTCATTCATTGGTTCTTTAAGCAATTTCACTTAGAAGATAAAAATTGAAATAAAATATCTCAAGAATGCCTGCCACTTATTCTATGAGCAGAGATAACATTTGGTAACGCCTGCAATTTGTCCAAAATACGCACAAGCTCATCAACACTGCGAACTTCTATAGTCACATAGGTATGAACTATTCCATTTTTATCTGTGTCTGTTTGCAAATTAGTGATATTAATTTTTTCAGCTGATAATAAGCCTGTCATATCACGTAATAAACCATAGCGATCACGAGATTTAATAAATATATCAACTGAAAAAGCTATATTGGTGATATCACCACCCCAGCTAACGTCTATTAAACGCTCAGGGTTAATTGCCTGCAATTGATAAATATTATGACAATCAAGACAATGAATAGTAACCCCTCTGCCCTGGCTTAAGTAACCAATGATAGGATTACCTGGTATAGGTTTGCAACACCTGGCCAAAGTAGTTAACAGATTATCTACCCCTTGAATGTTAATGCCTTTAAAACTTTTAGGAGACTGTTTTTTAATTATATCAGGTATTGGCAATATGCTACCTGCTCCACCACTACCTGCTGACATTTTATTGGCATGTATTTCAACATTTGCAGCATTTAAAACTTGAGATATCTTAATATCGCCACGCGAGATACCAGCTAGTACATCACTTTCTGCTTTTAGATTAAGTTTATGCAGAACTAAAGTTAAATCGATATGATTAATACCTAATTTATGCAATTCAGCACTTAAAATTTCACGACCTTCAACAATATTGCGATCATAGTCTTGTTTCTTAAACCAAGACTGCACTTTTGCTCTAGCACGCGGTGTTTTTAAATAATTAAAATGTGGATTTAACCAGTCTCGGCTTGGATGACTATTGTTTTTGGTTAAAATCTCAACTCTATCACCTGTTGCTAATTGATAAGTCAATTGTACCATTTTGCCATTGACAACTGCTCCACGACATTTATGACCAATATCAGTATGAATAGTATAAGCAAAATCTAAAGGCGTAGAGCCATTAGGCAAATCGATAACATCTCCGCCTGGTGTAAAAATATAAATTCTATCTTCTTCAATATCTGTTTTTAATTCTTCTAACAGTTCAGAAGCTGAAGAAACTTCATCTTGCCAAGAAATCAATTGTCTTAACCAAGCAATTTTAGTTTCAAAACTTTGATCATGAGCAACACGTTCTTTATAGCGCCAATGGGCGGCAACACCAAGCTCTGAGTCTTTATGCATTTCTTGTGTGCGTATCTGTACCTCTACTGTTTTACCTTCAGGCCCAATAACAGCGGTATGCAAAGATTGATAGCCATTTTCCTTTGGATTAGCGATATAATCGTCGAATTCTTTGGGAATATGACGCCATAAACTATGCACTAATCCTAATGCTGCATAGCAATCAGTAATGCTATTAGTTAATATCCTTACTGCTCGTATGTCATAAAGTTCATGATAATCTAAGTTTTTACGCTGCATTTTGCGCCAAATGCTATAAATATGTTTTACCCTGCCAGTTACATCTGCTGTAATTTTATTTATATCTAGTTTTTCTTTTATAGCTTTAATAAGGGTCGTAATATAATGGTCCCTATCAATTCTTTTTTCATCTAATAACTTAGCAATGGCTTTATAGGTGTCTTCTTCTAAATATCTAAAAGCTAGATCTTCTAATTCCCATTTTATCTGTCCAATACCCAAACGGTTTGCTAATGGGCCATAAATTAATCTAGTTTCTTCAGCTAATTTTTCTTTGATCTCTTTAGGGGCTTTACTTGCCGAACGTAACTCGCATAGGTGCTCAGCCAATCTTATGACTACTACTCTTGGATCAGAAACCATTGCAAGAAACATTTTTCGTAATTGATCAGCTTTCTGTGTGTTATTAATGGCACTTCTAGGATTCTCTAACTTAGCTTGGATGTTTCGAATAGCATCCATTTTGATCACACCATGAAGTAACTCGCTTATCTTTAAATTTAGTTTATTTAAAATAAAGTCTTTATCTATACTTTTTTTATGAAAAGCGTTTAGCAACAAACCAACAATAATAGAGTCTGTGTCCATGTGAAGTTCAGCTAATATAGTAGCCGTTTCAAGCGAGGCAAAAAAATCAGATTTACTAAATTCGCTACCCTTGATTGCAGTTAGTCCCTGAAGAGCGTGGAGCACCTCTTGAATATTATTTTTATTAAGATTAGGATTGTTTTCATAAATGCTATCTAGCCATATTTTAATATCAATATCACCAGACTTTATCTTGCTGTACAATACATTTACTTGAACCATATTAATTCCATTATTTATTTTTTATAAGCAGCCCCATTGTTTCTACATGCTTAGTATGAGGAAACATATCCATTATGCCAACTTTATCTAATATATAACTATATTGATTGCACAAAATCCCAACATCACGCGCAAATGTTGCAGGATCGCAAGAAATATATAATATTTTATCTGCTCCAATTTTCGCTATATACGGCAACAATTCTTTTGCACCAGACCGCGGTGGATCTAATACAATACAATTATATTTATTATTTAGCCAATTACTCTCACTGGTATCACCACTAAGGTTAACTAAAAAACTTTCATCATACAAGTTTGCACAAAAGAAATTGACATCATTGATCTGGTTAAAACGAGCATTTTTGTAGGCCTTTTCTACCATTTTTTCGCTACCTTCAACACCTATCACTTTGCCTTTAGACAAAATTTTTGCAAACGGTAGCGTAAAATTACCTATTCCACAAAATAAATCTAATACAACTTCATTACCGGCAAGCTCTAGGATTTCTATAGCCTGTTTAAGCATACATTGATTTAACCCGAGATTAATCTGGGTAAAATCATGTGGTTGAAAGAAATATGTTAAATTTATATCCTTGTATTTAAAAGAGTAACTTAAATCTTTTATAGTATTATCAAAATTATCTGACCTACTAATCTTGTCAGCAGTAAGTTTATAAATACTATCTATCCCTTTGGGTTGTAATAATAAAGTTATCTCATGCTTTTTTATAAAATTATTTAAATATTGATAATCGCTAGAACTTAATTCTTTCATAATACGCAAGATAACTACTATATTATCTCGTGTATCAGTGTCACCCATTGCAAATTCAATTTGGGGAATTTGATCATAAATACTCAATTGCATGATAAGTTGATTTAAAGGCAGAAGTAATGCACTTAGACTTGGATGCAGAACCGAGCAATCGTTCATTTCAGTTAAGTAATTAGTAGATTTTTCCCGAAAGCCTATTAATAATTTTTGTTTTTTTATAACATATCGCACACCTAACCTTGCTTTGGTGCGATATCCAGTAGATAGCGAAGTTAGTGGTGGCAGCCATTGCTGAGGAGTAATGTTTTCTCCAAAATGTAATAATAATTCTTGCACTATCTTTTGCTTTTCTTTTAACTGACTTGCAGAAGACATATGTTGGTAACTACAACCACCACACGTAAGAAAACTTGCACAAGGAGCCGGCACTCTATCAGCAGAGGCTACAATAACATCTTGAACCTTAGCTTCATCATAGCGCTTATGACGCTTAGTATAGGTCCAGGATATCTCCTCACCTGGTAAGACGCCATCAACAAAGACTTTTTTACCATCTACTGAAATAATCCCTCTACCGTCATGGCTTAGTTTATCTATAACTGCTGACATCATGTAAAACAACCTGCTAACTTAAGAATTATCGAAGATTAAGAATAACAGAGAATCACTTTGCTGGCAATGTTATATTAGTTTAAACACTAAAACAGAAAAGTCTTGTAACTATAGATAATGGCAGGATAACTAATCCTGCCTCACAAAAACTTATCTAAATAGCTTGATACGGCATATTACGGCCGTGGAAGAGGCAGCTCAGGCTCAAAAGCTTCAACTACAGTTGCACCCTCCACTCGCGCCACCTCTCTAGCTATATCCAGAGGAGTTCTTCCTCTCTCATCTCTTGCTACCAAACTCGCTCCTGCTGCAACAAGCAATCTCACTACATCTCCAGTGTTACCTAAACGAACAGGATCCGTACAAGTAGGATTAGCGAGGAAATGCAATGCGGTATAGTCGCCTCGTCGAGTTACTAGAGATGCATCTGCCCCTAACCTAAGAAGTGTACATACCATCTCTGTTCGCAACTCAGACGCTGCAGCCATCAAAGGTGTCATTCCAGGGTTGCCGTCAGCAGGTTCATTCACATCAGCACCAGAAGCTACCCAGAAAGTTACAGCCTTTGTATTTCCATTACTAGCAGCCGCATGTATAGGACGCCATCTCATTATAGGCCAAGTTAACATAACACCATCATATCCGTCAGGAGCTGCATTAACAAAAGCAATAAATGCCTCCTCTGTCGCTAGCTCGCTCTCTCCATCAGTAAGTACTTGCCTATAACTAGGTACCCCAGTCAGGTCCTCTATCTTTTGTTTGAAAGCTACCATAGTATCCCCGTCATCAATAGCAAGACTCACTCTCCACAAACCACCCACGCAAATTTCAATACTTTTTGACATAGTAACCCCCAAGATAAAATTTATACTGCTTTACGCATATTGTGATTGTACTCCAGATAAATTAACCACAGATTAACGAAACGAATTTTGAAACGATAAATTTTCTATCTATTTCAAGATGGAGAGAACGATCTTCAGTCCCTTCAGCCTCTACAGGAGATTTAATAACCTTATTATTATCTTGAGAATTCCCATAATTGTAAAAAACAGGATTTCCTAAAGTGTCCATAGTAGCGATACCATTTGCCACGAAAGAATCTATCCCTCCTGTTGTTACAGATAAAGCCTGAACAATAACACTTTCCGGGTTGACTTTAAATTTACCTAAAAAAGATTTACATAAGGGACTTTTTGTTTCTTCAGCTATTCCTCGAGCTAGACCTTGTGAGTTATCATAATTAAAGATTAACAACACACTAAATTTAATTAACCATTTTAAATTTTCATAAAAAGTAATGGGATTACTACAGTTATTTTTAACGTACTCAAAAAAGCGTATAATCAAGTTAGGTATTTTTTTTAATAACAAATAGAAATTATAAAAAACATTTGCTGAAAAAATAAAATTTGCTGGCGTAGCTAATGCAATCATAGCTACAGCAAGCCATGGCATATTAAACAAGGTCATCACTCCACCATAAAACATCCCTGCTTCAACTAATGCCAAGTAACCAGCACCTCCAATAATCATAGCGAATAAAAAAATATTGGCACAAAGATACCAGAAATATTTAATGTTAATATCTTGAACTAGAAATAATTTTATTTTAGAAAATATCTTTTTTGGATTTAACTCTAACTCCAATATAGAACTATAATACATAGCAGTTAAAGCAATAGCTGTATACATTGCTATTACGACTGATAAAACAACTGAAATAAAAGCGACTGTATTTATAGCCACAAATGGAAACGCAAAACTAAATATTAGCTGCAAAGCAGCCAGCGTTGTAGAATACATTAAAACACTGTAAGTAAACCCACCACCTATAGCCATTATTAACGCCAACAAACCAAGCCAGAAAGATCTTAATAATCTTCCATGCCAAATATCTTTTATTAAATCATGAGCGGATTTATTATAAAATACATAATTTATAATAATAGACGGCACGCCAACCCATAAAATATTAAACAACAATGCACTACTTGCTGTAGTTGCCAATACTGCTGGTAAAAATCCTTGAGCAATAGCTGTAAAAACTATGGCCACATTAGCTTGAAAAATAAAAAAAGATTTAAACCATCCATATTTATTATTTTTTTTGGCATTGCCAATTGCATCTTTTTTATTGATATTAAGAAAACGCCCATAAAACATATAAATATAGCGAATTTGATGATTGCTGGGCTTGCCAATTAAAGATTTATTCTTACGTGAAATGTAAGTCTTAGGGTAAAAACTTGCATCTAAAGACTTAACCCACCTATAATAGATTTTTTTTAACTCAACGTTTTGCTCTTGATTTAACAAATCTTTCCTATTAATAGAAGTAACGATAATCTTCGCTATGTAGCTATTAATGTCATCTAATTTATTTACAGAGTTAAAGCAGTCATCAGGTAGTTTTAATATATTTAAAATATATCTTTTATTTTTTTCAGATAATAAATTATACTGCAATAGCTTATAGTATAAGCAGTAGAAATAATACAAACTTATCTTTGTTTTATATTTAGCTAGTATATTATTCAAATTAAAAGAAGAGCTTGTACAAAACTGTAATAATCGAACAATTTTTTTTAAGATTATGATCTTGCAATACTTAACATATTTTTTACTGTTATTTAAAAACACAGCAAAAAATGAATCTTGATTTGAACTACAAATCATTTTTTTGATTTTATTTAAAAACTCAGCTTGCTCTCTATATATTATTGTCAATGTCATTGCGATATCTAATAACGATTTGCTGATTTATTATAACAAATTAGCCTGAAGTGGTTGATGAGGCTGTAACGATTTGTGATAGTTTAACAGGCTGTAAACTATCAACAATTGAGCTATGTAATATAGAGGCCAAGATAAATATGTTTTTAAAGCAATTTTTGTTATTAAAGTATCATAAGCAATTATAATATCAGATATTACATACAACATAACACCTATAAATAAAAATTTTAACCCTGCCGGGTGCAACAAACTAACTATGGCAAGGATATTTAATACTATGATATAGATCAGAATACCCACATAAAGCGGCCCGGAAACATTACTTAAGAAAAAATAGCCAAATGCAACTGCCTTAAGCAACAAAAATACAATGACAATATACTTCCATGCAGGGACTTTATGGTTATTAAATACCATTAGATCCTTACTAATTACAATGCTATATAATAGATGTCCAAAAAGAAAAAATGGGATAGGATAAAGAATATAATTAGTATATTCGATAATAGTATCACCTATGCTATGAAACAATAAGCCAAGCACTAAAAAAATATAAAAAATTTTGTGCTTTCTATCAGATAAATAACCACGCTTCCAAATCCATCTGCAAGTTAAGATAGCTAATACTATAATACTAGCAGGTTTCAATAAGGTTAGATTTTTATTATAAAGTGACAATGTATTATAAAAATAAATAAGGCTAAGCATCACTGAAGATAGTGCTAGCATAATATTCTTATTGCGATTAAAAGTCTTGAGTGAAATGTTAATATGTGAGACTTACATTTAAATTTGAATTTAGTGTTATTATATACAGAGTCGAAAGTTAATTAAAGATTATTTAATCCCCATACAAGGGCGAATAAATTCGCCCTTGTACAAATCTAAGATTTAGGTCTACTAAAGCACTATGGCACTAGTGTAGCACTAGAGGCACCTGGTTGCCCGTCAAATAAACTCTCTACAAAGGCATTATCATCTGTAGGAGCTGGGTCTTTTGCTATAAAGCACTTTGTACCATCAGCCTGCCTAAGGACCCTTACACCCTTTTTGACATGATCAAACTCAACTACTTTTGGATCCCTAAAGACTTTTGTTGTTTCTAAAGAACGCACCGGATAGACTAACAAAGCCTCAGGCACTGCAACAGCTTTTGCTGCAGCGCCAACGTTACCGCCTGTAGAAGCACCAACATAAGCAGTACCGAAGAGATAACCAACAACGCTTTCAAAAGATGTTTTCGCAAATACTAAAGCCCTATTTACTAGATCAGCAAAGCTTTTTGGAAATATTGCAGCTCCCGTTGTCATACCCAATGCTATGTAACCTAGAGCAAAACCACTAGCATTAATCAATGCAAATCCAACAAAAACAGCTAATAGGATTTTACTTGTTAACACTAAGCCGTTACGCACAGGATGATCATTTTTAGCTATATCCTCCTGGGCTTTTAAAATAACAGCAGCTTGTTCACTTGTGGTTATTTTTGTGTTTAAACCAAAAATATCCGTTACCATGCCACGAATAGCTTCAAGGCATCTAAAAACATTCCTAGAGAAGAAAGTTCCTAAAGCCACTTCCGCAACTGCAACTATGGCAAGAACACCAGCTGTACCAAAGTTAGCAGCAAAAAAAGGTATTCCCAATAGCGCACTATTAAACATTAAAAATGTAGCTACTACAACTGTTGCAGAAAGCGTAAACATTGCAGTTACAGCAAAGGCATTAACAATAGTTAATCCTATAGCTTTTGCTTTAGTTGCGCCATTAGCATCTTTACCAGTTGTTTGCATAGGTTTTACTAATAAACCATGCAAATAGTTTCCAAATTTAAATACAGAGCTTACATCTAGAATTTGCATCACTCCATAAGTTAAGACACCTGTATAGCCTATTAATGTCATCGCTGAAATATATAAAGCCACCGCAGGGAAAAGAGAGAAGTAAAAAGACAACCCAGCAATTGTTAACCCGGAGAAAAAAGCTAATACTAATGCAGTGCAGTTACGTAAAATCAAATACCAAGGCAATCTTTTACCATTAGAACCAAACAAAAATCTATTTTTAATAAATAAATCCTTAAAGGTCGAATAGCTGTCACCATGGAACAATAACGTATTTACTGATGCAGCAGCAACAAAGACTACAGCTGCTATTGTCATTGCAAAAGGACCAGTTAAACCAGCAAGCCCCATTTTTGTTAAGTAAAAAGACGCTGGTGCAGATCCCTCACCAATACCTATAAGTGTACAAATAACCATCAAAGTGTAAAACAAAACGTTTTTAACTGTACGTACACGAGAATTTTTCTTTATATCTTCTTTTTTAGATGACCAATTAACACTTGATTCATACAAGCTAAAAAAACTACTACCTTCAGTTCGAGCTGCATCCGCTTTTGCGTTTAAGAGCTTAGAAAAGTCTTCGCTATCTGGACTTAGATGTAATCCCTGAGGTAAATCTAATTGAGTAGATGTTAAACGTCTTTTGCCATCTGTCATTTCAATAACAGCTTGGTTTAAGAGATTTTTAAACTCTCTCATGATGGCTACTTGTCCAACGATACCAAGATCTTTATATAACTCTTCAGCTTTAACCCCTTCTTGTGGAACTGGGATTTTGTAAACTTCTGGAGCGACTACACTGCATAGCATATCTAAAAAAACATTTATATCGTATGGGTAATCTTGCATTCCTCTTACAACGACAGTTCTTCGGGTTTCATAGGCATCAACTAGTTTATTAGCAGCCTCTACCCTACGTCTAGATACTAGAAATTTAACTATTTGCTCAACCTTGCTTGAACCTAGACTGGTTTTACCCTCTGACTTTACATAAGCAATAGCTCTATTAATTGCTGCAACTTTTGCCCTATCTGAACCTAAAGTGAAATTATCCCAACTCTCTTGAATGGAATTAGCCATACGGCTAAATAAATTGGCCATTTTGCCCCCTTTTGTTAACAACTTAATAACAATTCAATAATTAACATAACATACTTTGTATCAATGTCACAACATTTTTTGCCGACTTTTAATAGTACTAATCACACTGGCATAATTCCTCAGTTATATTTTACATATGTTAGCTGAACGCCATATGAATCCCCAATAATTCCCATAATAAAGAATTTCAGAGAGCTTCAGTATTCTCTACCCTTTTGATTTAATTACAGTTAAAATTGGCAAGATTATACTAGATTATATTTTTGAAACTAAAGATATATAAATGAAAATTTACCTTCGCATAATAAGCTTATTATTTTTTCTTCTTCTATCTCTTGATATATCTGCTAACTTTAACTACAAAGACTACAAAGAAAAACCAGAAATACTGATCATCTCAGGACCAAATTATACTAAAATTGTTGATTCTTTGATTAAAAACCTCTCTGAAAAAAAAT
Source organism: uncultured Gammaproteobacteria bacterium (assembly GCA_964609155.1). Lineage (GTDB taxonomy): Bacteria > Pseudomonadota > Gammaproteobacteria > JAGOUU01 > JAGOUU01 > JAGOUU01. The sequence goes on along the minus strand of CAZSRF010000002.1, from coordinate 45,264 downwards.
ACAATATAAATATAAATTATTTAAAAAAAGAAGAATCTATAGCAAAAATTGATGATAGCATTGATTTAATTATTACCATAGGCAGAGAAGCAACATTAAGAACTAACGATTATTTATCTAATACGTCAAATGCTGCTCCTCAATTAGCTGTTCTTATACCTCACAGGATGTACAACAATATATCAAATAATATAAAAAATAATAAAGATACTTTACGTAAAATTACTGCTATATACAGAGAACAGCCGGTAGATAGGCAGTTAAAACTAATTGAAACTTTATTACCCAATGTTAAAACTATAGGTGTCTTAACATCAATGTATGATTCCTCCAGTATTGATGAATTAAAACAAAGTATAGCTAAAACTAAATTAAATCTTATTATTACAGAAAATAAAAAAAGAGAGAACCTGATTGACTCATTACGCCATGTACTATCTAACTGTGATGTGTTGTTAGCATTGCCTGATCCAGAAATTTACAATCCATATACTTCAAAGGGTATTTTGGTCACAAGCTTTAGAAGAGGCATTCCTATTATAGGGTATTCTAAAACGTATGTTGATGCAGGAGCTGTAGCTGCAATTTATAGCAAATCAGCTCAGATTGCAGAACAGGCAGCCTTTATAACAAATACTTATTTCTCAAAAAATATTTTACCTCCACCAAGCTATCCTACTCAGTACGCTATAGCACAAAATCAAGAAATTTTACAAAAATTATCTGCTCAGTATAAAAAAAATCTAGCCGCCTTGAGAAGAGATCCCCATCGGCCATAGGCAGGCATAAATATAAGGACTACATATGTTAGAAGAATGGGGCATAAAAAATAGAGTGCTCATTGTTGCTTTATTACCCACAATGATTATAGCCGCCTTACTCGGAGTGTACTTTACTAGTACAAGATTAACTGATCTAGAACAAGCTTTAAAAGATCATGGTACTGCTTTAACTATTCAATTAACCTCCAGTAGTGAATATGCCGTATTCGCCAATAACAAAAAAATATTACGCAAGATTTTAGAAAATGCAGCTGAAGATCCGGAAGTTTCTGCTATAAGCATTTACGATAAAACAGGCAGAGAACTTAGTCATATAGGCTCAAAAATAGATATTAAATACAATGCTAATCGTGATAAATCACCATTGACTATTATTAACAATGAAAACAAGAAGTCTTTTATTTTTGTTGCTCCTATAATGTTACGAGATGTTATCATAGAAGATTTTTCTGATAACCTTAATTCACCCAATAGAGATGTAACTCAATCATCCATTAATCAAAAAGTTATAGGATGGGTAAATATAGAGCTTAGTAAAACTAAAACTATCATAAAGCAGTATCAAACACTATTTACAAGTGGTTGTATCTTATTATTTGGGCTTTTAGTATCCGGTTTATTCGCCAAAAGGCTTGGGCGTGATGTAACATACCCTATTTTAAAATTAACTACAGCTGTTGAAAAGATCAAAGATGGCGAGTTTTCCACAAGAGTCTACACTGGAGCAAGCAGTGAATTAAAAATTCTTGAATCAGGAATAAATAGCATGGCAAATTCATTAAAGGTTGCCCACAATGAAATGCAAAACAATGTCGATGAAGCAACGAGAGAGTTAAGACAAACACTAGAGACTATAGAGATTCAAAACGCTGAATTAGATATAGCACGTAAAGAAGCTCTAGCTGCAAGTAGAGTTAAATCAGAATTTCTAGCTAATATGAGTCATGAAATCAGGACTCCCATGAATGGAATACTAGGGTTTACTCAGTTATTAACAAAATCCCATTTAACCAGTCAGCAATTAGATTATGTTGCTATCATAAATCAATCTGCCCATAGTTTATTACAAATAATTAACGATATTCTGGATTTTTCTAAAATAGAAGCTGGAAAATTAGAGTTGGACATACGTCAGTTTGATTTACTAAACTGCCTAGAGGAATCGATATCAATTTTAGCTCCATTTGCCCACCATAAAAATCTTGAGTTAGTACCTATCATCTATTCTGATGTTCCTAGAATGATTATCACGGATTCTTTACGTTTAAAACAAATAATAACCAATCTTGCTAATAATGCTATCAAATTTACTGATACAGGCTCGGTGGTTATTAGAATTATGCTGGATCCAGATAGACCAAATTTATCTAATCAGATATTTAAACAAAATAAAAATGTTAAAATAAAAGTGACCGTAACCGACACAGGTATCGGCTTAAATGATCATGAAAAAAATAAATTATTTAAAGCCTTCTCGCAAGCTGACACAACAACTGCTAGAAAATTTGGAGGGACAGGCCTGGGCTTGGCTATTTCGAAAAAATTAGTACATAAAATGGATGGTAAAATAGGTTTTGACACCGCCAGTGGTGAAGGATCTGTTTTTTGGTTTACATTTAAAGCTAAAATTGGTGAAAATCTTGAAAGCAATAAACTACTATTACCCGATGATATTTGCAACAAGACTATTGTTATCTGCGAACAGCATCCTATTACAAGATTGAGTATAAAGTATTTATTTAAAAATTGGGGAGTTGATACCATTGATATCCCAAACATCAGGACAATCCCTAACCATATTGAAAAAATTGATTTAATTATTTATGGGATGAATAACCTACACAACTACAGTGATGAAGTAAGATCCCTGCTTACAGAATTAGATTCCAGAAAACTTGACTCGACACCCATGCTGGCTGTTTTAGTCAACACCAGCGATCAGTTTATCCATGAAGATATAAAAAGTTTCGGCACAGTCTTTTGTATAGGAAAACCAGTATTACATAAAAAATTACATGAAAATATTATTCAATGTTTTGAAAATCATTCTATTAAAAAAACAGAAAATAATACTAATTATGAATTAATTAAAACCTCAAACCCACCCTTAAATGCAGATAAATTATCCATTGTTGATAAATTAACATCACCAAATCTTGGTATACAGCAACACCAAGAGAATAAAATTGATCACCAAGCGTTGTTTAAAAAAACTAATGTATTGGCAGTAGATGATAACTTTGCAAATCTTAAACTAATAGAAACTCTACTAAAATCACTCAATATAAATGTTACAACAGCAAGCAGCGGGCTCAATGCTATAGAGATTGTGAAAAAAAATAAATTTGATCTAATCTTAATGGATATACAAATGCCCAATATTGATGGCATAGAAACAGCCAGAAGGATTAACAACTACTACCGATCACGTAATATAAAAGCCATTCCCATTATTGCTGTTACTGCTCATGCAATCTTAGGTGAACATGAAAAACTTATTAGACAAGGGCTACAAGATTATTTATCTAAACCTATAAATGAAAATGAACTAATAATTATTTTGAAAAGATGGTTAAATAAAGATAGTGCTAACTTTAATTCGAAACTCAATCCAATTATTAATGCTATTAACTGGGAACTTTCATTAAAACACGCTAATTACAATATTGATCTAGCTAAAGAGCTACTAGAAATGCTAGTATGTGATTTACCAAATACTATGGCTGAAATTAAAAATGCCTATATAGCAAAAGATCATGAAAACCTTTACCATCATGTCCACAAACTACACGGTTCATGCTGTTATTGTGGCGTACCGTATCTTAAAAATTCTTGTTTTAATCTTGAATCAAAAATTAAATCATCAAAAGATTTTGAAGATTATATAGAAGATCTTCAACAATTATATATGAATATAGAAGCTGTTATTGTTTGCTATGGTGAAAATGAAGAAATGACAGCAGCTACATAAAAACCTGTCATACCGGCCGAGGAGCCGGTATCTTGCAAAAAAGATCATGGTTCTATGCACTTCGTGCTTGACCGAGATGACAAGCTAGAATCATTCTGCGTAAGTCTATTGATAACTGCCCCATAAAGTAACATCTTGATAAGCATTGTCACCATTGACAGTTATAAAATATCTACCCGCTTTTGGTGTGAATATTAAGCACGATCTATAATTACCTAATTCCAAATCAGAACTAGAGGTACAATCATAGTCAGCATTGGTTGGCATACGATTTAAAGCCACCTGCATAGAAGGGGCCCCTACACCACCAAAATTCCACAAACTTAAGACACCAATTCTAGATCCAGCTACGTCCATATAGTAAAGTTTTTTACTTCCAGCATTTCCAGAAAGGCTATACACAGGAACTGCTTTTTGTAACTCAATAGCCTCAGGCGCTGGAGTAGGATCGGTTGGATCTGTCGGATCTGTCGGATCTGTTGGATCATTGCTACAACTTGCATTTACACCAACAACTTTAAATGCACTAATAACATCAGCTGCTGCATAACCTAAATCAGCTGCAGCATTTTTAACACCACATGCACCTTGATCATAACCAGTATTTTGTGTCCAATATACTTGATTAGCTAAGACAAAAGCATCAAACGCTTTCTTAAGATCCCAGTTTGTCATATTAGATAGAGTATAGAATGCTTTATTATAAACACCACTCGTTTGGTGTACATCTAAGCTATCACTATAATCTTTTGCATTGCTGATAGAACTGCCATCTTTGGTTGGTTCCGAAAAGTATCTTAACGCTTTACCTTTAGCACCCTTCATAATGGATTCACCAACTAACCAATCTACCTTAGCTTCCTCTGTTTTATTTTTATTAAAGTAGTATTCAGAAGCTTCGCCAGCCATATCAGAAAAAGCTTCATTTATACCACCAGGTTGTTTCTCATAAACAAGATTTGAGTTTTGCTGAGTAAAACCATGGCTTACCTCATGCCCCACAACATCCTGTGAAACTAATGGGTAGAAAGTAGCACCACCATCACCAAAGCTCATTTGCTGACCATCCCACATGGCATTATCATAATTATTACCATAATGAACACGCATTTTTAATTTAAAAGTTAATGGTGCCGTTTTATACCATTCTTTATACATGTCATACACAACATTTCCAAAATAGTGAGCATCATTTATCGGACTATATCCACCATTTATTTCTTTATAAGCATTCTCATAACAAGTAAATTGATGTAAAGTCCCTGTTCCTGTAGTCTTTTGCTTCATGTCATAAGTATCAACATTAGGGCTACTCATTGTACAAGATGTACCATTAACATCTACTACAAGATTACCATAGTCTTTGCCGTAATAATATTTACCTGATTTGACATTGCCCCCAGGCCCTGTACCCTTACCATAATTAGCTGTATTTAAACCTTCCCATTTTTCCAAGACCTCACCTGTATTGGCGTCAATAATAAAAAATGGACGACTTTTAATAGTATTATCTGCTTCTATAATAAAATCTATAACATACACTGTTTTTGCCATATCAGCATAATTTTTGATATACTGTACATTGTTCATATGTTTTACAGTAGAACTATCTTTAACGCCAGCTGCTTTAATCGCAATTTCTTGCGCTTGGCTTTCAGTTAAACCAGCTTTACCTAAAGAGATATCTTTTTCCAGATTAATCAATAAGCTGCCATGTAAAACATCATTGCTATTTACATCACTAATATTTTCTTTATTACTTACAACTCCACTATCCCATATTGGAATATCATTATAGTATTGTGTAAATTTATATCTAAATTTACCATTGGGTAGCTCAACTTTTTTAATTTGTTTGAATTTATAAGAATTACCCAATTGTTTAATTAAAGTAGTATTATTATTTTTAGTAATCAAGCTGTTAGTGTTAAGTGAAATTTTATCAGCGGCATTAGCAAAGTTTACTACTAAAAAAGTTAAACTAACTCCTAGTATTATTTTATTTTTATTACTCATATTTAACCCTCAAAAAAAAATAATGTAGATTTGAAGAGATTAAATACCTTCCAAACTAATAAAGTTAGTTGATTAATTATTAATCTATTCAACTGTAAGTATAGAAGTGAATTTTTAATATACCAGAGTGTAGCTAATCGAAATTATGAGATTAATTCAATAATTACGTAAGCAATTGCATAATTATTTTCGTCGGATAAGCTTACATGAGTTTTGAATTTTTGATTTAGAAGCAGATTACTGATAGCTTTGTGAGCATTTATAGATAAAATAACTTGTGGTTGACCTAGTTCATTATTAGAAATTGCTAATTCTGATAGATAAATACCGCCTCGGAAACCAACACCTAATGCTTTGACTAATGCTTCCTTTGCAGCCCAACGCGTAGCTAAAAATTTTACTTGTTTTTCTATGTTTTTTATATTGTTAAACTTTGTAATTTCACTAGCAGATAATACTTTATTTAAAAACCTTTTATAAAAAATATGATATATTTTATTTATTCTATTAATTTCAACAAGATCAGTGCCTATACCGTATATCATAACCTTACTTTTATTTGCTATTTTGATTTCTAAAAAACCAATAATTTACGACTTTGTAACTCTTTTTTTCCTAAATGATATTGCAGTATTTCTCTTAGTAATTTTTTTGCTGCCAATAAACTATCAGAATCCCATGTTTTCTTTGCTATTTTAATTAATACATTTCCAGAAAGTATAAGTCTTTTGGCTTGGTATTCATTGCTTGCAATAAAAAAACCACTAACTAAATCGTAGCCATATATATTATTTTTATCTATATCATTAAACTCAATGCCATAGCCAATAGCAGACAAAAGTTCTAGCTCAAACTCACGTAAATCACACTCAAACTTTTGAATACTGGCTTGGGTTAAGTTAAATTCCGATAGTTTTTTTAATAATGCTTCTAAATAAAAAAATAAATTTTCATATTGAACCCCGGGTGTTTTACCGCACAAATTATACAATAACTCATTAATATATAACCCAACTGCTAATTTATTCCCCTGAAAACTAGTATACACATCTAAAGATTCAACATTATTTAGCGTCACTAGCTCCGAACGTCCGCGCCAATTAATTAGTAATTTATTAAATGGCTGCAATAATCCACGTTTATTATTTTTCGCTGACTTAACACCCTGTGCTACAGCTTTTATAAAGCCATGTTCTTGTGTAAAAAAATCCAAAAGCAGACTTGTTTCTCTAAAGCTTCTAGCATGTATTAGATAAGCTGGAGTTAAATTACGCATTAATAATTAGTATATTATTTATTATCCTTCATAAGAATTAAATCCCAAGCTTTTCAAAGCACGCTCATTATCAGACCAATTAGTTTTTATTTTCACCCATAACTGTAAAAAAACTTTAGTTTTAAATAACTTTTCTAAATCTATACGTGCACTTCTGCCAACTTCTTTAATTTTTTCGCCATTAGTTCCAATAATAATCGTTTTTTGGCCTGGTTTTTCTACCCATATCACTGCGCTTATCTTAGTTAAATTTAAATTGTCTTGGGTTTTTGTATAGCTTAATGAAGCTATTTCAATTGCTATGCAATATGGGATTTCAGCACCGAAAAACCGTATGACTTTCTCACGTATAATCTCAGCTGTTTGAGTCCTATTGTTTTGATCAGTTACTCTATCCGGTTCAAAATAAAAATAATCTTTACTCTCAACCTCAGGCAGATAGGACACAATAGTTTTCTCTAATTCGTCCAATCCATTTTTCTTTATAGCTGACGTATAGAATATCTCTGAAAAATTATATTTATCTTTAATGCGATTTATAAATGGCAAAAGATCGTCTTTATTTTTGATTAGATCTACCTTATTAATAACCAATACGACGGGAGTATCTTTATTTTTATTGCTGTTAATAATAGTATCCAAAACTAATTGATCATCTTCTTGCCAACGGTTACCACCTAACACAAACAGGATTATATTTACATCCAATAATGCATTATGAATAGATTTACCCATATATCTATTTAAAACATTTTTTTGTTTTTTATAAAGATTTTCATGTAACCCAGGAGTATCAACAAAAACTATTTGGTAATTTTCACACGTCTTTATACCTAAGATCTGTCTTTGAGTAGTTTCAGGTTTATCAGAAGTTATGCTGATCTTTTTACTTAAGATTTGGTTTAAAATACTTGATTTACCTACATTGGGTTTACCCACTATAGCCACATAACCACAATGATTAACATTTTTCATTTTGATATATTATTTTTTATTAGTTTTATTAAAATCAATGAGATCTAGTGCTTTTTGTGCAGCTAATTGCTCCGCTTTGCGCCTTGCCTTTGCAACCCCTTGTGTAATGATATCTAATTCTTTAATAAAGCACCTAACAGTGAAAGTCTGTTCATGATCTGTGCCTGTTTGAGAAATAATAGCATACTCAGGTAACCCATACTGCTTTGCCTGTAGCCATTCTTGCAAGACTGTTTTTGAATCTTTATCAAATATTTTATTATCAGTAACATTAAGCTTATCTTTATACCATAAAAGCACAGCTTTTTTGCATACATCAAAATTACTATCTAAATAAATAGCTGCCAAAATTGCCTCTACACAATCAGCTAAAATGGATTGTCTTTGCAATCCGCCACTTTTTAACTCTCCGTCCCCAAGCAGTATATATTTATTTATTTGCATATCTGCTGCAATACTTGACAGAGTCTCACCATTAACCAGACTTGCACGGAGTCTAGATAACTCACCTTCTGTTGCTTTTGGAAACTTTGTATAAAGCTCACTTCCTATTATCGCACTCAATATAGCATCTCCTAAGAATTCAAAACGCTCATTATTCTTATTGCTATAGCTTCTATGAGTTATAGCTTGAGTTAATAATTTTGCATCTTTGAAATTATAAGAAATCTTTTGCTCTAAATATCTTTGATGCTGTCTCATTAATAATTAATCATCAATAATTAGTTTAATCTTTGTCTACTTTTAAAACAGCTAAAAAAGCTTCTTGTGGTATCTCTACACTACCTACTTGTTTCATTCTTTTTTTACCTTTTTTCTGTTTCTCTAACAATTTGCGTTTACGAGTTATATCACCGCCGTAACATTTAGCGGTAACATTCTTTCTCAAAGCTTTCACTGTGGTTCTGGCGATAATATTGTTGCCAACCGCTGCTTGAATAGCAACATCAAACATTTGCCTAGGAATAAGCTCCCGCAATTTATCTGCCAGTTGTCTACCACGGTATTGTGATTGTTGCTTATGGGCAATTAAAGCCAAAGCATCAACCTTTTCACCATTAATCAATACATCAAGCTTTTCTAATGGTGCTGTGCTGAATCTTTTAAAATGATAATCCAAAGATGCATATCCACGACTTACTGACTTTAGACGATCAAAAAAGTCTAATACCACTTCTGCCATAGGGACTTCATATGTTAATGCAACTTGTCGACCTACATAATCCATTTTTACTTGCACACCCCTACGTTCAATACAAAGGGTAATTACAACGCCCAGGTATTGCTGCGGTACTAATATATTAACGTCTGCAATAGGTTCTTGCATTTCTTGTATATAGTTTTGTGCAGGTAATTTAGAAGGATTGTCTATTAGCAACTCTTCACCTTTTGTTGTAATAATTTTATATACCACCGTTGGAGCTGTTGTAATTAAATCTAAATCATATTCTCTTTCTAATCTTTCTTGAACAATTTCCATATGTAAAAGCCCTAAAAAACCGCAACGAAAACCAAATCCTAATGCTTGTGAGTTTTCTGGTTCAAAAAATAAAGAAGCATCATTAAGTTTAAGTTTTTCTAAGGCATCACGGAAACTTTCATAATCATCAGATGATACTGGAAACATACCGGCATATACCTGAGGTTTAATCGTTTTAAAACCTGGCAGCGGTTGCACAGCTGGATTTTTAAATAAAGTTATCGTATCACCAACAGGAGCACCATGAATATCTTTTATACCAGCGACAATAAAACCAACCTGGCCTGTTTTAAGTTCTTTTGTCTCTAGCCGTTTTGGTGTAAATATCCCTAGGCTATCAGCAAAATAAGTTCTACCAGTTGACATAACTTGTATTTTATCGCCTTTTGACAAAACACCATTTTTAACTCGTACTAAAGACACTACACCTAAATAACTATCAAACCATGAATCAATAATTAAAGCTTGTAAAGGTGACGCTGGGTTACCTTTGGGTGCTGGAATCTTAACAATAATGTCATCAAGCAATTCTTTAATCCCAATACCTGTTTTAGCGCTTACTTGTCTAGCATCTGTTGCATCAATACCTATAATATCTTCTATTTCTTGTGCAACTCTTAATGGATCAGCCTGAGGCAAATCTATTTTATTTAAAACTGGTACTACTTCAAGATCTTGGTCAATTGCCGTGTAGCAATTAGCTACAGTTTGAGCTTCTACTCCTTGCCCAGCATCAACAACTAACAAAGCCCCCTCACACGCAGAAAGAGAACGTGATACTTCATATGAGAAATCAACATGTCCAGGAGTATCAATAAAGTTTAGTTGATAAACCTCACCATTATCAGCTTTATAATTTAAGCTAACACTTTGTGCCTTAATAGTGATACCGCGTTCACGTTCTAAGTCCATAGAATCTAGGACTTGCTCAGACATTTCCCTTGAGGTTAAACCACCACAGTATTGGATTAATCTATCAGACAACGTAGACTTACCATGATCGATATGCGCGATGATGGAAAAATTTCTTATATTTTGCATTTGCATTAGTTACGATCACATCTATAGTCATTACAATTTTGCTCAGCATAACACGTTATTTAGTTATTTTGAAGGCAAAATAACGCTTACTGCCAGAATCATTTTTAACCAAGATAGAAATCCATTTATCCGCAATAAGACTTTTTACAATATTATCGTAACTTTTACTATCAGCTATGTCCTGCATATTTAATGCTAAAATAACCAAGCCTTCGGTTAAACCTAAGTTTTCTGCCAAACCATCTTCGTCAACTTTAGTTATAAATACCCCACCTTTGACAACCCCAAACTTTGTACGCTCAGATTCTGTTAACTCCCTAACTCTTAAACCTAGGCGATCATATTTAATTTCATTATTTTTTGAGTTTTTATCTTTGTAATTTTCAGCTTTCTTTAGCTCATCTTGTTCAAGTTGACCAATCACTATCATCATTTCAATCTGTTTGCCTTGTCTAAATACTAATAATTTAGCCTGAATACCGGGTTTTGTATTCCCCACAATGGCAGGGAGTTGAGTTGCATTTAATATTGTCTCATCATTAAATTTTAAGATAATATCACCTACAACAAGCCCGGCGCGGGTCGCTGGAGAATCATCAACGATACTGGCAATTAGAGCTCCATAAGCTCTATCCAACCCAAAAGACTTAGCAAGTTCAGAGTTCATTTCTTGAAAAGCAACACCAAGCCAACCATGAGAGACATAACCTATGTCTTTTAATTGGCTAACTACGTTTCTTAATACATTAGATGGAATCGCAAAAGATAGTCCTTGGTAACCCCCTGATTTGCTCAAAATTTGTGAATTTATCCCAACTACATTGCCATTCATATCAAACAAGGGGCCTCCTGAATTGCCAGGATTAATAGCTGCATCTGTTTGTATAAATGGAACAAAACGTTCTTTGCCTATGCTACGAGCCTTGCCACTGACTATACCTGCTGTAGCTGAATGCTCAAAACCAAAAGGCGAACCAATAGCAACCACCCATTCACCTACTTTGAGTTTATCCGAGTCGCCTAAAGTTACATAAGGCAAATCATTAGCATTTATTTTTATTAACGCTAAATCAGTACTATTGTCTGAACCAATTAACTTAGCTGGGTATTCTCGTTTATCAGATAACTTAACAATTATTTTATCTGCATTATTAACAACATGTTGATTAGTGACTATATAACCATCTTTTGATAAAACAGTCCCAGAACCTAGTGACAAGGTTTCATCACGATTTTGTGATCCATCTTGCTCTTCAAAGAATTTTTTTAACATTTCCCCCTGGGGTGTACCTTCAAGCTCAGGTGGTAATTTTATAAGCTTCTTGAAATTATTGTAGTTATGAGAAGTACTAATATTAACCACCGCAGGAGCGTTTTTTTCGATTATATCGGTCCACTCTGGTAGAGGTGCCGTCGCACCATAGGAAAAGAGTCCATAAGAAAATAAAAAATTGCAGAGAAAAAAAACAGTTATTTTGTAGACTAGTTTATTATGTTCTTTTAGCATAAATATTCCCTTATTTAAAGACTGCATATATCTCTTAAGCTTATGAATTAAGCCTATATCTTGAAATATTAAATCAGAATTATCAAATTAACATACTGATTATATTAGCATAGTAGAACCATTTTTTACAATAATCTCCCACTAATCTGCCATTGATCTCCCGGTGATTCTTTAAAGTTTGTGATAGGCCTCTATAGGCAAGATTTACGCAGAATAACTGTAAGTTGTCGTCTCGGTCAAGCGAGTGCGCAGAACTGAGATCTTTTCTGCAAGATCTGGCTCTTTGGCCGGTACGACAAGCTTTTGCGTAAGTTCTAATAGTTCTGATAGGCTTTAAATCAACTGGATAAATATTTTTTTAAAATAAATGCTAAATATAAATTATTTGATACAATAGCAGTTAATTTTAAACTGTTTTAAGCTTAATCTATGAACAATCAAGAACACTTTGATGAACACGGTAATAGACCCAATGATTTCTCTGATGGAGTAACTATAACAGCTCTTTTGCTTATTGCTGTCGCTAGTGCAATTTACTACCTCTATACTATGTAAGAGTTGACTAAGATCTAACTCCGCTCACCTGCAATTCTCCTGAAGATGCCTAATTTTCTTGGGGAATTATCAACAGCTTTCCCGCGCGTGTAGCCCCTAAACAAAAGTCCTATTTGTATATTCTGATTATTCCGGTAGAATTTAACAGGTCAAAAAACCTTTAATTAACATGGAGCAATTATGAAGTTACAATTCCACGACGGTTTTACTCTAGAAATAGCAACCCCCATTCTGGATGAAGTATTTCCTAGCAAAACAGAAATAACTTACGACGAGCTTTTTTCTAGCTTAGAAGCAACAGATAAAACAGATCTTCTTAGATTTAAACCATTATATGACCTATGGAAAGAATGTTTACACCTGCATTTCGTTCATTTTGAAACACTATTATTGGCACAGACACATAGCTTAAAGAATATAGCAAAATTAGATGCAATACCATTAATCCCCCCCTATATGGTAGAGTTGGTCATTAATAAATATAAAGCATCCCTTTCATGGAATAACACAGAATCTAGAAAATTCGCATTACCTGTGGCAACGCGGATAGCATATGCAAGACCACGTTCACATACTTCAGCTGTAGCTGCAGACGCATCAGCTGTACCTTTAGAACCAAGTAGCTGTGATAGATTATATGGGTCTACTACGCATTCAGTACATTCAGTAAATCTTTATGAAGGAATTGGTGGTGGTGCAACAGCTCATGGTCCGTGTGATTCTGATGAAAGAGAAGATGAAGAATTAACGCGCTGTGATACAGATGTATTTAACGTTTATTTGCGTTAATCAACAAACTCCATGCTGTCATCAGCTACATAAACAGTCAGGATTGAAACCAAAATATTGTCATTGCAATTTGCAATGATAATATTTGGGTTTGAGCGAATCTTTAACTTAAAATTTTTCAATAGTAACTGCGCATTTATATAATCTTACATAGTCCTCACGAATAATTTCAGCAAACTTTTGCGAATAAAAGCTATCTATAATATACGCCATTTTACTACCAAAAATTGATTCTTCGGACTTAACCAAGTTCTGATTAACTCTAAGAATAGACTCTTCATCGAGTTTATCCTGTGGTAATAAAATTAAATAATATTTTGGAGGTTTAATTTTACCGTCCGACAAATAAGTCGTTATAGTACCAGCAATTTCTTCTGAGACTACTGATTCCTCTTCACTTACACGCCCGTCAGCTTTTACAATTTTTTCAATAAGATCATGCAACCAGACAACTACATGCTTTGGTGGTGAAGTATTAATATAACTCTGAATATCATTTTTTAAATTATTAATAATATCCGTAGTGCTTTCCTTTTCAATATCTTTAGAAATACTATTAATAATATTTTCATAATCTACGTTGTAATTATTTGCAAATTCTTTTAATAACTTTACTTCTTCCTTTTGTAGCTCTCGATCAGCTAATGCTAATGTACAGATAATTCTGAATACCTTTTCAATGCTGACATTCTGTATAAGATTTTTTAGCATTGCTGAAGATTCACTTTTTTCCATTTTTAATGCCCGCATCACCTTATGCCTAAAAGTAAGTCCATTATTTACCCATAGACCAAGTGCTATAAACAAATAGGCAATACCTACAATTATCCAAATCATTCCCAACAAGCTATCATCATAACTATAATTAAGCAAGGCAACCACCAATCCAATAACAGACTGAAATAAAGCTAGTAAAGTAGCAAATATGGAGACTGAATCCGCCACTTCCTGTTCATGTTTGCGTATCCATACTTTGTTAATACTTAAGTAAATAATTACAAGTGTAAGAATAATAGAAATGAATGAAAGAACACCTGCTAAATTAAAAGTGCTATGTATATTACTAGTTGATAAGCTGGTTAGGTTTCGCATACTTTAACTATCCTTTATATTACTTTTTTTAAAGTATAGTAAACCATACTAAAAAATCATTTTTTAGTACAATTCTTATCAAAAATATTATTATTTGGTAAATTAAACCAACCAACTTATCACAAATAATTATACTGGACATTTTATATCACAAACAAATTCTTTAGTTAATGGATAATATAATGCAGATTTTACCGTTAAGTTTTGAGTACAAATAATGTCTTTAAAATAACTTTTAACTAAATACTCATAATGACTCAACTGTCTCTTAAAGTCTTCATCTGTATTACCAAGCTTATAATCAATTATCCAAATAATTTTCTTATCAATAAATAATCTATCAATAACTGACTTTTTGAGTTCTTGCTTGTGGTAATAAAAAAAATCTTTTTCAGCAAAGCTGGTTTGATAATCACTGATAATCCATTGACCAACACCATCATCTACAACATTATTAATTGCTTGAACAATTATATCGAGAGCCTTATTAAGATTATTCAAAGGCATTCCCATGTTTAATAAACTATTACGCCAAACAGTTAAAATTTTTTTATCTAACCAATCAGGTACATTAATATTAATATATTTTTTTACTATGTTATATAGCATTTTGTGAACAAACACCCCGATTAACCTCTGGGAATCATCTTTTAACTCATAAGTAGTGGGATTATCATTTGGCAATTCTCGAGGAAACATATCACGAGTTTTAACTCGTAAATACTCAGAGTACAGCTCTTTAGAATTGCTATTTATTATTGCCTCGGAAGAATATGTACTAGGATCTATATATTTATACAACTGGTTATTATTTATATTATCAGCATCATATTTAATATTAGTATTATCTGCTTTGGTTATATCTGAAAAAACAACTTCCTCAAAGTTAAGTTTATCAAGAATTTTACATAACATTGAGGTGCTTGTAGCTTTTATGTCTTCAACCGATTTACCCTTGTCTAAATCACAACTTGCAGTAAAAATGCAGCTTTTTTTTGCTCGGGTTACCGCTACATATAACAGCCTGGCTAATTCATAACTTTCTTTCTGCTTTTCTATGTAACGTAAAGTTTGATAAAATTCAGCCTGTTCATGATCTTTTATATAATATGGTGCAAGCATAATACCATCGAAATTATCAGCATGATAAGTCTGCCAGGCTAACATTTCATGCTCGCTAATCTTTGCGGATTGATCCAAATAAGGTAATATAACATAATCAAACTGTAAACCTTTTGATTTATGTATCGTCATGATTTCTATATTATAAACTGAACCCTCATGCTCTGATCGTATTTTACTTCCTGAGTACAATCGAGAAACTTCAACCAACAACTGATTGATATCTGTAATATAGTTCGACTCTTCGAGCCTAAATAAAAGATCAAAATACTGCTTAGCATCTAAAATATCCTGCTCAGAATTATATATAAGATTGCCCCCTAGAGAGTACCAAGCTTGTTCAATTATCTTATAAAAATTAATTTTATATAAATTTCTTTGTACGTTACGCAACACAAACAAAAGATTATTTAGTTTTTTTTTCGAATAATCACTTAAACCACAATCATGAAAATCTTCATGTAAAATTTCAATAATATTTTTATTACTGTTCCCAAAATGCAATAAATACAAATCTTTTAAACTAAGGCCACACCATGGAGCTCGCAATACGCTATACCACGCTGTACGATCTGAAAAATTTAAGATAGCACATGTTAAAGATAATAGATCCTGTATTACCATTTTATCAGATAATAATTCAATATCTATCGCATTAAATTTTAACCTATTATTTTTAAATGCACGGATAAGCTCAATTACTCTTGTTCTGTTACGCACTAATATTGCTATACTTGGTGCATCTTTTTGATTTAAACTAATAATGCGTTTAACATGTTCAATAATGAAATTATTTTCAGATTGCTCATCATTACGATCAAAAACATATAACTTCGGTGAAAACTCCTGATTCAACTCTCTAGTTGGTTCTGAAGAGCTATATTTTATGGCACCAAAAATCATATTAGAACCTTTAGGTAAGATATGAATAAATTTTGTATTTACCCAATTTACAATCTGTTGTTCTGATCTAAAATTTTTAGACAATCGTAAATATTCTAATTGTACGTCCCCAACTCCATTGTGAATAACTCGTAAAAATAAACTTACATCAGCTTGACGAAATTTATAAATAGATTGCATAGGATCGCCTACTAAAAATAATGTTCTATCTTCCGAACCATCCCATCCAGCTGTTAATTTGCAAAGCAATTGATATTGAATATAAGAAGTATCTTGAAACTCATCAACCAAGATATGTTTGATTTTATAATCCAGCCATAAACCTATATCAGTTATACCATCTGTATCACCACCTATATCACCTAAGGCATAAATGGCACCTTGGCTCACACCTTGAAAATCAGTAGTATTATTTTTTCTAAATATAATTCTTAATTCCGCTTCTAATAATATTAAGACATTAGCAAGCGTAACTAAAAGCTCCCAGTTCTCCAGGCTATAAGTTGACTTCGGAAGTTTTTTTAATAAAGCAAAGCTATCAAGCAAATCATCTAAATCATGATTTCTATTTAAGTCAGAAATAATATCCAATAACTTTTTTTTCTCTGAACCTTTAGCAATAAATCCTAATCTCTTATCAATGGTTTTTCTAAAACTAAGTGACTCATCTTGTGTAAACAATAAGATGGCCACCGCCTGCCAATAGGCAGTATTACTTGAATGAAAATCAATAATACACTGTTGATTAATACCGTGATTATCTAATGATTGAATCAAATTATCAGAAGCATAATTTAATATATCCCCTAGTTCTGTTTTAATATCTAGAGGAATTTTATTTTCTATATTAAGAATTACATCGCTGGCTAATTTGTCAAATGCCGCACTAATATATTCATATTTTGCATAATCATCTTTATCTTTTAAATAAGATAAATAAGGTAACCATTGATCGCGCTTATACAACATTGATAACAAAAAATTTTGCAACTTAGTGTAACTACCACCAAAATGCTTGAATAAAATTTTTAAATTATTTATCCAATCTTTTTGTGTATCAAGCTCAATATTGGTATTAACTAATTTAAATAATTCATACACGGCCTGCTTATAATAAACATCAGGGTTATCACAAATAGAAACACTAGTTCCAATCTTTGACAACACTGGCATTTTATGCACTATTTTTGCACATAATGCATCAATGGTCATTATATTTAGTCTATTAGGGTTTTTTAATAAATTCCATCCCAGACTTTTGTCACGATTTATTATTTTTTGAACAACTGAACTATTGCCTGTTAGCAGCGCATCGATAATACGAGATTTCATTTCAGAGGCGGCTTTTTTAGTAAATGTTAATGCAACAATTTCCTCTGGTTTATTTACGGTTGCTAAAAGATGCAAGACCCGTTGTGTTAAAAGCTCAGTTTTCCCAGAACCTGCTGGAGCTTGGACTATATATGATTTGATTGGATTAAGGGCTTTTGTACGAGATTCTTCATCACTAACTTTATTTAATGCCATACCTCATCCTTACGGCAAAGCCCAGATAAATGGCATGTGCGACATGTGGCTTCAAGATTCAAAGGCTGTCTTTTTGCTTCACCATTAGCAAAACTTAAAGCTGATGTCTTTAGAAGATCATACCATTTATTTTTTAATTTATCCCACTCGTCTATCTTAACACATCCGTCAAATATTTTATCACTACCAATGCCTTTATAACTAGCGTGTTGATATAATAATTCTGCAAATATTACTGCTTGCGTATCTGTGTGCTTATCTAAAAACAGATAAATCGGCAATTGCGGCTCTGTTAGTTCTTCTTTAAATAAATTGTTAATATTCTGAGTTGATGTTTTGTAGTCTATAATAACTATTTGATTCTCTTGTTCTCTATTATTTATATTATCTATTTTAACTACTCTATCTATTCTGTCTATTCTATCTACTCTTACATTAAATTGAACACTATCTAACTTAAAAAAACAGTTTTCTTCAACACTAATAACTGTAAACTCTTGGCGCTGAATATCTAACGCAATAAAAGGATTGATTATATTATAAATAACCTCTTGTTCTAATTTTACAATACCTAATTTATAAATATTAAAATATTTAATCCTGTATTTCATTAAGGATTTTAAAATCAAATCATTAAGATAGCTTTTATAATTTTCTTGATCAGCATATAAATTTACAATTTTTGATTTAGTATTATAGTCAATATAAAAATATTGCAATACGTCATGGATCACCTGCCCACGTAACCAAGCCGCAGGACCTATATCTAAGTTTTTTATACTTACTGCATTTAATCGTATTTCAGCAAAAGCTCTAAATGGACATGTAATCTGTAACGATAAAGCTTTTACGCCGTTTTTTATGTGACTATTTTCAATTGCTGGACCCGAAAAATCTTGATTAATATTTATTTTTAGATCAGGTAGATAATTTTTATCTTTATTCTCTAGTTCAATTTCCAGCTTTAAAGATTGCTCGGAATCCAATAAAAAGCTAAAATTATTTTCTTTTTCACCATCAAATTTATTATAGCTAATAATAATATCTTTAGAACTTGTGAGATATCTACGAGTCAATTTTTTTGCATACTCAAACTCACGTTCAACAGTTGAATGAGGTAGATTATATTTTCTTTGCAAATCAATCGCTATAAATGGATTGGGATCTGGTGGCATTGGCCATATATCACTTGTTAAATTAGCAATCCATAGTTTATTATAAAATAAACCAGCACCTTCTAGCATGCCTAATATATCTATTGAATTTTTGTTAGTCTCTATTTGGAATGGTACGTCTTGTAAAAGATTTTTTAATTCAACGCATATTTTATTAAAGCTTACAGAACCAAGAAGTTTATCAAGCTCAGACAGTCTATAACAACATTTTTGCAACTGCATAATAGCTTGATATTCTAGGCTATTTATCTTATTAGCTTCACCAACTGGCCAACCGAGATTAGCTAGTAGAACCCAAATATTTTTAGCCCAAGCACTAGGTAATTGCAATGCTTGTATTTTTTGATGAATAATATTATCAATAAACGATTTATTTATTTTTCCAATGTGATAAATAAAGTCTTTGATTGTTAACTCTTTATAGCCATCTCTTTGCAGCAAAAAAATTAAATCATGAACTTGAGATTTAATATTAACTGCTGATTTATTCTGGGCATTTTTCAAGTAATAACTAGATTGTAATAAATAAATTACACTTTGAATTTTAATTGTTGAATTCAATTTTTCTACATACAAACTGCTTGCGTAATTAAGAATATCTAATAATAATATTGCTACTTTTATTACAGGTATATCTAACAAAGGCTCACCACCAGATATGTTCCAAGCATCACGACAAATGAATTTCTCGCTAAATTTTCTGCTAATTAACTGGCGATGCTGAGTTAAATTTGGAACAATGATACCTACGTCATTAGTACCTTGTTCATAATGGTGTAAAGCCCAATCAGAAAGTTTATCAAACTCATCTTCAATATCATGTGCTTCATGCAATTTGAAATTAGATTTTAGATCAGAATTAATATTTATATTATCAATATATCTAATATGAACAGAATCCTGCTCTAGTTTATCAAAGAAGTTTCTATAAACAGGCGATAAATCATCAAACCCATAGAGATCAATATTATCAATATTTAACAGTCTCAATAGATCTTTATTTAAAGCAGAAACAGTTAGAACAATTTTATCATCCGGATCACTGTATTGTGATTGATTTAATATATCTTTATATTCTTTTGTCCAAATGTTAAACAGCTCTATTTCTGGACTTGGTGTGGTTAGAAAATCATGAGGAACATTCCACTGTTTTTGAATTTGCCATGCCGATAGTACTTTTTTATAAATTGATGGAGACACAACATGACTAAACTTATTATCTTCACGAACATAATTTTCAATAATATTTTTAAATATTACTTCTCTTTGCCATGCATTTAAAAGATACTTTGAATCCTCAATACGTCCAGATTCGTAGATAATATTATAAATATAATCAACAAAATCACTTAGAGAATATATACTAAAGCCTGTTATAACCTCAATAGACTTAGCAATACATTGCTGTTCAAAAGTGTAGCTTATCAATTTACGAGCAAGCCTTTGGTTAGGAACTAATAATACACTATTATTATTTAACCCTTGTTGATATTTACATAAATCAAAATTAGGTACCACTAGCCATAAATCTCTTAATTAGCGGCCCAATAGTAATACCTTGCACAATAATTGAAAACATGACTACAAGATATGTCATGGTAATAACAATATTCCTTCCAAGTAATTCTGGTGGAATTGATAAAGCAAGAGCAATAGAAACACCTCCACGTAAACCACCCCACGTCATAAGAGTGACTGTTTTGTGACTAAAAGTTCTAAATTGATACGAACTAAGGACAGGAAGAATAACACTAAGATACCTTGCTATTAGAACTGCTGGAATAACTAAAATAGATACAATAATAAGTTTTAAATCATAGAGTAAGAATAATACAACAAACCCTATAAGAACAAATAAAATGGCATTGAGCAATTCATCTACCCATTGCCAAAAATGCTCTAATTGAGTAACAATATGTTTCGGCATCTTACCCTCTCGGCAAGCACGCCCTATTACAAGTCCTGCAACTGCCATGGCAATGGCACCAGATACATGCAACACATCATTCGCTAAACCGTATCCACCAGTAACCAATGCTAAAGTTAAAGATAATACTGTATCAAAATTGCCAACTCTCTTAATAAAAAATTTGGCTAATCTCCCCAGAAAAAACCCTACAACAATACCACCGATAACTTCTCTTGCAAAATCACTAGCAATGTGTGTCAATGAAAATTCACTATTGGTGCCAATAGCTATATTCAATAACATTGTAAACATAACTATACCAACACCGTCATTAAATAATGCCTCACCAGCAATCTTTATTTCCAAACTCTTTGGCGCATCAATACGCTTTAAAACACCTAAAACAGCTATTGGATCTGTAGGAGATATTAAAGCACCAAATAAAAAACAAAAAATTATTGGTAAATCAAGTTGGAATACATAGCTTATATAATAAACCAACCCTCCAATTAATAACGTTGAAATCATCACCCCAATTGTAGCAAGCTGAGCAATAACCCAACGAAAATGGTACATATGATTAACATTAATATGCAAAGAACCTGCAAATAAGATAAAACTCAACATGAAATCCATAACTGTGCGTTTAAAGTCGACTTCATGAAGAAAATTTGCAAAAACCAGATCTAAAGCAAGACCAAATTTGCCTAGAATCAATAATGCCACTGATAAAAGCAAAGTCACTAAAGTAAGCCCTATCGAGTTAGGTAATTTGATAAACTTATAGTTTATAAAGCCGGCCATTGCCGTAATAGTTAACAATAACCCTAAAACTAACTGTAGAGGCATTTTAACTCCTTAATTTATACCAAATCCCAAACACAATTATTCATTGAAGCTTTTCTTATTTTTTCTACGAATTTATTATGCAATTCCATTTCTATTTCATCAGCTTTAACAACGGATATATTCATTTGTCCAACTGGTTCTTCTGTACTCTCTTCCGGAAGACTTTTATTCAACACTAAACCTGAACGATGAGTATAACCTAATTCTGGAGAAAATGTATGCTCATCAAACTCAAGCTTACATTGCCCACCAGTCATCGCAAGATAAACATCGGCTAATATTTTAGCATCCAGCAATGCACCATGTAATTCTCTTTGTGTGTTATCAATATTATACCTACGGCAAAGAGCATCTAACGAATTTTTTTGTCCAGGGTGTAGTTTTTTAGCTAATTCAAGAGTATCAATTATCTTATTAATTTTATCAATTTGAACTGTTTTTTTTATAACATCTAATGCTAGCTGTAGTTCATGGTTGATAAAACCAATATCGAAGCGTGCATTATGTGCTACAATCTCTGCGTTTTTTATATAATCTAAGAATTCTTCTGCTATATTGTAAAAATTAGGTTTATTAATTAAAAAAGCATTGGTTATTCCATGAACTTTTACTGCTTCTGCATCAATCTCTCTATTAGGATTCAAGTAGTAATGAAAATTATTACCAGTTAATCTTCTATTAATAAGCTCAACACAACCGATTTCAATAATACGGTGCCCATCTTTAGGATTTAATCCTGTGGTTTCTGTATCTAATATAATTTGTCGTGTTAGCATAGGTGTTTTTTTATTTCAGCTCTTGCCGCTTCATCCACTATTTCATTTTCAGCATGACCACTGTGACCTTTAATCCATTGCCAAGTAATATCATGCCTAGAATTCAATTCATCTAATTGAATCCACAAGTCAGCATTTATTTTGCTAGACAATATACCTTTTTTTTTCCAGCTTTTTATCCAAATAGTAATGCCTTTTAAGACATATATTGAATCCGTAACTAATGTAACTGTCGACCTTCTGGTTAATAACTTTAATGCTTCTATTGCCGCACTTAATTCCATTCTATTATTAGTAGTATTATTAACATATCCTGAAATAAGTTTTTCTGTTTCTCCATAGCGCAACAAGGCTGCCCAGCCCCCAGGCCCTGGATTTCCACTGCATGCACCATCAGTGTAGATATGTACAACTTTACTCATTATATTTTGTTATATTTATATTATTTTTTATCTGCTTTTATGTAGCAAGATGGCTCGTAATTCGGCTTGTTCACAAAATTTGTTTTATTAGACCAATTAGGCCGTATAAAATCAAAAGCCTCTTGTCTTTTAGTTGCTATTATACAGTAACCTGCAGATCCTAGTGGAATTATTTTTCCTACTTTGTCAAAACAATGAGTATAATCTAAAATATTTTTATTATTTATACAAGGACGAAAAAAATAATGTTTCTTAAAGTCAATATTATAATTTAATAAACCTAACCAATCCATTACTCTACTACAAGTTATCCATTTGCCGGACCAAGGATATATTGTATTTTCTTTAGTTCTTAAGGCAAAAAATTTCCTTATACCCCATAAACTTCTAGGGTTAAAACATAATATCACTAAATGCCCTTCTGGTAACAAAATTCTGTCAACTTCACGTAATAATCCGTGAGGATCTAGACTAAACTCCAAGCCATGTGTAATCATTACAGCATCAATGCTATTTGACTCAAGAGGGATAGCATTGTCCTTGCAATTTAATAAAGAACTTTTATTCTGGTAAAAATTTTGGATATCGGACTGTTCAGACAGTACTAACTTATGATTAATTTTTATTTTATCAGATAATGGATTCAAATAATCCAAACAGCTTGTGCCTATTTGTATAATATGAAAACCAAAAATATTGGTTAAATAATTTTTTAATAACCTTATTTCAGTATCATAAACAGCTCTGCCATAGCAGCTGCTAAGCCACTGTGCATAGTAATCAATATTTACATTAATTTTAATCATCATGGTTATCTTATATTCAATAGTTTAACTATATATTATATAAGACTTTTTTCAACCAGTAACAGATCACTGCACCTAATCTAGCGATGGGTAGGAGCAACAGGAGCAACCGGGGCGGGACTCCCATGAGCTTCAATAGGAAGATCAGGACGGTTATTGAGATAACCATCAGCCCCTCTTATAACAGTTTGAGTGAGACTTCTACTTGAAAGATTATAGATTCTACCACACGTAAGATCATCAGGATGATCAGCATCTTTTCCAGCAATAAGTTGTGACACAAAATTTGCTGCTCTAAAACCAAAAAACAACCCCGTTCCTATGGGTGTATGCTGTTCAGGAGCTTCTGGCTGAGGAGAAATAATCTGATCGATAAACGCTTCTACTTGTTCTTTAGTCGCCCTGGGCGCAACAGGATTTGGATTCTCAGCAGTAGCAGCGGGTTTTACTTCATACGCTGCAATCTTATTTTCCAATTGTTGAGCGTTTCTATCAGCACATTCTCTATGGTATAGAAAAAGACCAGCAAGCCCACCAATACCACAAAAAATAGCTGCTAAACTCCATGGGAATCCTACTAATCCTAATACTGTTGCAAAAACTACGGCTGTTAAGAATACTAAATTAACTGGAATGGGCATAGTAGGATCATACATAATACTAGTTATTATCCCTACAATAGGCCCTACTACTAAGGCCCCTAAAATCCATCCAAATAGACGTCTAATTTTACTAAAAACTTTTTTAATTTGGTTGAACATGCACCACAGCCCTCATAGTAGACAGGTTAAATACGCTGCAAAAGTTAATTAGCTCAATAATATAAGATGATTAACCTAGTTATTACCCTAGTCATTATAGAGTAATAAAATTAACCTCAAATGAATCTTTAATCATTTTACCATCTTTAAAAAGATTTAATCCGTGTTATTTTGACAATTTAACATTAAATCCATTATAATCAACTCAGTTTTTCAGCTTTATAAATCAACTTTATAAATCAACCATGCGAAAGATTTGTATCTGTCTGTTTTTATTGCTTTCTTCTCTTGGTGCGGAAACACTGCTCGCCGGGTTTAATTTAAAAGACTATCTTTCCAAACCAAAAGAAAGTCAACCTAATTACTGTGTATCTCCTGATGATTTATCTATCAAGAAAAATCCACATAAAAATATTATTATCGTTGATCTAGGAAGCACTGGCTCAAGGATGCATGCCTATCATGTGCAAAGAGATAAAAATAAAGAGTCTCCTAACGCCATTCCAAAGCTTACTGAAATTGCCATAGCTAAAAGCAATGATAAACATGCAATCGCTGATTACTGTCACGACCATCAAAATCAAAATATTTCCGAGCATATTTTACCTCTATATAAAAAGTTAGATGGTCAATTAAAAAACCTACATATTGAAATAAAAGAGATACCAATATATTTTTACGCCACTGCCGGCATGCGATTACATCACGCCAAACAACAATACGAACTTTATAAAAAAATCAAACAGGTTATTATTAATTCAGGCCATAACCCTGACATGATAATAGCAAAGACTATACCAGGAGAATTGGAAGGAATTTTTGATTGGCTAAGTATTAATTATAAACTTCAAACCATTCAACTTAATAAACCTACCATAGCTGCTCTAGATATGGGTGGAGCCTCTACTCAAGTTGCTATGGAATATAATGAAAAGAAGAATAAAAAAAACTCGGATCTTAAAAAAAATTTATTTAAACTAAAATTTGATAGCTCAGAATACACTATTTATAGCAATAGTATTTTAGGTTATGGGTTAGTACAAACTAAAAAGAATATTGCTACTTATGATTCTAAACAAGCCAACAAAGAATGCAGCATCCCAGAAACAGGTGTCAACACACCCCATGAGATAAATAAAACAAATAATTTTAATTATTTTAGATGCGGCGATCTTATTAAAATTTATTTGCAAAATAAAAAAGAACACCTAACAATTGCTAAAGCTATCAAGTCCGCATTAAAAAGCAATATGAAATTTGTTGCTGCTTCTGGATATTATTATAATTTTAATTTTTTTAATTCTAAGCTTCCTGTCGATCTAATTAAAAATATTCCTGATAGTTGCCATGCAAACCATGAAGCATTTAAAAGTAAATTCCCCAATATTAGCAAAGCAGAACTTAATGAGGCTTGTTTTGACGCTACTTATTTAAAAATACTATTAAATAATGGTTATAACATGCCAGATGATTACCATAACTTTTTAATTCCTAAGCACGATATAGACTGGACGATTGGAGCTGCATTGTTTATTGCTACTAACCAAGTTTGGGATGGTTAAGATTTATACCACAAGACACCGGCTCCTCGGCCGGTATGACACAGGGCTGTCCGATGAATAGTTGGAAGATTAAATAACATACCCTCAACGACGTCATCCTTGGATTTTTTTGCTCGAGAGCTTGAAAAGAACACTAAAAATTCGCAAAAAAATTCAAGGATCCAGGAAAAATCTACCTTATTGGCACCAATAAGCAAGATCGCCTCTGGATCCTAAAATTTTTCTGTGAAAGTTATTACTTCTTTTCAATATTTCGAACAGAAAAATTGTAGGATGACGCTATCCCCGGTAATTATATTTAAGTTTACAACTATTCGCTGGACAGCCCTGCGGTATGACAGAATCTCTGCTTAACTCCTGATCAAGACTTAGCTAAATATAACCATGTTTGTAATACAGTATCAGGATTAAGAGATAAAGAATCAATCCCCTGAGCAAGAAGCCAACTTGCAAAATCTGGATGATCTGAAGGTCCTTGGCCGCATATTCCTATGTATTTACTTTTTTGTTTACATATTTTTATTACCTGCTCTAATAATTTCATTACTGCAGGATCACGTTCATCAAAACTATCCGCAACAATTCCGGAATCTCGATCTATACCTAAAGTTAACTGAGTGAGATCATTAGAACCGATAGAAAAACCATCAAAATATTCTAAGAACTCTTCCGCAAGAATAACATTAGATGGTACTTCACACATCATAATTATTTTTAAGTCATCCTTATTTCGAGATAATCCAAAATCCTCTAAAGTAGCAATAACTTTTTTTGCTTGCTCTAATGTTCTAACAAATGGGATCATGATCTGAATATTTTTTAACCCCATATCTTGACGAACTTTTTTAATTGCCAAACATTCCAGTTCAAAGCAATATTTAAAATTTTTATCAATATACCTAGCAGCACCTCTATAGCCAATCATAGGGTTTTCTTCGCGTGGTTCGTAGTTAACTCCTCCGCATAAATTAGCATATTCGTTAGATTTAAAATCAGACAATCGCACTATAACTGGTTTATTTTTAAAGGCCACTGCAAGCATGGCGATTCCTTCCGCTAATTTATTAATATAAAAATCCACCGGAGATTTATAGCCACTAATCTTATCGGAAACTTCTTGCTTTAATTCTCTATCTAAGACATCAAAATCTAACAACGCTCTTGGATGCACTCCTATCATATGACTGATAATAAATTCTAATCTTGCTAAGCCAACACCTGCATTCGGTAAATTTTGAAAAGTAAATGCTTTTTCTGGATTACCAATATTCATCATAATTTTACACGGAATTTCTGGCATATTATCAACATTTATAGCATCAACATTAAAGTCTCTATGGCCGCTATAAATATAGCCAGTTTCTCCTTCACAACAAGACACAGTAATTAAATTGCCACTTTGTAATTTATCTGTAGCATCACCGCAACCCACAACGGCAGGGATACCTAACTCTCGGGCAATAATCGCAGCATGACATGTTCTACCACCTCGATTAGTAACTATAGCACTAGCTTTTGCCATGATTGGTTCCCAATCAGGATCTGTCATATCGGCTACCAATACATCACCCTGAGAAAAATCTTGCATTTCTTTATGTGTATTGAGAATTTTAACTTTACCAATACCAATTTTTTGCCCAATAGCACGACCACTAACCAAAGGCAGTGTATTATATAATTTATCAGTAAATTCAAATTTAGTAATAATTTTATTCTTTATCTGGCTATTAACCGTCTCAGGTCTTGCTTGAAGAATAAATATCTCACCACTCAACCCATCTTTAGCCCATTCAATGTCCATATGACAGCCATAATGCTGTTCAATAGTCATTGCATGTTTAGCTAAAATTAATAAGTCATTATCTGAAATAGAAAACTTATTTTTCTTATCTGAGGCAACCTCTATAGTTTCTACTGAGTATCCTGCTCGGTGATCACTTGTATAAATCATAGCAACTGATTTACTTCCCAAACGACGATTAATAACTGCCTCTTTATTATGTCGTACAGAATCTTTGTAAACATAAAACTCATCAGGATTAACTATACCCTGTACAACAGCTTCTCCCAGTCCATAGGATGATGTAATAAATACAACGTCTTCAAAGCCTGTTTCCGTATCTAAAGTAAACATTACTCCACTTGCACCAAGATCACTTCTAACCATCTGCTGAATACCGGCAGATAATGCAACCTCAGAATGAGAAAACCCTTTATGTACTCGATAAGCTATTGCACGGTCGTTAAATAAACTAGCAAAAACTTGCTTAATGGCTAATAAAACATTATCTATGCCTAAGATATTCAAATATGTTTCTTGTTGACCAGCAAAAGATGCATCAGGTAGATCTTCTGCAGTTGCAGAAGATCGTATTGCTACCGAAGATTGAAGATTACCAACAAGAGTTTGATAGTACTCTCTAATTTCAGCCTCAAGTCTAGGCATTAATGGTGTATCTAATATATCTTGCCTGATTTCAGCACCTACTTGCGCTAATTTCGAGACATTATTGATATCTAAATCAGATAGTTTACTATTTATTCTATTAGCTAAATTATTTTGAACTAAAAATTCTCGATAGGCTTCTGCTGTAGTCGCAAAACCGTTAGGAACTTTTACTCCAAGATTAGTTAAGCTACCAATCATTTCTCCTAAAGAAGCGTTTTTACCACCCACAGATGGTAAATCTTTCATCCCAAGCTGACTAAACCATTTGACAAATGCTGCTGTCATATCTGTACCTTATCTATTTGTGTTTAATCTATCATTTAATAACTGAAAATTGTATCATTAATTCAAAGACATTTTAATCTTAAACTCTGTAATATATTATAAACATACACAATAAACTATAAATAATGACAATTGTGCAGCATATAAAAAAAAGGCAAATTTACTTTATTTCAGATGGAACTGGAATTACAGTGGAGACTCTTGGTCAAAGCTTACTTACTCAGTTCAGCAAGTTACAATACACCCCTCAAAAAATTCCTTATATTAATACAGTAGAAAAAGCAAAAAAAGTCGCAGAATCCATCAACAAAGAATCTCTGCAAAGTGGCTTCCGTCCTATTATTATAAGCACTTTGGTTTCAAGTGCTATCAGAGAAGCTATTAAAACATCAAATGCTTTAGTTTTGGATTTTTTTGAACAATATATTAGCCCATTAGAAAAAGAGCTTGGTTATAAATCTGATCATACAGTGGGTAAAACACATAGCTTAGATAATCTGTTTCAATATGATGCTCGAATGGAAGCTATCAATTTTTCTTTAAACACTGATGATGGCTTAGCTACTAAAAAATATGATGAGGCAGAGATTATCATTATTGGTGTATCCCGATGTGGCAAAACTCCAACTTGTCTTTATATGGCCATCCAATATGGTATTAAAGCAGCTAATTACCCTTTGGTGATTGATGATTTAGAGAAACACGAACTTCCAGCCTTTTTAAAACCATATAAAAATAAAATTTATGGACTTAGTATTGACCCTAGGAGACTACAAAGCATTAGACAAAAACGTCGTCCAAACAGTAATTATGCTGATTTAAAACAGTGCACATTAGAGGTTAAACTAGCTGAGGAACTTTTTAAAAAAGAAAATGTTTCTTTTTTATATACAACGACACATTCTATAGAAGAAATCACTGCTCATATTATTTCTAATAAAAATATTAATAAATTAATAACATAATTATAAATCATAAAGATAAATATGGATTGTCTAACCATAACAGACGTTATCAAAAAGTATAACAATCATTTGATCTATGATGGCGAATGCCCTTTTTGCGATAAATTTGTTGAATTAATGCAGTTAAAACATGCCATGCCCTTATTAATATTACACAATGCTCGTATAGATAATCAATTAACCAATGCCCTTTATAGTAATGATTATGACTTGAACAAAGGGATGGTTTTAATCTACAAAGAACAGATCTTCTATGGCGATAAATGTATTCATAAACTTTCCCAACTGATTGAAAAAAACAATTTTTTCAATAAAATAATATATATTTGTTTCAGAAATCAGCTGGTTGCAAAAGTATTATATCCTATTTTAAGATCTGGAAGGTACCTTTGGTTATATATAAAAAAAATTCCTTATATAAAATAATATTAATTTTTCAAAATTATATTAAAGATGCTTTTAGCATAGATTTACGAGCTCTTGCTTTATTTCGTATTGGTTTAGGATTAACTTTATTATTTTTTTTATTTAATCTCAGCCAAGATATCACCATGTTTTTTACTGATGAAGGTTTGCTTAGCCGAGTAGAACTTATTCAACTTTATTCTGCATGGCCACTTAACTGGCGACATTCAGTTTATCTCTTAAATGGAAATAAAATATATTTTTATATTTTATTTATTATTCAGTTTATTTCAGCAACTTTTCTTATGATTGGTTATAAAACCAAGCTCAATTGTTTTATTAGTTGGTTTTTGCTGCTATCTTTACAGAATCGCAATCTTTATATTATGTCAGGATTCGATCTTTATTTAAGATTATTATTATTTTGGGGATTTTTTTTACCATTAAATGCCAAATTATCT
This sequence comes from uncultured Gammaproteobacteria bacterium, assembly GCA_964609155.1. Taxonomy (GTDB): domain Bacteria; phylum Pseudomonadota; class Gammaproteobacteria; order JAGOUU01; family JAGOUU01; genus JAGOUU01. The sequence goes on along the minus strand of CAZSRF010000002.1, from coordinate 14,403 downwards.
TTTGATAGCCTTAGTAATCAACAAATTTTTAAAAATAAATATTTTTCAGTAGCTACTTTTGCAATTTTAATACAGATTGCATTACTATATTTATTAAGCGCACTACTTAAAGATATAGATGACAAATGGTGGGTACACCATACAGCACTGAATTACATTATCCATAATTATCTTTACTTAACACCTTTTGGTTTTTTGATTCATGATATTTTTTCAAACAAACTATTGCAGTTAGTAACTATATCTGTACTATTTATAGAGATCTTAACCCCTTTAGTACTATTTTTTCCTATCAAAAAAATCAGAGACAATCTAAGAGTATTTTGGTTTATAGTTCTACTGGGATTACATCTGTTATTTAGGACATTTTTATATATTGGCCCTTTTTTATTGATTAGTGTTGTAGCAATAATTATCATCTTACCTGAAGAATTCTGGGACAATATCCAGAAAAATATCCAGAAAAATTATTTTAGATATAATATTAATAAACTTAATAACTATACTAATCTAAAAAACAAACTTATCAATAATAAACTTATTAATAATAAATTAATTAAAATTGAATTACATTTATCTTTAATATCAAAGATTTTTATATCTATATCTTTAGCCGTAGTAGTTGCTATAAATTATGTTACTTATAATGAAAAATATAAATACAAATTACCTATTATTCATGAATATTCAGAAGTTTTTGGCCTAGATCAATACTGGGGGTTTTTTAACCGTACAGCTACAATTAGTCACATGCTAAGATTTTACGGTATAGATGAATCAGGCAATGAAAGGCCATTATGGCCAATTGATGGCTACAGGCCTGTCGTAACCACAGACATACGAGAATACTTTTATGCCATTAAAAATAATTGGTGGTGGAAATATTTTATTTCTTACAATATCCCAAATAAAAATTATAATTACTTCAAAGAAAACTGTCTAATTCGGGCATTATGCAAAAGAGAAAACCGAAAGAACGATACTCCACCACTAAAGAGAATAAAAATATTATATAACTGGTACCCACAACTTTACAATCAAGACTCCACAAAAGGCACTCCCTATGGGCAAGTTAACGGTTGGTATTATATACAATACTGCCCTAACGAGCGAACATGAGCATTAACTTATTTTGAAATATCTTTGTGTTGAAGTTGATATCATTGTTTGTGTCACCATTGGCAATTGCCCGCACAAACTGCTGGTCTTCCTTGCTCTACATATAGCTAATGCTCTTGCTGCAGAAACAACAGCGCTCTCACAAGTGCTAACTGATTCTATTTTTTTTCTGCCCGTAAAACAAGAGCCCATGGTAGCAATTAAGGGTTCTAATTTTAGAGTATCACCTGCTGAAATAGCATCAATATGTCCAAGTATTCTTTCTTGAATTAAATACCGCCAATTCTCAATTAAAATAAATCTTCGACGTTCTGATAATAATACCCATATATCTCTATACCTCTCAAGTTCAAGCCCCATGCTTATCTCAAGCTCTAGATCCCTTTGAGTATCTTCAGTAAAAATATAATCAGATGTGCTAAAAAGTGCACAATATCGTTTAGTTTCATTTTTTACAAAATTTTCGATATAAATATCTATTTGTTTTTGCACATTCTCAATGTATTGTTTCTTTTCAAGATGATCATGGAAATACAACTTTAGTATAGCAATACTCGAGATAAGTCTAACTTCTTTATCAGGGGCTGCAATTTTTAAACGTCTATCTCTTAATTCTTCTATAAATTTTTTTTGATCTTCTTTAGATAACGGTTGTAATGACTGGATTATTTCACTGTATAGCTCTGCAATAAAAATATCTATAATACAAAAGTAACACTCATCCAGAGAGTATGGCTCATTCTCGTCATATATATGCTTTATGATAAAATTTTGAAAGTCAGAAGCTGCCTGCTCTAAACTTTTATCTGGATTACAAAGATGTTTTATAAAAGAAAAATGCTCAGATAATATACTCATATACCTAGTTGAATAGCTGCATGTTATATTTTGTAGTTTACAGTAATCGATTAAAATAGTAAATACTAAAAATATATTTATTAATCAACATAACATATAGATTGATAACAAAACAAGATGTTAGATTATCAACAGGCAAATATTCAGTCAGTACTTATCGCTCAAATGCGAAGAAAGGACTCATAACCGCTCTTTCAAACTTATCTAAACCTTATCATACTTGTTCAGAGTGATCAAATTTAGTGTTAAATTCTTGTTTCAACGAGACATAGTTTCACGCAGCAGTGTTAACTGCTGCGCCAGCGCTTTTCTCTCCGCAAGCGTAAATTCCACAGGAGCTCTGTGTACTAACAATCATATTGGCATGCCTTGCATAGTTGGCGATATTTATAGCTGCATTGATATCTCTATCATGTAGCTTATTACAATTATTGCATTGCCACTGCCTATCGCTAAGTGTCAGCTCTTGATTTATAGTATTACAACAATGGCACAGCTTACTCGATGGATAAAATCTACCGACAACCACTACTGTTGAACCATACCATTTAGCTTTATACTCAAGCTGACGTCGAAATTCATAGAATGACCCATCCATAATATGCCTAGCTAGTTTCTTATTTCTAACCATGCCGCTTATATTTAAATCTTCTATGCCTATTGTATTGAACTTCAGTGCTAAATCAGTAGTTAATTTATGTAGATTATCTATTCTAATATCTCGTATCTTGGCATGAGTTTTACTAAGTTTGAGTCTCGCTTTTTTATAATTCTTGCTGCCTTTTCTACATCTGGATAACTTTTTAGAATATTTTCTCACTCTTGTTAACAACTGTTTGTGCGCCCGTGGCCCCACTATTGGCTCACCTGTTGATAATGTGGCCAGTGTCTTAATACCTAAATCTACACCAACAATGCCTTGGTTTTTGTGCACTTGGTTTAGCTCTGTGATATCTACACTTATTGCCGCATACCAGCGGTTTGCGCGTCTTGAAATTACCACTGATTTTATTTGACCAGTAAATCGCAATCTTTCTTTTAATCTTACCCAACCAATTCTTGGTAAATTAATCTTTTTATCAAGAATCTGTACAGCATCCGCCCCAACCTTAGCTGGGCCATTGTCAGCTCGAAAAGAATCGTGAATTCCCTTTTTCTTAAATTTTGGGTACTTGCCCTGATGATTAAAAAATCTTTGAAATGCTGTGCCTAAATTCTTGATTGCCTGCTGCGGGGCTACTTTGGTGACTTCTAACATCCATGGAAATTGTTCGTTTTTTATAGAATTTAGATATTTCCGCAGATTAATCTCATTAGGTTTTTGACCAGCTTTGTACTGCTTTTGCCATTCATCTAACGCCCAGTTATAGGCAAATCTCGCTACACCACAAGCTTTAGCAAAATAATTTGCTTGTTTATTATTGACTTTAAGCTCAATTTTATGAACCAACAACACTTGCCGCTTCCTTGAGATTTTCTAATAGCTTTTTATTTTTCTTACTTCTTGAACCATATAATCTAGCTGAAAACACTGTGATTATTTCCAATACGTCTTTTGCTAAATCTTCTTCGAAACTAGGTTCATCGCCTTTATTAATAATAACTACTTCTACACCTCGACGTTCACATAGTGAAAATATTAACTCAGCACCAAATCTTAATAATCTATCTTTATGTGTTAATACTAAACGACTTATGTCGCCGTTTAAAATTACCGACAACAACTCTTTTAGGCCACGTTTATTGTAGTTCATGCCACTACCAAGATCGGAAATAACTTTAAATTGCCAACCTTGCGAAGCACAATACATTTCTAGTAATTGCTTTTGACGCTCTAAATCTGCTTTTTGATCGTGACTACTAACTCTAGCGTAGGCTACAGTAACTTTTTTATCTGGTGCTACTTGGAGTTTAGATTCACATTCGTCTACTAGTTTATATCTTCGTTGTTTTCCCTTTGTCCTATCTGGTATTAGCTTGCCTTCACGCTCCCATCTTCTTAAAGTAGAGGATGAGACACCATAATGGGTTGCTGCTTGGCTTATTGTGTACAACTTATTCATAATAACCAATTATACACAAGTATAATTAAGTTTCAACTAGCTGTTAACTAACCCAGAGCTTCTGTGCAAGATATCTGCTCGTTAATAGGTATAAGAGGCTTGCTGCTACCTAAGTTCTTGTTACTCTAGAAAGCAATAATTATTTTTGAATATTCTATATTATTAAATTATCCATAAGCTCATACACAGGCATTTTTAATAACTGCTCTTTATTACTAAATAAATCAATGATACGAGTAGACTGACGTTTACTATAGTAGTTGCTTATACTTGCTCTAAACTTCTCGTCTAACAAAGGTAACCCTTCTTGTCGTCTATTTTTATGACCAACCGGATAATCAATTGAAACCTTTTCAGTACAACTGCCATCATTAAAATATACTTGTACACTGTTGCCAATAGCACGTTTGTTTGGATCATAGTAATCGGCAGTCAATTGTTTATCTTCTGAAACTATCATACATTCACGTAAAGCATCTATACGATGATCATTAGCTACAGAGTCTTCATAATGTCTTGCTGTAAGATCACCATATAATAAACCAACTGCAACAATATATTGCAAACAATGATCTCTATCAGCAGGATTATGTAATGGACCATTTTTACTAATAATTCTTATAGCTGGTTCTTGTGTTGTTAATAATATCTTAGAAATATCTGACAACTTATTTTTAACTGCAGAATGAAGCTTTATTGCAGCTTCAGCTGCAGTCTGCGCATGAAATTCAGCTGGAAAAGAAATTTTAAATAAAATATTTTCCATAACATAACTAGAAAATTTAAAATAATCAGGATACTTCAATTTATTTTGTTTGAAACAAACATCATAAAATCCCCAATTTTTAGCACTTAAAGCACTTGGATAACCTGTTTCACCTTTTAATGTAAGCATTGCTAGCTTTACCGCACGAGAGGTTGCATCTCCAGCAGCCCATGATTTTCTAGATCCTGTGTTAGGTGCATGACGGTACGTACGTAAACTTTGTCCATCCACCCAAACTTGCGATATTGCGCTAATTATATCTTTTAACGTTCCACCTAGCATTTTGGTAATCACTGCGGTTGAGGCTAACTTTACTAAAACAACATGATCCAACCCTACTTTGTTAAAGCAATTTTCCAAAGCTGTGCCACCTTGTACTTCATGTGCCTTAATAGAATACGTTAAAATATCTTTAACGGTTAGGCAAGACTTGTTATTAGCTAATTGTTGTCTTGACAAAAAATCCGCCACAGCTAAAATACCACCTAAATTATCTGATGGATGCCCCCACTCTTGGGCAAGCCAGGTATCATTATAGTCCAACCATCTTATAAGCACACCATTATCATAAGCTGCTTTTACTGGATCTAGCACATAAGAAGTGCCTAATACACGAGCCCCATTAGGTACTATAGTGCCTGGTATATAAGGACCAAGATGCTTAGTGCACTCTGGAAAATCTAAAGCTTGAATAGCGCAAGCTATTGAATCCATGAGACAGTAATAAGCAGTATCATAAGCTAATTGATTTGTTATTTGATATTGATCAACATATTGAGCAATATCAATAAGTTCTTGATCGAAATTTTGTTTAATATTAACATCCGCACTGCTTAAATTAGACATATTAGATACACAACTCCTAACTAATTACAACAATTATCTTTCGCTTAATTCTACAAATTCCTGCTCATCAGGTCCGATATAATCAGCCATTGGTCTTATAATTCTATTATCAGCTCGTTGTTCTATAATATGAGCCGCCCATCCAGATGTTCTTGCTATAACAAATAAAGGCGTGAACATTGCCGTTGGAATTCCACAAAAGTGATACGCAGAAGCACTAAAAAAATCCAAATTAGGGAATAACTTTTTCTCACTCCACATCATTTGCTCAATGCATTCTGATACAGCATAAAGTATATGATTTTTTTTGTTATTACTATTCTCAGATAATTTTTTAGACCATTTTTTAATAATATCTGAACGTGGATCACAAGTTGTATATACCCTATGCCCAAATCCCATAATCTTGTATTTAGCTGCTAGTTTTTCTTTAATATCTTCTTTTGCAGTTTCAACCGAATCATATTGTTCAATTAATTCCATCGCTGCTTCATTTGCACCACCATGAAGATTACCACGTAATGTGCCAATTGCTGCAGTCATTGCTGAGTATACATCCGCCAAGGTTGATGTACAAACTCTTGCTGCAAATGTTGAAGCGTTAAACTCATGTTCTGCATATAAAGTCAAAGACGAATCAACAGCTTCCACCCATAATGAATCTGGTTCTTTTTGATGTAATAACTCTAAAAAATGGCCTGCGATAGAATCTTGATTAGTAGATGTAACTATTTTTTTATTGTTTTTAGTAAAATGATACCAGTACAATAAAGCACCAGGATAGATGGCCATTAACCTATCTGCCACATTAGCTGGTGTATTTTTGTTATCTTCTGGCTCTATCGTGCCAAGATAGGAACAAGCTGTTCTCAAAACATCCATAGGATGAGCGTTAGCAGGAATAAGCTCTAAAACCTTTTGTAATTTTTCTGGCACTGTTCTTAGAGATTGTAATTTATTTTTATATTTATTAAATTCGCTAGTTGTTGGAAGTCGTCCATAAATTAATAAGTAAGCAATTTCTTCAAAATAAGCTCTAGATGCTAAATCTTCGATTGAGTACCCTCTGTATGTTAACCCCATCCCTTCTTTACCCACTGTTGATATAGCAGTTTTACCCGCAGTTACTCCAGCCAAGCCTTCTCCATTTAGTTTTCTTACAGTTGCTTGCGACATTTTAACCTCTATCTACATATTTTTTATTTGTTATTATTCAAAAATGTTTCTAGTTTATCTTCAAAGTTATAATAACCTAAAGTAGTGTATAATTCTTCTCGTGTTTGCATTTTATCTAAACATGCTTTTTGTGTTTTTTCTTGACGAATAACTTTGTAAGTTTCAATAGCTGCCTTGCTCATTGCTCTAAAAGCGCTTAAAGGGTACAAAACTAATCTTATACCCGCAGAAGATAATTCTTCTACGGTAAACATTGGGGTTTTACCAAACTCTGTTATATTAGCTAAAACTGGCACGTTTATACTATCAGTTATTTTTTTATAATCAGCTAGACTATAGACAGCCTCAGCAAATATCATATCTGCTCCAGCTATTACATAAGCTTGCATTCTTTTTATTGCTTCTTCGAGCCCTTCTACTGCTACAGCATCAGATCTAGCCATTATTACAAAATCTTGATTTTTTTTACTAGCTACAGCTATCTTAATCTTATCAACCATCTGCGCGGTGCTGACAATTTTTTTATTATCTCGATGACCACAACGTTTTGATGTAATCTGATCTTCTAGGTGTATGCCAGCAGCTCCCGCTTGCTCTATTTCGATGACTGTACGTTCAACATTTAAGATATCACCAAACCCTGTGTCAGCATCTACTAATAAAGGTAGATCTGTAACCCGACAAATTTTTCTCACCTCTTGAACTACCTCAGTTAATGTAACCATACCTAAATCAGGTAAACCATATTGCGCATTAGCTATTCCAGCGCCAGATAGGTATAGTGCATTAAATCCAGATTGTTTAGCTAATAATGCGCAATAAGGATTAATAACGCCTATTATTTGCAAAGGAGCTTCTATTAATAATGCCTGACGAAGACTTTTTCCAGCAGATTCCATAAATGTATTATTTAAAGGTTATAAATTTATTTTATTTTGTGTTAATTAATGCATCCTAGCAAAAAACAAAAAAAATTACATCTGAAATTGGAACTTTTTGACCAACTCTACAAAACAAGCTAAATAACTATTGACATCTGTAATTTGCTCACCTAACATTTAGTTATAAGAAGAACAACTAAACAATAATTATAAACAACTGGTGGTGTGTTATGGCTTATAAATCAATGTCATCTCAAATAATCGCTTTTAAAATTGCTGTATTGAGTGCTTGCTCTTTGATAGGCTCGCAAGCTTTATATGCTAAAACTTTTAATTTACCTGCTCATGGAGATATCGTAGGCAATATTGTTAGATTATCTCCTGATCAACTAAAACCAGAGGATAATTTTTTAACTATTTCAGAACGTTATGGTGTAGGTTTTCATGAGCTTGAGGAAGCTAACCCTGGCTACAACCCATGGTCCCCAAGCTATGGCGATCTTATAATACCACAACGATATGTTCTTCCAAAAACTCGTAAAGGTATTGTGATAAATCTTGCTGAATTAAGGCTTTATTATTTTCCTGAAGGTACTGGTCAAGTAATAACTTACCCTGTGGGCATTGGTAAAAAAGATTGGGGAACTCCTGTTGTTAATGCAACTGTAACTGGTAAAGTACAGAACCCAACTTGGACGGTTCCAGAATCCATTAAAGAAGAATATAGAAAACGAGGTGAAAAAATTGCTAATTCTATTCCAGCAGGTCCTGATAACCCACTAGGGAAACACGTATTGCGCTTAAGTGCTCCGGGTTATTTACTGCATGGCTCAAATGTGGAAATAGGAGTTGGCCTTAGAGTGAGCCATGGATGTATCAGATTATTTAACCCGGATATTAAAAACTTATTTAATATTGTGCCTGTAGGTACTCCTGTTAAAATAATAAACGAACCCTACAAAGTAGGATCTGATGGTGAAAATATCTATTTAGAAGCACATAAGCCTTTATCAGAAGATAGTGAAAGTTTTTCTTACAAGAAAGACTTAATCAAAGATAAATTATTAGGTTTGAACATGAATTACAAAGTAGACTGGAACACCACTGACTCAGTAGCTAATGAGTTTCTTGGTATTCCAGTTCCTATCGGAAGTGTTAAATATGTTAATTCTTCACTTTAACTAATTTAACTTGACTACTATTTAGACCAACCAGCACACATACCGTCTTTAGTTGGAACACAAGGAGCGTCTAGTTTTCTAGGCACTTCTTCTACCAACTGTCTGTTCATATAAGGCGCGCATGCACCTAGAGCCAAACTAGCTAAGATTATTGACACTAAGCTTAATTTTTTCTTCATTAGATATTCTCCATTTTTTAATATGCATATACAAAAACAGTATAGACACAGAGTTGCAATAATCGCAAATTAGAAAGTAAAACTTCCTCTGTTTTTTCACTTTATACTGGTATAATAAGAATAATAATATAATTAAGATTTTACAACCGTTATGGTAACTAATTCAGTTATTAAAAAATACACTGTTGTTATTTTGCTTTCTTTCTTAAGCCTACCTTGCACTTTATTAGCTAACATACAATCTTTGCGTCAGGAATTTCTTAAAACAGAAAAATTAATCGAAACCGGTAAAATTCGTTCTGAAGATAAAATTCATCCACGTTTAAAAAACTACAGCCTCTACCCTTATTTACAATTGGAGCTATTAAAAGATCAAGTACGCGATAACCCCGTTGATAAAATCACTAATTTCTACAATATTTACCAGGATTCTCCTGTTAGCAAAACTTTAAATTATTATTGGATAAACTATCTTGCAAAACAATCAAGATGGTCAGATATTATTAAATATTACCAACCAAATACGTTAACCAGTTTAAAATGTTTATATTTTACTGCACTAGAAAATACGAGTCCCGAAAAAATTACAGCAAATAACATTCAAGAACTTTGGTTATCAGGTGATTCACGGCCAAAAGAATGTAATTTTTTATTTAATAAATGGATTTCTAACAATACTATTGATTCTGATCTAATATGGAAACGTATCTATCAAGCTATAGAAACTAATAACATTGAATTGGTACAAGCACTAGGGAAATATCTTCCAAATGAAGAGAATGAAGATATTAAACTATGGGTTCGAGTTAATCATAATATTAATTTAATTAATCATGTAAAACTTTTTGATAGTAGTAACAATTTTCATCATAAGATACTCATCTATAGCTTAAAAAAAATAGCTACTAAAAATATAGAACAATCTCTACGCAATTATCGCGAACTCAACTTAAGATTTCAGTTTAATGATGAAGACAAATATGACTATTATAGATTTACCACTATAAGAATGTTTATGCAAGATCATGAAAAAACTGAGGTTTTATTAAATGATATTCCCATAGAATTTTATAACTCACAACTACATACTGTAGCAATCAAAAGCGCTTTAAAAAATGCTAATTGGTTCAATGTGATAAAACGTATTAAACAACTTCCCACAGAAGAACAAAAAGAAGACATTTGGATTTATTGGCTAGCACGTGCCTACGATGAAACCAAACAACACAATGAGGCAAAAAAGTTATACTCACTAATTTATAATAAAACTAATTACTATGGTTTATTAGCCTGTAGTAATTTAAAACAACCGTGCCCTATAGAATTTGCCATTACCTCCCCTTATAAATCTGATAAGATAAAATTACTAAGTAATCCCGGTATTAATCGCGCTATTGAATTATATAAACTAAAACGTTACATGTTAGCAAGACTTGAATGGAATAGTGTTATAAAAAATCTTAATGAAAAGCAGCAATACATAGCTGGTAATATCGCAAGCGAATTAAACTGGCATGATCGTAATATTGTTAATTTTGGCAAACCAGAATACTCAAACAATTCCCAAGATAAACCTAATGCATTTTTGCATTTAAGATACCCATTAGGGTATCAAGAACCTATTTTAAAATTTGCTAAAAAATATAATTTAGATCCTGCATGGGTTTTTGCGATCAGTCGACAAGAAAGTGCATTTATTGTTGATGCTAAATCTCGAGCTGGAGCTTTAGGTTTAATGCAATTGATGCCAACAACAGCAAAAAAGCTGGCAAAAGCAAACAAAATACCCTACTCTAATCAAAACAGTCTACTTAATGAATCAACTAATATCCGATTAGGATCAGTATATCTACAAAAAATGCTCGAAAATAATAAAGGTAATGCTGTCCTTGCAACCGCAGCATACAACGCTGGACCTACACGAGTAAAAAAATGGTTAAAAGATAGCAAACCAATTGCGACTGATATTTGGATTGAATTAGTACCATTTTATGAAACCAGAGATTATATTAAACGCGTCTTAACAAATACTGCAATTTATCGCAGTCGCTTAGGTAAAACACCTGCAATTTTAGGGGAATTGATCCCTATAACTATTGATTATAATAATACTAGCAGCGGAGGCTAACTAAATGAAAAATCACTCTTCAAGGTTTCTTACTCTTGTTACTGAGTCTAAAAAAAATATTAAAGAAATCTCACCCAAAACATTAAAAAACAAACTTGATCAACAAGAACAATTTAAATTAATAGACATAAGAGAAGAATCAGAATGGCAAACAGGTCATATTCCTTCGGCTATTCATCTTTGCAAAGGTATAATTGAAAGAGACATAGAAAAACTTATTTCTGATGTTAATACAGAAATAGTCGTCTACTGTAGTGGAGGTTTTAGATGTGCTTTGGTTGCAGAAACCTTACAAAAAATGGGTTATAAAAATGTCTCCTCTTTAGAGACAGGATCTACTGGGTGGCAACAGGCTGGTTTTAGTATGGAATCATAATGCCCAGCGATTTTAAAAAAATAATAGAATCTGTACAGATTTTTTTAATAAACTAACGAAACTAATACACATAAAACAGCCCTATTAATATTTCAGTAATATTACAACCATATTCTAGCAAGAAATTATCTCTTATTGTTATTCAGCTTATAAATGGTATAATCTTAAATTAGGTATGTTATAACCTATTGATAATTAGTTATAGGGTTCTACATGAGTTATAAAATATTGCTAGGTGTTACAGGAAGTATAGCAGCATATAAAATCATCGACTTGGCGAAAACCTTTATTCAGCCAGGCTACGATGTCACAATTGTTTTATCTAAGTCGGCGCCTCAATTTATTTCAGTTTTAACTTTAAGATCTATTTTTCCAAATAAAGTATTTTGTGATACTGATATTTTAGATTCCAATGACCAAATGTTACACATTAGCCTTGCTAAAGCAGCAGATTTAATTGTTATTGCTCCTGCCTCTGCTAATTTTATAGCAAAATTAGCTCATGCTAATGCTGATTGTTTGCTTTCAACAATTTGTATTGCGACAGAATCTAAAATAATAGTTGCTCCCGCAATGAATAAAGTTATGTGGGGTAATAATATAGTCCAAAAAAATATAAATATACTGAAAGAGTTCGGAATACAAATATTAGGCCCTGTTTATGGCCAGCAAGCTTGTGGTGATTTTGGACTGGGCCGGATGATTGACCCAGAAGATATTGTTAAGTTTTGCCAAGATTCTATCCAGCCACAGTTATTACAAGGCAAAAAAGTTATCATTACTGCTGGCCCAACGAGAGAAAAAATTGATCCTGTAAGATTTTTAAGTAATTACAGTTCTGGAAAAATGGGTTACGCACTTGCTGAATCTGCCCATGCTATGGGTGCTGAAGTAGTATTAATTAGCGGGCCAACAGCTCTTGTCAAACCTCCCCATGTTAATATAGTTGAAGTAGAAAGTAGTGAAGAAATGCTGACAGCAGCGATTAAAGTCATTAAAGATGCTGATGTTTTTATAGGCTGTGCCGCTGTTGCCGATTACCGACCAGAAAATTACTCTAGCCATAAAATAAAAAAGAAAAAAGAAAACTTTACGTTACGTCTAATTAAAAATACAGATATCATTAGCCACATAAAATCTTTATATCCTCATATATTTTGCTTAGGATTTGCTGCCGAAACTAGTGATCATGAAAAATATGGTATCTCTAAAATTAAAGAGAAGAATCTAGATATGATAGCAATTAACGATGTTTCAGATGGCAAGGTTTTTGGTTTGGACTTTAATCAGCTACACGTGATATTAAAAGATCACCAACATTATATTCTCCAACGAAACACAAAAAGCATAATTGCCTATAATTTACTTAAACTCCTCGTGAAATATTTACCTTGATCTATTTATGCTATCACACATTAACTATCTTAGCGCTGGCATTCTTAAGAATTATTAATCTCCTGCGTTCTCTTTCTACCATCAGGACCTATACTAATAAACTTACCATCTTCTATCCGTTTTTTCTTATCACGACGTAATTCATCCAAATCTATGCTTTGATCTAATGCATATGTAGCACTGCATATCATGCAGTCTATAGCTTTATCTTTAATAACACGTTTTGGTATAGTAAAAAAAGCATCTCCTTCTGCTGTTATTGGAAATAAACTACACTCGCAATTAGGGCATTTAACCACTGAACGTAAGAATGCCATACAAAACAAAAATAAAGCTGGGAATATGCATAAAATATAGTATATCCATCCATAGGCTTCATTATTCATCCCTATTCCATAGAATTTCCTGCAAATAAAGATTATTCCTAATGATAAACCAGAACCATACATAGAATATCTATGAGCATATGCTACCCATTTAGCTTTTTTTGGTTCCATGAGATATCCTGCAACGTCACTGCAATCCTGGCAGATGTTAGGGTTTGGTTTTTTATCATGATAGTAGGCTTTTTTGAAACTATGCTCTAACCAGGGGTATGTGCCAATAAAAAAACCCAAGTATAAAAGAGCTATATAAAAAAAACTTTCTAATAATGTTAAATTCTCTGGTAATAAATAACTTAAATACACCATTAAAAAATAATTGAGGATCAAAAGAAAAATACTCACTGATACGATTAGTGCTTTCTTGGAAGACAAGTATTTTATACAATTTATGTAAAAAAATATTGAAAATATTGGAAGAGCTAAAATTACTAAAAATATATGCGTACCTGGCCTCATATCCTTTCCTTTATTTTTATTTTATCTCTATCTTCTGTCTATTCGACCTTTAACTGTATTATGAATATTCTTAACTTCCATAGCTGAGCTATTATTAAAAATATTCTTATGTACAGACTCCATTGCGATTGAAGCTGTTGAAGCATACTTACCTACGCTAAACGCTTCTACTGCAGTTTTGGGTGTAAATTCACCATATCGATGCATCCAACGGTTTGCAGCCACACCAAAAATAGCACCATTAAATGCACCTTCAGCATCCCACTTACCTGTGTTTATACGTGAGCTGACCATGCTACCTGCTGAATTAATGGAAACTTCCGTTCCAAGAGCTGCAGCTTTTCTTACAGCTAGACTACGCGCCGCTAAAGCACCAGCAGCTCCTCCAGAAAACATAGACCCTGCTACAGCACTAATACCACCAGCAAAAAAGCCGACTGCAGCTCCCTTCAGCCCATATTCATGGTATCCGGCCCAGGCCCCAGCAGCACCACCTAATAAAAACTCAGCAGCCATAACCTGAGGTGGTCCAACCTCCCTCCCATCCGGATCCACATATTTATACGGATTATTGTACCCATACGCATATCTAT
>CAZSRF010000001.1:0-174101 GCA_964609155.1 uncultured Gammaproteobacteria bacterium | reverse complement strand
ATTTAGAAATTTTTTCAAACACCGTATTTTAATAGCTCAAAGAACGCTTGCTGATGCGCGTGGCTCTGATGATTCGGAGTTCTGTTGAACATGGTGAACGTTAACTAGTTAGTTTTGGGATTATACTAGCACCATCTGGTGGTGCCGCATGATAAGCGGTCTGCTTAGTATTCAATGCTGCTTGAAAAGCTGCGAATTCTATAGCAAATATGATTCCTTTCTCATCAGTACTAGAAACAGATGGACGATTAGGATCAATGAAATAAATAATTGATTTATTACTGTCTTCTGCGTTTCTCTTTACTCCTGTTATAATGATGGAATGCTGAATCCGAGATTCTTCTTTTCTACTATGTTCGTCATATGAGAAGACTTTTCTTGCATGAACATACTCTTCTTTATCTGCTGCTTCAGAACGATAAAATCCACTTCCAAATTTTCCTGATACTATTGTAGGCCCATTTCTTCTTAAGTGTTCAATCCATCCTGTAGGATCTAAGGGTAATAAAGTGTCAGATAGAAAAGGAGATAAGCCTAGTTTGATTGCTGTGAATCTATACAAAGTTTCTGTAAGCTTACTTTGGGTGTCCAGCTCGTCAAGTCTACTACGGTCTTCTGAGCGTAGATCAGCTAGCATTTCGGAGTAGTAGGTACCTATGATTTCTAATCTTTTTGAAGATCTGTATGTACTAAGCTCTTCTCGAAAGGCTTTATGTATTGCATCATTAGTTACTAATTCAGCGCGTGAAGAAATTTTAGTATGAAGTAATAAGAGTAATGCAGAAACTTTGTTGGGATCTAAAGCGTGTAATATATCAGCAGGATAACCTGGAGAGGGATAACCAGCGATTGCAGTCATTGATGTTGGTATAATGTGCTCTGCGTTTTCTAAAATTGACTGCATTAATATAATGAGATTAGAACTTGCAGCTCTTTTGTGGGTCATAATACCATCTATAATGTAGTTTATTACAAAGACATAAGCATCTAGGGTTATTAGATCTTTTTTGATGTTTTTTATTATTACAGAAGGTCTAGAATCTGGATTACGGGGCCCTCTTGCTAATAATTTCATAGAATATAACCAACACATGTTAGCTTTAGTAAAGGTTACTTTTCTTGGTGCGCTTTTACTTTCGCGGTTAGGTATACGGTAGGAGATTTCATCTCTAGATGTGAAATCTTCAAAGTATGGCGATGGAATAGACATAATTTTATTCTTTTTAGATAAGTGCTTGTGGTAGTATACATAAGAAAGCTTAATAAAAGCTTAACAAGGATAACAAAATGTAGCCAAAAATCTTAGTACTATCATAAGGTTGATGATAAAAAATAGAATAGTGTGTTATTCTCAGATTAGAACATTACAGTTTTATGTTTCTTTTATTCAAGGATGAATTATTATGGAATGTCCAATAAATAAAGTTGAGTTTAAGCAAACATCAGGTAACGAAAGATCCAATCGTGATTGGTGGCCTAATTACTTAAATATAAAGATGTTACATCAACATTCTTTATTATCTAATCCCATGGGTGATAGCTTTAGTTATAAAAGGGAGTTTAATAGTCTAGACCTAAAAGCTATAAAGCAAGATCTCTATAATTTAATGACTGATTCACAAGTATGGTGGCCTGCTGATTATGGTCATTATGGACCACTGTTTATTAGAATGGCTTGGCATGCTGCTGGTACTTATCGTATTGGTGATGGCAGAGGAGGTGCAGGTACTGGGTCGCAAAGATTTGCTCCAACTAATAGTTGGCCAGATAATGGAAATTTAGATAAAGCAAGACGACTTTTATGGCCTATAAAGCAAAAATATGGTAAGAAAATTTCTTGGGCTGATCTTTATATTTTAACTGGTAACTGTGCTCTTGAGTTCATGGGATTTAAAACTTTTGGTTTTGGTGGTGGTCGTGTTGACATTTGGGAGCCAGAAGAAGACATTTATTGGGGTGCAGAAACAAAGTGGTTAGATGATAAGCGCTACACTGGCGATCGAAATTTAGAAAATCCACTTGCTGCTGTGCAAATGGGATTAATTTATGTTAATCCTGAAGGACCTAATGGTAACCCAGATCCGCTGGCTTCAGCCCGTGATGTAAGAGAAACCTTCTTACGAATGGCGATGAACGATGAAGAGACAGTCGCTCTTATTGCTGGCGGCCATACTTTTGGTAAGTGTCATGGTGCAGGCGATCCAAGTTTGGTTGGTAGAGAGCCTGAAGGAGGTAATATAGAAGATCAAGGTTTGGGCTGGATTAATAAATTCCACTCTGGCAAAGGCATACATACCACAACTAGTGGGCTTGAGGGTCCATGGACACCAACACCAACTACATGGGATTATAGTTACTTTGAAATGTTATTGGAAAACGAGTGGGAGTTAGTAAAAAGTCCTGCAGGCGCACATCAATGGAAGCCTAAAAATCCTACAAGAAAAAATATGGCACCAGAAGTTGATGGTAGTAATAAGTTGGTAACTATTATGATGACGACAGCAGATATGGCTTTGCGTACAGATCCTATCTATGAAAAAATAGCGCGTCGATATCAGAAAAATCATGAAGAGTTTAGAGATGCATTTGCTCGCGCTTGGTTTAAACTTACGCATAGAGATATGGGGCCACGTGTCAGATATTTAGGCACAGAAGTTCCAATGGAAGATTTAATCTGGCAAGATCCTATTCCGAAGGTAACATACGAGCTAATAGATGATAAAGATGCGATGCAATTAAAAGAAAAGATATTAACTACAAAATTATCAATATCAGAGTTAGTAGCTACAGCGTGGGCTTCTGCATCAACTTTTCGTGGTTCAGACTTTAGAGGTGGTGCTAATGGTGCACGTATTAGTTTAACTCCGCAAAAAGACTGGGAGGTTAATGAACCATTACAACTTGCTAATGTGTTACAAAAACTAACCGAAGTGCAAAATGATTTTAATAAAATGCAGACAGATAAGAAACAAGTGTCGTTGGCTGATATGATTGTGTTAGCTGGGATAGCAGCTATTGAGAGTGCAGCAAAAAAAGCTGGGCATGACTTGTTGATACCATTTAGAGCAGGTCGTGGAGATGCTTTGCAAGATCAGACTGATGTTGATTCATTTCATGCATTAGAGCCTGTAGCCGATGGATTCCGCAACTATGTAAGAGAAAGCACACAGTTGAAGGCAGAGGAAGCATTGATAGATCGTGCTCAGTTATTAACTTTAACAGCACCAGAAATGACAGTGTTAATTGGTGGACTACGTGTGCTTGGGGCAAATGTTCAACGTGCACAGCACGGAGTATTTACAAATAAATCAGGCACGCTAACCAATGACTTTTTTGTTAATCTATTAGATATGGCAACGGAGTGGAGATCTGTTGCTGATAATGATAATGAGTTTGAAGGTTATGATCGTAACACTGGAAAATTAAAGTGGAGAGCAACACGAGTCGACTTGGTTTTTGGTTCTAATTCTCAATTACGAGCCGTGGCTGAAGTTTATGCCTGTAAAGATTCAGAAGAGAAATTTGTTAACGATTTTGCTAGAGCTTGGAATAAAGTTATGAATCTTGATAGATTCGACAGTAATAGGTAGCAAAAATATTACATTTTGACTACAATCTAAAATACAACATAATTAATATTTGGTGCATGACGATGAATAAATATATTATAGGCGTAATAGTAGGTAGTTTAAGAAAAGATTCAGTAAATCGAAAACTGGCTAATGCTTTAGTTAAACTTGCACCAAATCTGGAATTTAAAATATTAGAAATTGGTAATTTACCTTTATATAATCAAGATCATGATGACAGTCAGGCTGATTCCGTAAAAAAATTAAAATCAGAAATTGCTAAAGTACAGGGGGTATTATTTGTTACGCCAGAATATAACAGATCAATACCTGGAGTATTAAAAAATGCTTTAGATCATGCTTCACGACCATACGGCCAGAATGCATGGGCAGGCAAGCCTGGCGGAGTATTAGGCTGTTCTATCGGTGTTGTCGGTACTGCATTAGCACAGCAGCATTTACGAAATATTCTAGCCTATCTAGATGTGCCAACCATGGCACAGCCAGAAGCATTCTTACATATTAAAGATGATTTCTTTACTAAAGATGGTCAAATTGGCCCTAACAGTAAAGATTTTATTCAAAATTGGTTAAATAAATATCTTGAATGGGTTAAAAAACATAATTAATTTATAACATTCTTGGTCGAATTAATTTAGTGCTAGTTCTATGTATGAAATCGTCGCTCAAGCATTCACTTTCAATTTGTTTGACTTCTGAAGATGATAGGCCTTCGATTTCAGCAAGAGCTTCTTTAATAGAAAATTTATATACTGTAGTCAGAGTGAATAAAGCTCGTTCATGATTAAAGTCAAATTCATGACCGTTAGAATTCCGATGTAATAACAAATCAGAAGTTAAGCCATATCTCTTTAATTTAATCATGGAAGAGATGTGCCAGATATTACTTAAGAGTATTACATCTTCTCTTTTTAATCCGTTAGCAATGCCTTGTACTTGATCAGGTGTTAAATAAGCAATTTCAAGCAAGGCATTTAATGGTGAAAAAAAACGTTTCTCGATGAGATGAGCTAAAGCTGAAGAATGACATTCCTCAAAAGTGTCAGTATGTGTATGTTGTAGCAAAAGATCGGGAGTTAAGCCATATTTTTTAAATTTCACTAAACTATCAATATGCCAGAAGTTTTTTAATTGTAGTACATCTTTTTTTTCTAAGCCTTTACTAATTCCCCAAGCTTGAACAGAAATCAAACCATCAATTTCTGTTAACGCGAGAATGATAGAAAAAGATTCTAGTAAAAAATTTAATGCTTCCCAGTGTGAAATAGTGAATTCTGGATTGTTAATTCTTCTTTCTATAATTAAAGCATAGGTTAGGCCATTTTTTGCAAATTTTTCTAGAGCCTCTCTTTCCCAGTAGCTTAAATAATCACATGTGAATAATAGATCTCTCATATCTTAAGATATCGCATAAATTATATAATTTAAAGAAGAACAAATGGCACTCTATCAAAAGTGACAGAATCAACAAAATTATCATTTAGATCTGCGCCTACAAAAGTTCTGTACTGAGGTTGGAAAATTGGTCTTTCCAGAATTTGAGGGTATCTTAGAGACAATAACTGTCTTAAAATATCAAGTCGTTGGTAAACGACACTATAAAAATGGTACAATATGGGCTGCACTCGTAAAAACGAATCAATAACTCTGATAAAAATTCTATATGATAGATTTAGACAATCTAAAAGTTTTTGCTTTCTTATAATCGCATAAACAGTGTTTTCAGCATTGTATCCAGATTCTATCAGCTCTTGTAACTGAGATGACGTAGGACGAAATTTAATTTTACGTAAAATTTTTACAGCGCTACTAACATAATAAGCATTATGTTCAAGACGACGTAATGTTTCATAATTAATTGAAGAAACAACATCAGCATTCAAGAAGTGTAACTGGATTAATAACATACCAATATAGAATGCATTATTCCCGGAAGAAGCCAATAACTGACATGTTTGAGTTGTAATAAGACTAGGACTTGTTATGTACATCTGCACAAGGATCAAACTCAACAGATATGCATGAGTATTAGACGTGACAAGTGCTTGAAAAGTATCTTGAGTAATAAGTGCAGAACCTGCATTAGTATTTATTTGTTTTATGGCGTGTAGCACATCATGAGTATGCGGCCCTAGATCTAGCAGTGCCTGAAGATTGGCAGGACTATTAATGGTTGGACCAAGTATTTCTTGAGCTTGTTCTTTTGTGATAGCCATGTATTAAGTAAAAAGAGTGACATGATTTAAATAGTATTAAATATTAGTTCTTTATTCAATAATTTTCAGTAGTCACTAGGCGTTTTTACGTAAAAACTTACTCCAGAAATTTATACCATATCTGAAACAGAAATCAGAAGTCTCATTAGTTAAAATAATAATTCCAATATCTTCAGCAGGAATAAAACCAATAAATGTTTTAATACCAGATATAGTTCCGCTATGAAAAATAAGCTGCTTTTCAGGATAAGCTTTAGCTTTTAAAATCCGCCAACCCACACCATAATAAGATTCTATTTTGCTGACAGGTATAGGCCATTTAGTATGCCAGCGGGCAATATCACGATTGGCAATTATAGGCTGATGAAATTGTTCTAAGGTTTTGTTAGAGATCAGATCTGGTCTATAACCAAAGTTTAATTTAAAAATTTCAATCATACCATCTAATGACGCAAATACTCCCGCTGCTGCTGGAGCGGCTTTAGGATAATAAGCAGGAAAGGGTAAGACCTTTTTAAGGAATTGATATCTGCTACTAGGTGCATGCGGATATGCAACTCTCATATTAGATGGTAGTGGAACAACTTGAATGCCATCTGTGTTTAATGCGGACCGTAATTTTTCAATTGCAGAAGGTAGATCTAAATTTTTTGTATTAAGAGCCTCTTCAAGCAAACTAAAAGTGGTATTACTGTAAAAATAACAATCTCCAGGTTGGCAAGTCGGGTATTGCAATTTGAGAGCTTGTAAGATTCGATTTCTTTTTTCTCCGTGCTCTATTTCGATATTACCAGAAAATCTATATCCAGTAGTATGACCGAGGATATTTTTTAGATTAACAGGAAATTGTAAAAAGGGTATATTATATTTTTCTTCCAGATTTAATATTCCTTGTGAGACCATGAGGGCAATAGCTGTAGCAGAAACAGGTTTAGAAACAGAAGCTAGCGGGAATAAAGTACTCGAAGTTATGGGTGGACTATTTTTATCTTTCTCATGACCAAAAGTGTGTTTATAAATGACCTGGCCTTTATAGATAATAGCCACTGCACCACCTGCTATTTGATCTTGTTCAGCTTCAAGTTTTTCAGTAAAGTTATTTAAGTTTATTATTTTGATTGATGGATTGGCAAAAGTTACACTTCCTATCAATGTAATCGTCAAAGTGATTAAGCTAATTCGTAACATGAAAATATGCTGATATATTGCTGGTATGTCATATATATATATTTAAGAATAGCATACCTTAAAGCTATTACTAGTTTTTTTGTTGTTGATGTGGGCGGATAATAATATGAAAATATTTACTTAAATATTTACATAGTTTAGGTGGTAATTGTATAAAACAGGGAGATATTATACAATCGACGGCGATTATAATTAATAAAGTACAATAATAAAAAAGGTGAATATATGATTAAACAGATTTCAAAGTTTTTTTTGTTAGCACTAGTAGTGTTGTCTACTACAGCTTTTGCTAAAGAAGTTAGCAAAGACATGCTTGTTGACGAGCTTATGGTTAAATCAGGGATAACAACTCAATTTGCGAGTCTAGATCAAATAATTGATAGCACTGTTAACCAGTCTTTTGCTTTGAATGATAAATTAAGTGACGCTGAAAAAAATAAAATAAAAGACATACTAGTGAACAATTTTAATTCAAAAATGTTGCTACAAAATGTTCAAAGCAAGCTCAGTAAAGATCTTAGTGTAGAAGAAGTTGATGGTTTATTAGCTAATTATAAGTCTCCTTTGTTTAGCAAATTTACGGAAGCAGAGCGGGCTCTATCAACCCCAGAGGGTGCGCAAGATTTTGCGGTTTATGCAGCCAGAATAGGCGCTAATCCTCCTTCTGCTGAAAGGTTAAAGTTAGCTAAACGTTTAGATAGAGCGACAAAGTCATCTGAAAGTATGTCTTTTATGACCAAAAATATGTTTAGAACAATGTTAACAGCTTTTAATCAAATAGATAATAAACTTAGTAAGAAAGAAATTGAAGAAACAGCAAAAGGCTTTGAAGGTGTCATGAATGAAACCTTTGAACAACAAATGGCCTTAGCGTATATATTTGTGTATAAAAATTTCTCAGATAAAGATTTTTTAGAGTATATTGAAGCACATGAAAAAAACACTAGTATTCAAAAATTAATCAGCTCTGTAAATAAAAGCACAGAAGAATACTTTATCTCCTATGCAAAAAATATCTCTGAAGAGATGAGAGATTTTGCAAAACAAAAAAAATAATTGTTTAGGTGTTAATTGAGAATTTTACCAGTATTAATTGCTTAAATTTAGCGAACAAAAAACTGGTAAAATCTTTTAAAAACTCGCTTAACGAGGGTAATCTTACTTCATAAATATAGTCACCAAACTCTTTAAAGTGCATTTCTTGAGTATTCTTCTCAAAAGAATGAGTCAGCAATGTTTTCTCAGCTTGATTATTAGGATCCCCAGGGACGTGATGTAAAAAATAACCAAATACTTGCATGCAAAACTCAAGATAGTTTTTGCTATGTAAAATATGTGCATGCCAGACTGCATCGATATCTTTTGAAGGGGGTAGTTCTAAATTAGGATATTTTCTTTTCAAAAATAGGTAGTTACGATATTGAGCACAGGCTGCCAAGGTATCTTTTTTTTGCCAGCCATCTACATATATTAATCTATCTAATACAGGTTGTAAGTTAGCAGAATATATGTATTCTTTAGCTATTTGTAATTCTGTAAAGCTCACGGTTTGCTCAAATAGTTTAAAAACAATTCTGACTACTATAAATTATATTCTAGAAATTACAAGAAAAGTTTGTAAAACTTACAATCATTTTGCATAAGTCTTGTTGGAACTTTTTGATATGATATTCTGTGACTATAGAGCAAATCTAGTTATTACTTATCAAACGAAAAATTTCTTCTGCAAGTATTGAGTGTACCTTTGTAGTAGGATGCAAGTTATCCCAAAATATATATTCATTAGGATTTTCGCAAACATTGAGGTGATTCAGGCAGGCTTCTTGTAAGTAGTTAAAACCGTGAGCTTGAGCTAATTCGTTGCTTGCTGGAAATAAGTGAGAAAAATTAAAATTATAAAATGTTAGATTTGGGAATTCTTGACTTAATTTAATAATT
Source organism: uncultured Gammaproteobacteria bacterium (assembly GCA_964609155.1). Taxonomy (GTDB): domain Bacteria; phylum Pseudomonadota; class Gammaproteobacteria; order JAGOUU01; family JAGOUU01; genus JAGOUU01. Next base: position 165,169 of record CAZSRF010000001.1, on the reverse strand, counting down.
AAATTATGGTTAGCATTGTTATATAGGTTAACGATGTTCTGTAACTTTTGTGCATATCCTTTGTGAGTTTTGTTTTTCTCCATGCTTTGCGGGTTCAGCGATAAATCAATTTGTTCTGCTATCAAGAATTGTTTGGCGCCACGGGTTATTAATTTTCTAATATTTTTTTCAATATTAGTATTGAGATCATGGATAAATATATCATCGTTATTTTTTATATTGTTATCTGAGTTACAATAGGTTAGTAAGTCATTAGCACCTATCCATATTATGTAAAGACTAGCTGGATTATTATGTGCTTCTCTTGTCGTGCTGTAATGTATTTGCATATCAAGATTAGGTACAGGATAAATATCTTTTTGTACTGTTGCGCCACCGTAAGCATAGTTAAAAACGTTTTCTGAAGATAAATGCATTTTTTCACTCAATAGCTCAGGCCATACTTTGCCATTAGTAAATCGGCCTTCAAAATATGGTGCGGGCATCGCAAAATGAAGAACTCCATCTTCTCCAATGTTATATCGTTCATCATTACGCTTATTGTCATGTCCATTATCGGACATGCTATCACCAAAAATATAAAGCTGCTGTATAGGGTTAATAGGTGGTTTGTTAGGTTGGGCGAAGCCCGTGTTAAAAAAAATAAGTGCTAAGAAAAACAAAAAACTATAAACAAAAGTCGATATTGGCGAGAATGATAGATAAGACATATTGCTGTAATGGTCTAAACATTAAGTTATCATAATGTATTTAAAAGACTTACTTGTCAAGAAGTGTATTTATCGTTCTAGCTAAAATCAATGGGTTACATGTGCCTTGTAAAATTAATATTTAGATTATGACTTGAATTTCTCTAACTTGGCCATAATTGAGTAGATAAGTATTAAAGTAAAATAAAAGGCCATTAGTGCCTTACATCGTGATCTGTATAACAATAAAATTAAGGAGTAATTATGTATAAACTTCCCTTAGCTTTTTTACTGAATATAATTATATTATTATTTACACAGAATATTAATGCTAAAACACAAACAGTTAAATTACCGGATAGTACAAGTAATAGTAGCAGCGTAAGTGGTCTCAATGCTGGCGATTCAGTAGATCCTTTTTTTGACTTTGCTAAGATCAAACAACATATGGATGATCTATTTACTCAGACAGTAAATAGGTTTGGTTTTCATGATGATTTAACAAAAACTACAGCTGTTGATTTAGATCTAAAAAATGAAGCTGATAAATTTGTGATTACTTTACCGATGCATCCGTCAACTAAAAGTCAACATAATAGTATTAATGCTAGAATGGATGGTGAAAGAATGTTAGTTGTTTCCGGTAAGGTAACAGAACAACGAGAAACGACAAGTAAGACAGGCAAACAAGCAATCCTATATACAAGCAGTTTTACTAAAAGTATCACTTTACCAGAAAGAGTTAATCCGGATAGTATAGAAACTAAAATAACGAAGGACTCTTTTGTAATAACAATCCAGAAGACTAAGCAAACACTGGCGCATTTGTAGAGGTGTTATGATTATATAGACTAGCTGCTGCTATTTAAGTTATTTTTAATATTTTAGTGTAATTTTAATAAGAACATTTGAGCTTGAAATGGCAATATGTCAAAATACAGCGCATGAATGATTCTACTTCAAATTATATAACTAATAACTTAAACCCTGCTCAATATGAAGCGGTGATAGCTGAGCCTAGTAATTTATTAATTCTAGCTGGTGCTGGAAGTGGTAAGACTAGGGTGCTTGTTCATCGTATTGCTTGGTTGATTCGTACAGAAGGGGTGTCACCGCATGCGATATTAGCTGTCACTTTTACTAATAAAGCTGCAAAAGAAATGCAACAACGTATAGAGAAACTTTTAGGGATCTCTGTACGCAGTCTTTGGATAGGAACGTTCCATGGTCTAGCTCATAAGCTATTGCGCATCCATTGGCAACAAGCAGGATTGCCTCAGAATTTTCAAATTATAGATAGTGATGATCAGCAACGTATTATTAAAAAAATACAAAAAGATCTCTATATAGACGATAAAGATTTTCCACCAAAGCAAACTCAGTACTATATTAATAACCAAAAAGATGATGGTCTGCGTTATAAAGATCTAGAAAAAGTTAATGATAGGAATAAAAAATATTTACAAGAGATATATAAACATTACGAAAACCAATGTCAGCAATTAGGTTTAGTTGATTTTGCTGAAATAATTTTACGAACTAAAGAATTATTATTAAATAATCAAGAATTACGCCAGTATTATCAAAATAGATTTAAACATATCTTAGTAGATGAGTTTCAAGACACTAATACTTTACAGTATCAATGGTTAAAATTATTTCATGCTGATAATTACTTCACTATGGTAGGTGATGATGACCAGTCTATTTATGGTTGGCGCGGGGCACGTGTAGAAAATATCAAGAAATTTTGTACAGACTATCAAAATAGTAGGATCATTAGACTAGAACAAAATTATCGATCGACGGCTACAATTTTAAAAGCGGCTAATAGTTTAATTGCGAACAATAAAAATCGCATGGGTAAAGATTTATGGACTTCTGGCATGCAAGGAGAGCCAATAACAGTTTATCAAGCATTTAATGATATAGACGAGGCACGCTATGTGGTTGAACAAATTAAAAATTATCATCGTACTGGCATAGCCTATAATGATATTGCTATATTGTACCGTGCTAATCATCAATCGCGTCAGTTTGAAGAATATTTATTAAGAGCTGCTGTCCCCTATAAGATTTATGGTGGACAACGTTTTTTTGAACGTGCTGAGATTAAAGATGCTTTGGCTTATTTGCGATTAATTAATAGTCCATTTGATGATGCTTCCTTTGATAGAATTGTTAATTGGCCAACACGAGGGATTGGTAAGCAAAGTTTAGATGTTATTAGTCAATATGCAAAAGATAATAATTTGACTTTATGGTATGCTGCTGAGCAGATAGTGAGTGCAGATTTATTAAAAAATAAAGCAAAATCTTCAGTTTTGGATTTTATAAATTTAATCAAGCAGTTTAAAGCTCTTATAACTACGTTAAGCTTATCTCAATTAGTTAAGCGTGTTATTAACGATACAGGTCTGCGCGATCTGTATTTTAAAGAAGAAAAAGGCAGTGTTAAAAATAGAGTAGAAAATTTAGATGAATTAGTTACAGCATGTTCTATTTTTGAGCAAGAGATGATCACATCGGAGCCAGATTTTATTGCCGAGTCAGGGCAGCCACTGTCAGCATTACAAGCATTTTTATCACATACAGTATTAGAGTCAGAGATACAGGCTGGTGAGGATTCTCAGATACAAGACAATGTAAGTCTTATGACCATTCATACTGCAAAAGGTTTAGAGTTTAAAACAGTATTCTTGGTGGGGCTTGAAGAAGGTTTATTTCCCCATGAAATGTGCTTGGCAGAAGAAAAACAATTAAGTGAAGAACGGCGTTTATGTTATGTCGGGATTACACGAGCCATGCAAAAACTGTATTTAAGTTTTTGTGAAATAAGAAGGATGCGTGGTGAAGATAGATACAATTTACCATCGAGATTTCTCAAAGAGCTTCCACAAGAGCTGCTAAAGCAAGAAAGAGTTTCAACTTTTATAAATTATTCTGATTCTAACTCTAACTCTAACTCTTCGAAGACAAGTGCTTATAGAAAGAAAAACCAAGAAAACACGTATGTAAAAACTAAGCAAGCTGTTATTTTAAATTCAGAGTGTTCGTCAGAGTATCATTTAGGGCAGACTGTTAGGCATGGCACTTTTGGGTTGGGTGTTATTATTGCAGCTGAAGGGCATGGAGATAAAGCTCGTGTGCACGTAAAATTCAATGGGGTTATTGGTTCAAAATGGCTTATAGCCAAAATTGCCAAACTCGAAATTGTTGCTTAGTGTATTTTAGCTTACTGTTGAACGATAAATAATTAGGTTATTTGACATTAAGAAAGAAATATGATTAGATATATGCTTGATTTATATTATTATGCTAACTAAAAGGCCGTTGTATGAAAATTAGTAACGCATTTATTGCTTGGAATAATGTCCCAATGTGGAAAAAAATCATCTTAGGATTAATCCTCGGTATCATAACAGGAGTAACCTTTGGTGAATCGACAGTTATTTTGAAACCCTTAGGTGATGCGTTCTTACATGCCCTTCATATGGTCATTGTGCCAGTTATTTTAAGTGCTGTTATTACAGCAGTAACATCTGTTACAGATATGAAACAAATGCAAAGAGTGACGGTAAAGGCTTTTGTTATTTATTTGAGTTTCTTATTGATTGCTACTTTATTGGCTGTTGCAGTGAGTAACTTTTTTCAACCTGGTATTGGTATTTCTTTGGCCGATGTACAGAATCAAAGTGGATTGAATATTTATACGCTTCCAAAAGCTGATCATGTTCCTGCTATTATGGATATTTTTGTTGAAATGATCCCGAGTAATCCTGTTGCTGCTTTTGTAGAGTCTAATATACTACAAATTGTTATATTTGCTATTTTATTTGGTATTGCTATTAATCTAGCCGGGGAACATGGTAAGCCATTAGTACTATTGTTTAACTCTATCTCAAAAGTTTCAATGCATCTTACTCAAATAATTATGTACTTTGCGCCTTATGGAGTCTTTGCCTTGATAGCATGGACATTTGGGTTATTTGGTTTATCTGCGTTGTTACCATTATTAAAATTTATTGGAGTGTTATTACTAACCTGTATGCTATTAGTTTTTTTAGTATATGGCACTATTACTGTTGTTTATTTAAAGAAATCAGCGTTGGATGTTTTTCGTAAAATCACACCAGCTATTACTTTTGCTATTAGTACTACAAGTAGCGGTGCAACTCTACCTGTGTCTATAAAATGTGCTGAAGAAGGCCTAAAGATACCCCCAAGAATCGCTAAGTTCATGTTACCTTTAGGATGCAATTTTAACTTGGCAGGGTTAGCTATTTATTTAACCACTGCAGTAATATTTACAGCTAATATGACAGGCATCACATTAACTACTACAAGTTACTTTACTTTAATCTCAACAGTAATCTTGACTACCATGGGTGCAGGAGCCATTCCTGGTTCTGGCATAGTAGTAATGAGTGCAGTTATCTCGACTATGGGGATGCCATTGGTTGCTTTGCCATTAATAGCGGGTATTGATCGTATTAATGATATGATTCAAACAGCAACTAATGTGATCAGTGATATTTTTGCAGCGTATTTGGTTGCAGAATCTGAGATGCAGTCTTTGGCTACGATTGCTGCAACAACAGTTAATGTTACTAATCCTGCTGCAACAGTAACTAATATTAATTAATATATTAAGTATATATGGACATCTATTTAGTAGGCGGTGCTGTTCGAGATGAATTGCTGGGATTAGATATTAAAGAGCGGGATTGGGTGGTTGTAGGAGCAGCACCTGATGATTTGCTAAGCCAAGGTTATAAATCTGTTGGTAAAGACTTTCCAGTATTCTTGCATCCGTCTAGTAAAGAAGAATATGCATTAGCTCGTACTGAGCGTAAAACAGCGCCTGGGTATACAGGTTTTGCTGTAGAGTATTCACCTAAAGTAACATTAGAAGAAGATCTTAGGCGTCGCGATTTAACTATCAATGCCATAGCTAAAGATAATAAAGGTAATATTATTGATCCTTACAATGGTCGTAAAGATTTAGAAGATAAAATTTTACGCCATGTTTCTACAAACTTTACTGAAGATCCTGTTCGTATTTTACGTTTAGCAAGATTTGCTGCAAGATTTCATTACTTAGGATTCAAGGTTGCATCTGAGACTAATGAGCTTATGAAAGAGATGGTCTTAAACGGTGAGATCGATGCCCTAGTAGCAGAGAGAGTATGGAAAGAAACCGAGCGTGCATTAGCGGAACAATCACCGCAATTTTTCTTTGAAACACTAAGAACCTGTCAAGCTTTAAAGGTGTTATTTCCAGAATTAGATAAGCTTTATGGCATACCAAATCCACCGCAGCATCACCCGGAAATAGATACAGGCATTCATACCATGATGGTTTTAGAGCAAGCTGCAAAAATTAGTTCAAGTCCAAGGGTTCGTTTTGCTGCTTTATTACATGATTTGGGTAAAGCAACTACACCAAGAGATTTATTACCAAGGCATCATGGTCATGAGCAACGTGGTACTAAAATAGCCACTAAATTATGTGAACGTTATAAAGTACCCAAGAGCTATCAAAAACTAGCGATAAAAGTGGCTGAGTATCATGGTGTCTGTCATAGGGCTTTTGAATTGCGTGCAGATACTATTGCAAGATTATTAAAACAATTAGATGCTTTTAGGAATCCAGATGATTTTTTTGATTTCTTATTAGCTTGTATTGCAGACAGTCGTGGCCGTACAGGTTTCGAAAATAGAGAGTACAAACAAGCAGATTATCTCACCGCGTGTTATCAGGCAGCGCGCTATATTAAATCAACACCATTTATGGAACAAGGATTTGAAGGAGAAGCTCTTGCAAAAGAAATGTATAAAGCGCAGATTGAGGCAATAAAACAAGTAAAAGCTGCTTTTGAATTCTAGAAGTATTTTAGAAATAGAGTTATAATTCATAACGTTTATCATAAACTTGCAAATGTGAAAAATAGCTATAATCAAGATTTTTATTTAAAATTAAAACTTTAAATAACTCACCCATTTCACAAGGGCTTGTTAATTTTTTTAGTTGTTGTTTTAAAGAAAAAATATCTTTTTTAGAAATGTCATGATTGTTAAAGTAATCCGTAATATTATTAGCTAATAAAAAATATGCTTGTGTTAAAAAACTGGCTACTTCTAAATTATTTTCTAACGCAGCTTCGGCTAAACTTGTAAAGTCAACATGTGCTGTAATATCTTGTAGGCCAGGATACAATAAAGGATCTTGATGAGCAAAATGTCTGTAGTGACACATTAGCGTTCCTTCATGGCGATCGTGATGATAATATTCTTGGCGCTTAAAACCATAGTCTATAATCATAATTAAACCTTGAGCCATGCATTGACTAATAGCAGTTACCCAGTCTCTAGCTAAAAGATTGACTTCAGATATATAAGACGAACTCGCAGGCTCTCTTTTCAGAATGGGTACAATATAGTTGTCTATGTAATTATTCAAATAATTATCTGGTTCTTGTGCTTGCCAAACTATATCGCTATTTATAGTTGTTAAACCCAGCTCTGTAGTGTTCTCATTAGAAATTTGAAATAGATGAACAGGCATAGCATCAACTACTTCATTGGCAAGAATGATACCTCTAAAACTATTATCTTCAGGAAGTTGTGATAACCATTTAATTTTTTGTTTTAAATGTTTCGGCAATATTTTGATTGTTTTCTGCTGGCGATTGTTTAATTCAGCACTTAAATCTAAGATATAATAATTACTTGGTAGAGTATTTAATTTATCTAATTCTAATAATAAATTAACAGCTAGAATTCCTGAGCCAGCGCCAAATTCTAAGATAGAAAAGTCTGGATGATTTTTTAAAATGGTTTGCAATTGCTTGGCAATGCTATAAGCAAAAAGGGGGCCTAATTCTGGAGCTGTAATAAAATCACCATCTGCACCAATTTTCTTATTACCACCAGTATAATAACCGTATTGTGGGTGATATAGTACAGATGTCATATAATCTTTAAAGCTTAGCCAATTATTGCTAGCTTTAATTTTCTGGTATAAATATTGTACTAAGTAATTAGAATGTTCTAATTGTTCTTTGCTTGGTTCAGGTAGCTGTAATGTTAAAGAATTGTTTTTTACTAAATGAATCATTAGAATAATTTATAAATATATAAATTTAAATGTAACATTATAATGTCAAATAACCAAAATAACAATAAATATAATAAAGTTGTTTTGATAACCGGTGCAGCTAGAAGAATTGGTGCAGTTATCGCTCAGTATTTTCATGAACATGGCTATAGTATCATTATTCACTACAGAAGTCAGAAGTCAGAAGTTAAAGCTAAGCAATTATCAGATACATTAAATGCTATACGAGCTAATTCTTGTTTTATTATCCAGGCAGAGTTAGGAAGTTTGGTTGATCCTGATTTTGTAGAAAAATTCACGCTTAAAGTTAAAGAATTCTTTGGCCGTATTGATGTTTTAGTAAATAATGCATCAAGTTTTTTTCCAACGCCTATAGGAAAGATAACTCTCAATGATTGGCGGGATCTTATGATTAGCAATGCTGGAGGACCCTTTTTTCTTGCCCAAGGTCTTGCTCCTCACCTACAAGCTACAAAAGGCTGCATAATTAATATATCTGATATACATGCACAAAGGCCTTTAAAAGGCTACTCAGTGTATAGCATGGCTAAAGCTGCAAATAATATGATGACAAAAGCCTTAGCTCGCGAATTAGCGCCGGCAATCAGGGTAAATGCTGTTGCTCCAGGACCGAGCTTACAGCCTGATGAGCCTGATGGGGCTGAAAATTCTGCATTTATTGAACATAATGAATATAATAAGCAAATGGTCACAAAAACTTTATTAAAAAGACTAAGTTCTCCTCTGGATATAGCGCAAGCTGTCTTATTTTTAGCTGAAGCTCAAAGTATTACAGGGCAAATTTTAGCTTTAGACGGTGGAAGATCGGTTCGTCTTTAACACTAAAATCTTTAATAACTTATTGATCCAAAGTATATAGCCTAACTACATTTGATATTCTCCTGAAAATTAATTATGATGATCGATTGGTCATCTGTAAAAGAAGATGATAGAAGACTATATAAGAGGGGACAGGAGATTTCATGCTAAACGCTCAAAGTACAACATCCAAACATCCATCATCATTACGTGTATTTTTTGCAACAGAGATGTGGGAACGTTATGGATTTTATGTTGTACAGTCTTTACTAGCTTTATATTTAGTATTTCATTTTCAATGGCTAGATGAGCGAGTCTATGCTTTAGTAGGTTCTTTTACTGCTTTAACGTATTTATCACCTGTGATTGGTGGCTGGATTGGTGATCATTTATTGGGCCAAAAAAAAGCTATTTTACTTGGGACAGTTTTTCTATTTTTTAGTTATATAGCACTATTTGTTTTGGTTTCAGATACGGGTTTGGTGGCTTCTTTATCAGGTATTGCTGTTGGCACAGGATTACTAAAACCTAATATTTCCTCTTTGCTTGGCAATGAGTATCCAGAGAATTCCTCAAGGCGTGAAAGTGGATTTACTATATTTTATATGGGCATAACTACAGGGATTATTCTTGGCACGACCTTGCCTAGCCAACTCAATTATTATTATGGGTGGGGTAGTGCTTTTGCCAGCGCAGCTTTTGGTTTGGTGTTAGCGTTTACCATTTTTGCGTATGGTATTCGTCATTATAAAATAGCAGACTATCATCCTATGGAATTCAGGCTAGGCCGTTTGCTAAAGGCGTTAGGACTGATGGCAGTATTATGGATTTCTGCTTTTTATATTCTAAAAAATCCTTACGTTGCTAATTTTGCTTTTGGTGGCATTGTATGTTTATCAGCATGTTACTTAGCTTTTACAGTGTTTCAAGAATCTCAAGAATCTATGGTACAAGCAAAGCAGACTTTAGTAATTGGGATCTTATGTCTTATCTCTACAGTGTTTTGGGCATTTTATTTTCAAATGTTTTTATCATTAACATTGTTTATTTCAAGAACAGTAGAGCCTAGTTTATTTGGTATTATGTTTCCGCCGCCATATTATGTGAGTATTCAAAGTGTTGGGATGTTAGTCTTTGGTTATTTCTTCTCCAAAAGTAGAAAAAAATTAACCTCCTCACAAACTGGAATGAGGACAGGAAATAAATTTACCTTATCTATGTTATTTGTAGTTGCAGCCTATGCGCTTATAACTTGGATTTGTAACTATTATGTAGATGATACATTGTTGTCGCCATTATATATTATCCCAGCCTATATCATGATTTCTATTGCAGAATTATTATTATCACCGGTCGGTTTATCGGCAATTACAGTTTTGGCGAGTCGTAAAAAAGTGAGCACGATGGTTGGTATCTTTTTTGTTTCTTTAGGAATTGGTGCTTTTTTATCTGGCAAATTGGCTACGTTAACTGCAATTAATGCTAATAGTTTATCAATTAGCCAGTTGAAGGTGCATTATGCAGCTAGTTTTACCGAATTATTTTATATTTTATTAGCTGTAACATTTGTTTGTTTAATTTTTAATCAAGTAATTAAAATTTTATTAAGTAAGATTACGGCACACAAAGATAGCCTTATATAGGCTATCTTGATATAAATTGTAAGATACAACGTTGTACAGGGAATTACTATGCAAGAAAAATATTTAGTGATTGGCGCGTCTGGTACTGTAGGAAGAGACGTGGTAAGTTTATTAAAAAAACAAGGATGTGATGTTAGGACTACGACAAGCAAACCAAATAAAGTAACGAAAGATTCTTTCTTAATTGATTTCACTGCTCCAAGGACTGATGATCTCAACAAGGTTTTTGACCAAATAGATCGTGTTTTTTTATTATCCCCAGGAGGATTTGGTGATCAGTATAAAATTCTCGCACCTCTCATTCGCTCAGCCAAACAGCATCAAATAAAAAAAGTGGTTTTAATGACTTCAGTAGGTGTTTATGCTGATTTAACTTCTGGTTATCGTAGAGCAGAAATAGAATTAGAACAATCAGGCTTATCTTATACTATTATTAGACCGAATTGGTTTATGCAAAATTTTAGTAGTTATTGGCTTGGCGCTATTAAACAGCAAAATAAAATTTTATTGCCAGCAGGGGATGCTAAAACTAGCTTTATCAGTACATACGATGTGGCTCAAGTAGCTGTAAAATTACTTACTTCTGATTTATGTAACAAGGCCATTTTAGATTTAACAGGCAGCGAAGCGTTAGATCACCATGCTGTTGCAGCCGTTATTTCTAAATATAAAACAGATGGTAAGAAAGTTGATTACCAAGAAATCTCTAAGCAAGAATTTAAAGATACCTTGCTAAAAGCTGGGCTTGCTGAGGATTATGTAAATTTTCTTGTGTTGATTATGTCTGCAGCTAAGTCTGGTCAAGCAGCCAAAGTAACAGATACTGTAAAACAAATTTTAGGTCGTGAGCCTGTGAAATTTGAAGAATATGTGAAGTCTCAGGTTGAAACTTGGAGTTAGTCTAAGTGTGCTTACTTTAGTTTGTGCTCGTTAGTTGCGCAAATTCAGAAGCTCACATAAAATACAGATACAAACTTAAATTATACAGATATCTCTATTTTTATGTCTAGAAATATATTCAAATCCGTTCTATCATCGTCACTAGGTAATGTACTAGAATGGTATGAATATACTCTCTATGCTTATTTTGCCACAGTTATTTCTAAACTGTTCTTTCCTCTGGAAAATCACTTAATTGCCATGATTTTCACTTTCGCAACTTTTGCTATAGGCCTGACAGCTCGTCCTATAGGAGGTATTATATTTGGTTATTTGGGTGATAGGTATAGCCGCAAAGATACATTGGCTATTACGATGCTGCTTATGTCGATCCCCACTATGTGCATAGGATTACTACCCACGTACCAACAGATTGGGATAGCGGCACCTATTATATTAGTACTATTACGCATATTGCAGGGACTTGCGCTGGGCGGAGAGTTTGGTACATCTTGTGTGTATTTATATGAATCAGTGCCAAAAGAAAGACGTGGTTTTTTTGGTTGTCTAGCTTTAACAGGAGTGGGAACAGGCCTAGTACTAAGTGCTTGTACAATTTTTGTTATTGAATCACTGGTAACAGAACAGGAAGTTTATGCCTATGCCTGGCGGATACCATTTTTTGTAAGTGTAATAGCAAGCTTTGTTGCTTATTATATGCGCAGAACATTATTAGAAACTGAAGATTTTACAGCTATTAAAGCCTCGGGCGATTTAGTGGCTAATCCTTTTTTTGAAATGTTACGTAATTACAAACTTACTTTACTAAAATTATTTTCAATTTTTTTGACTACCCAAGTAGCCTTTTTTGTTGTCTTTATTTACGGCAAATCAATGATGATTGATTTTTTACATTTTGATAGCCGTACAGCAGGTATGTTTAATTTATTTACTGTGATGAGTTATACCATTGCAACATTAGTATTTGGTTATCTATCAGATAAAGTAAATAAAAAATTATTAATCTTAATTGGTATAATGGGTTTATTCTTGCTGGCTTTTCCATTTATTAATGCTCTTAAAAGTGGTGATACAGTGTATATTTTATTGATGTGTTTATTATTGGGTGCACTGGTTGGGATCTCAGAAGGGACTTTAAATCCACTAGTAGCTGAATCTTTTCCGACAAACATTAGAGCGACTTCAGTTGCTTTTTGCTGGAATTTCACAGCAATTGTTTTCGGTGGTTCAGCGCCAATAATTTCTATGTGGTTGATGAATCGTGTAGGTACTGTTGATGTAGTGGCCTACTATTTAGTTTTTGTGACCTCTGTTAGTATTATTAGCATTATTTTGAGTTTAAGCTGGCGATGTGTAGGAATTAGGTTTGTTCGGGCGTGAAGAGCTGGATGGTATCTGATTAGATCTAGCTCTTTACAGCTGCAAATCTAACATTTTTAAAACCAAGATCGCCAGCTGCATCCAGTGCAGTAACAATGGCCTGGTATGGTGCTCTACCATCTCCAGATACCACAAATGGAAGATCTTTATTATCTTTAGCCAAAGCATTTACTGCATTTACTAAAGTTCTTTTTTGATTATTTATCAACGGCTCATTGTTTAATAAATAAGCACCATCGGCAGTAACTAACAAGTTAATTTCTTGGAATTCTTTCAAATTATAATTTTTTTCGACTTGCGGTAGCTGTAACTTTAAGTTTGTAATATTATTAACGCTTGATGTGACCATAAAGAATATAAGCAAAACCAGCATAATATCTACAAAAGAAGTTACATTAAGCTCAAACTCTTGTTCTCTTGATTTGTTTCGTAAATTCATATTGTATGCTTATATATAAGTTATACATTAAATTTTAGTATATTTTATTAATAAAAGTAATACCATGAAATTATCTCAAAACCCAGTACTAAGAATTATTGTTGCATTATTTTTGGGCATCTTATGTGGAATAGCCCTTCCAGAAAGTGGTTATTATTTAAATTTTTTCAGTGATGTTTTTATTAGATTCCTAAGAATGCTTATAGGGCCCATCATCTTTTGTTCAATAGTAATAGGCATTGGGCAGCATCATGATCTAAAAAAAGTTGGGCGTATTGGTTTAAAAGCTTTAATTTATTTCGAAATAATCACAACCTTTGCCTTAATAATGGCAATGGTAGTAGCAAATGTAGTTAAGCCAGGTGAAGGATTAGCAAAAGTTGTTGTCTCTACTGTAAGCAATACAACAGTAGCCTACACTCATCATTACAATTCTGTTTATCAGGAATTGTTAGCTATGTTACCTCAGTCGTTGCTAGGTCCATTTGTAGATGGAAATCTGTTACATATTGTTATTATCTCCGTTCTAATGGGCATTGCTATCTCTCTAAATGGTTCTAAAACTAGGCCAGTATTACAGGCAATTACTATTTTTAATCAATTATTATTTAAACTCCTGCATATTATTATTTTAATGGCACCGATTGCAGTATTTGGTTCAATGGCTTATACAGTTAGTAAATTTGGCATAAATACGTTAATAAGTTTAGCAGAGCTTATTTTATTAGTATTTGCGAGTTGTTTTGTTTTTATTTTTATAGTACTAAGTTTAGTTTGTCGGATGGTTGGATTAAGGCTTTGGGAAATTTTATATTATATTCGTGAAGAGATATTTTTAACTCTAGGTACGTCTTCTTCAGAAATAGTACTTCCTCAATTGATGGAAAAATTAGTTAAAAAAGGGTGCGATAAAGAGATTGTCGCTTTAGTGTTACCTACAGGATATTCTTTTAATTTAGATGGAATGTCTATTTATCTTGGAATTGCAGTCGTGTTTCTTGCGCAAGTTTATCATATTGATTTATCTCTATCTCAACAAGCTATTCTCATGGGATTTATTTTGTTAGTGTCAAAAGGCTCTGCAGGAGTCACTGGGGCAGGCTTTATTACATTAACAGCCATCATTACTTCCACAAATATGCTACCAGTTGAGGGTTTAGGGCTGTTATTAACTATAGATAGATTTATGTCAATTGCACGATCTTTAACCAACATGATTGGAAATACGATAGCTACATTTGTTATTGATAGGTGGGAGAGTCGTTAGTATTTTAACTTATTGATTATCATAAAAAATTATATTATTGAACTTTTTACTATTCTTTTAGTCTAAGTAGTTGAAGAACTGCGTGGACGTGGGAGGAAGTAAAATGTCTACAATTGAACATCCGTTAGGTAGTGACTCAGATGAAGAAGATGATAAGCTTTTTAGATCTCATAATGAAGAGATGGGTGTAATAAGATGTTTGGAATTAATAAGCGCTGTGAACGTTTTGGTTAGTGTCATCAGGGGCAGTGCACAAGATGATTTCAACAAAATATTGAGAGAAACTTTTAAAGACAAAACAGATGACTTGTTAGGAAAAATATCAGACTCTCATGCCTTAAGTGCTAATATAGGACAAATTCTTACTCAGACTAAATCCTTATCTCTTAGGGACTTCTATTCATTGGCGCTCGAACTTGCTTCTCTATTAGATGAGAACGCTGGTTTTTTATTTAATACAATCTCTGAGGCTAGATCGCCTGAACCGGCTAAAGCGGCTTTTGGCCTAGCTGTTCTCCAACAAATTACAAAAATTAAAGGCACAGCAGAGGTAGTTAAAAAGGTAGCTGCAACGCCTGATTCGGTATTTGCAAAGTTTGGTTTGGTAGAGAATATGAACTTTTTAATTCAAGGATTGCATTCAATTTTGAGTGTCGCGGGGACGGATGTTAGATTACCGGATGGAGAAAAGAGAAAGTTTGAAGATTATCTTGAGCCTGTTTGCCTTGTTGCTTTTTATAAAGCGTATGATGAAAAACTACGGAAAAGTACTAAGGATCTTATAGGATTAGGATGGGTTAGAAAAAAATTTATAGAAAGTGGAGTACAGAGAGATTGGAATTTAAAACAAATTATTGCTCATGCATTTTCTGGAGGAAAGCGAACATTAGAAGTTCTGAAAGATTTAGAATGGCTTGAAAAAGTAGAAGACAAGGGGTATGGACATCGTGGAATTAGTGACGCTGATATTTATAGTGTTACAAAGACAGCTCCTAAAGCGTTTGAAAAAGCATTTATTGCCCACTTTGACGGACCAGCGATGACACCTGATCTCACACCCGACTCCACACCTAGAACGTCTGTATTGGATAAACCAAGCTCACCAAGTTCGCCCCGCAGCTCTCGTTAGCGATAGTCTTAGTTTGAACAAAAGGTTAGTTACCGTTACTTAGATATCTAAAGGAATATATTTATTGTGCTCAGCCGAATAAAAAGATATCTGCCCAGTCTTAATATCAAAATACCACAAATGAATATTTAATTCTTGAGCTTCTACTTTTTGAGCAAGCCAGGGGAAAGTTAAACAATTTTGATGTGATTTATGTAAGGCTAATTTAGCATATTCATCAGCTTCGTAATTTTGAGAGGGGTTATCAGGTTTAATAATAGAAACCCAATTGTTAATAAAATCTGTCGGATTTGAATGACTGCAGCTAAGTAAGTTTTTAATTCCACCACATTCACTATGACCAAGTATTACTAATTGTTTTACTTTTAAAAAGCAAACAGCGAACTCTAATGCAGCACTTGTACCGTGATGAACTTCATCTTTTTCGTAAGGTGGTACAATATTTGCTACGTTACGTACCACAAAGAGATCGCCAGGCGCACATTGCAAAATTAATGCAGGATCTACACGAGAGTCACAACAGGCAACTACCATAACTTCAGGATGTTGGCCATGTTCTGAAAGATAGCGCATGACAGAACGATCCCCTTGCGCATATTGTTGGCGAAAACTTCGGTAGCCATTTAAGATACTTTCAAAACTTTTCCTCATGATTTATTACTCGTAATTATTAGTGCAGATAAAATAATACATTTATAATATTAATCTAGGATTAATATTTATCTTGGGATCGTGGCTTATATTAAAGTAATCTATTGTCCCTATTAATGGGGCTGAAATTTTATTTTTCAAATATAGTATATTATCACGGATAGACTGAGTGATAAATACGTCGTTACTGGCTATTAAACAATTGGCAATCCAACCACATATTTTTAACTTATTATTATTAATAATAGACTCTACGGATAGCATAGCGTGGTTTAGGCAACCAAGTTTTATACCAACAACTAAAATTATAGGGATATTAAGATGGTAAGCCAAATCTGCCAACGTTTCGTTATTATTTAGCGGACATAACCAACCACCAGCACTCTCAATAAGGCAGTAATCCGGATTGTATAATGCAATATTTTGTAAGCAAATATTACTAAGTGTCGATGAGTTAATATTATGATTTACTAAATGGGGTGAAACTGGCTGTTCAAATCTAAAAGGGTTAACATGTTCATACTGGGGATTTAACCTGCTATTTTTTTGCAATAATAAAGCATCTTCACTATAGAGTTCATTGTTATTTTTAAAACATCCCGTTGCGATTGGTTTAAGCCCAAGAACAGAAAATTCATGTTCTTGTAGATAATTCATTAGAGCCACAGTAGCAGTGGTTTTTCCTATATTAGTATCAGTGCCTGTTATAAAAAAACTCGTTGTCTTAGTCATATATTCATAAATATAAAGATTAATTATTTGATAATTTTATCAACAGGAATAAATACTTCACCAACACCACTAATTTCTGGGTGTTTTGCTTTGACTGGTTTGGCCAGCTTAAAAGCATGGGCATAGATAACTTCATAAGTTAATGGATACTTATTATCAGATTGTTTAAATCTCTCATAAGCACTATGTAATGCTTGAAATTTCGATTTACCAAAGAGTGATCTACGATAGTTATGAGATAATTTAGTATTCGCACCTATAGATTTTAAATCTTTTAATATACTGATGACGTTTTTATAAGTTAAAGTAAAATGATCATTATCAACAACAGGGTGAGCAAAATTATTATATACAAGCATATCACCAATATTGTGCATATCTATAAAATTATTAACATGATCATAGATGGGATCTACAGTCTGGAATGCTTCTCTAAGCTCATATAGGGTGTCAGGTCCAGGTAGAGCAAAAATTAATAATCCATCATTCTTCAAGACTCTGTAACATTCTTTAAATAGTTTAGGTAAATTATCAGCCCATTGTAGAGTAAAGTTTGAGAAAATTAAATCTACGGAGTTATTATCAAGAGGTAATTTATTTATATCTCCGCAGATAGGGTTTAATCTATCAAAATTATTATCATTATTTTTTGCTATTTTTAACATTTCTTCTGAGAAGTCTAGGCCTATAATAAAGCTATTTCGATATTTTTCTGCAAGTTGCCAAGTAACATGGCCTGTGCCCATGCCTATATCTAAAACAACATCAGGTTTTAAAGTAAAATATTCTAATTGTTCAACCAATCTTTTTCCGACTTCATGTTGAAGCGCAGCATTTTTGTTATAATTTGATGCTGAATTATTAAAAGACTTTTTAATGCGAGTGTAATAATCTACTAATTTTGTCATGTTAAAGTTTTGTAAAAAATCTCAGGTTCAGTAATAAAGGGCATATGCCCAGAGTTTTTGAGTAGATGTACAGTAATTTTAGAGTGATTTTGTTTAAGCCAATCAACCAGAGAGGCGTTAACTAAGCGGTCTCGTTTACCTAAAATAAATGTAATATCTGTATTATTGATAGATTTTAGTAAATATCTATAATCTTGCTGTAATAAATTTAACCCCCAAAGTAAGCCATCGATAGATGCAGGTTGAGAATTTTTTATAATGTTAATTAATTGTCTATACAAGTCTTTAGAGCTGCTGTTATCTGTATTAACAGTTTGTAATAACATAAAAGTATTGATAGTCTTAGTATAATTTGATAGTAAATCGTTACTAAATTTATCCCATACCTCCTGGGTGACGCCGTGTTCCCAAATATTATTATTTATAAAACGATTCAAAAAACAAGGTGTACTACAACAAAGATAAAGATTTTTAAAATATTGAGGAAATTTATTTTTTAAATGTAAAGCAATTATACCACCTAACGACCAACCTAAGATACTTATATTAATATCTTTATTATTAAATGCAGGATTCTTTAAAATCATCTTGGAGATAAGATATTCTAAGTATAAGTCTATATTATGAAACTCAGGATTAAAGAGTTCAGTACCATGTCCATTTAGATCAATGGGTAGAATCTGGAACGTGTCTTTAAGATGATTTGTATTAGTCTGCCAAATAGAGCTATTAAAGCCCCAGCCATGCAGCAATACTAAAATTGGTTTATTATGATCAGACTCATTTGGGCTTTGATATATAGAGTTATATCTAGTATTACTAATAACCATATTTGCCGTTATATTAAAATACTCTCTAATCCAATAAGTTTTTGAATTAGGAAATCTATATCGTTTTTTGTATGTTGCGCGCTTAAGGTAATTCTTAACCTTGCTTTATTTGTTGGAACAGTTGGAGCTCGTATAGCTGTGGTAATAATATTATTTTGTAGCAGATACTCTGAAGCTTTGATGCAGTTTAAACTACTGCCTAGAATAATAGGCTGGATAGGTGATAGTAGTGAATAATTTGAATTTACAATATTACTGGTAGTTTTATATAGTTCGTTTAATTCATTAAGTTTAGTAGGTTGAAATTTCTTTTTAAAATAAGAAATATTATCAAATAATTGCTCACGATAATTTGTATCGCTTTGGTTTAATTTTATAGCATATAAGCTTGCAGCTGCTGCTATAGGAGACAAGCTAGTAGTGTAGATATATGGTCTTGCAAACTGAATTAGTGCTTCGATTAATATTTTTGAACCACCTACAAAAGCCCCTGCTGAGCCTATGGCTTTACCAAATGTTCCCATAATAAGCTCTGGTTTCGCTTGACGTTGCAGATGAGAGTCATAAAGACCAAATGCATGAGAATTATCTACGACTAATACAGCATTATTATTAGCACTCAGAGTTTTAATATTTTCTAAATCAGCAAAATCACCATCCATGCTAAAAAGACTTTCCGTAAAAATGATTTTATTTGTATAAGTACTATGCTTTTGTAAAATTTTTTTTAAATGGTCTAAGTTATTATGGTTAAATCTTGTTAATTTACAATGAGCTAGTCTAGAACCATCTAATAAAGAAGCATGGTTGTTGTGATCATGAATAGCGATAGTATTATTATCTAATTTTAATAAAACATCACTAATAGCAAGATTAGCCATATATCCTGATGAGAATAAAATAACTTTTTCACATTGTAAGAGCTCTGCTATTAATAATTCTAAGTCTTGGTGAATATGGTGGTAGCCGCTGATAATATTAGAGGCACCGCTACCTGTGCCAATAGTAGGTAATAACTCTTGAACTTTTTTTATAATAACTGGATTATTGGCAAATCCAAGATAATCATTACTAGAAAAATTTAATTTATCTTTTTGCTTAATCTGTTGTGATTTAATAAATTTAAGACGCGATCTAAAAAGATTATTTTTGTAATGTTCAGCCAATTTAGCTCTAATCTGATTAGTAATCGCGCAAGTATGATTAACTGGCACAAGCGGTTGAGCTTTCACTGTGGCAAGTATCCTCAGGTATAGTGGAGCATTTTTCTGGTTTAATTCCCAGTTTCATAAACATTGTTTGATCATGTTCAGTAGTTGGTAGAGGGGTAATAAATAGTTTATCTCCATAATGTATAGAGTTGGCTCCGGCAAAAAAGCATAAGGCATGACACTCATCGGAAATAGAATTTCTACCTGCTGAGAGACGTACGTAAGATTTAGGCATCATGATTCTTGCCAACGCAATGATTCTAACAAACTCAATGGGATCTACTTTCTCGCTATCTGCAAGGGGGGTGCCAGGTATTGCAATTAATTGATTGATAGGTACAGATTCAGGATGCGAAGGCATATTAGCCAATTCTTGTAAAAATTTTAAGCGATCAGTTTGGCCTTCGCCCATTCCCACAATGCCACCACAACAAACATTGATCTTATTTTTGCGAACTCTTTCAAGGGTATCTAAGCGATCTTGGAAATCACGAGTATTAATAACTTTTTCGTAATACTCACGGGAAGTGTCTATGTTATGATTATAATAATCTAGTCCAGCGGCTTTTAACTCTGCTGCTTGTTCATCTGATAACATACCTAAGGTCATACAAGTTTCTAAGTTAAGAGTTTTAATAGCTTTTAAGATCTCGATAACTTTAGGAAAATCTTTTTTAGGAGGATTACGCCAAGCTGCACCCATACAGAACCGCGTAGCTCCTTTTTCTTTAGCAATTTTAGCGAATTCAATAACTTTTTCTACAGATAATAAATTTTCAGCTTCTGTCCCCGTTTTATAGTGAGCGCTTTGTGGGCAGTAGGCACAATTCTCTGGACAACGTCCTGTTTTAATGCTTAAAAGTGTACTGATCTGTACAGTATTGGGTTCGAAATGTTGACGGTGCACACAATGAGCCTTGAATAGCAAGTCATTAAACGGTAGAGTATAGATTGATTCAATCTCCTCAACAGTCCAATGGTGGCGAAGCTCAGGCTGTGTAGAGTTTTCAGATGACATAATGTTTCAACTGTAATTATTAAAGGGTTTCTAGACATGATAAAGCTAGTTAATAAATTGTCAACTATTATAGCCGATCAAGTTTACAATCAAGTGAGCATTATAAAAGACGTTTTAACTATTCCTAGAGAATGTTTATTATGTAAATCTACAATTTATCATAAGAATATCTGTATTCATTGTGACAACCTTCTAATACGCTTAACTAAAAAATGTAAAGTTTGTCGTTGGCCTATTCCGTCTATGGTTGACCAGTGCTCACTCTGTATTAGTCAGGGAATCAAAGAGCATAATTATTTTATGGGTCATGCGTTTAATAGTACAAATATAAGCTCTAATATTCTTTGGACAGATATAAAAATTGCTTTTGGTTACTGTCACCCTATAGATAAAATTATTCAACAGTTTAAATATTTAGAGGACTTAACCAAAGGAAGATTGTTAGCAGAGCTATTGTACGAATATATACAAAATGATTTAGATCACAGTAATCATCTGTTTACAAATGTCTCTGAGTTGCCTGAGGTTATCGTTCCGGTGCCGATGTATGAGAAAAAATTGAAGAGTCGAGGGTTTAATCAAAGTATAGAGATTGCTAAGTATCTCTCGAAAAAATTTAATATACCTATAGATACAAATTTAATAGCAAAGTATAAACCAAGTGATCCTCAAATGAGTTTAAATAAAAAGCAGAGAATGAATAATTTAGAGGATACCTTTTGTTTGAACAGAAGAGCGTCTTATAAATCAGTAGTTATTATAGATGATGTTATTACTACAGGAAGCACTGTGCAGGCATTAGCGTTATTATTGAAAAAAATTCGGGTTAAAAAAATTTTTTTATGGGCTGTAGCAAGACGTTTTTAAGAGAATAAATTACCCTATGCGCAATTTAGCATAACTAATTGTTTGAGCCGCATCAGTCCTTGTGTCTTCTGGTGAGCTTGTATTTTCTGCACGAGGTCTTTTTACTAATAATGTTGAAGTTTTGATAAAAGTTGAACAAATGCTATCGAAGATAATTTTTTGATCGTCACTATAAAAACACTCTCGAAGGGTTTGTATTTGATGTAGAGGCTGACTACTAATAAGAGCTGATAATTTTGTACCTGCCAAAAGTTCAAGTATTTTAATTTTACATTGATCCTCCACAAAAAAAGTTGCAAATAAAGATAATAAATCAGCAAAAGTATTTACTATATAAGATGTTAGATTCTCTGTTACTGAATCAATTATAGCTATCTTGTGATAAAGAGTTATTCGATGGTCATTTAAGATGTATTTTAACTGATCTGTTGTAGTAATAAACTTGTGAAGATCAGGCTGTATTAGATTAAATAAATATTGTTTACATTCATCATTAATGAAAAACAAAGTTAAAATTGTTGTAACGTCACGATGATTGGTAATGAGTTTGATTAAGTCAGCGCCAGGTATTAATCTTAGTAAAAAAAGTTTCCAATCTGAATGTATAATTTGATCATCCAAAAGTCTAGTCAAATCAATAATATTAGAAATTATATCCAGAGGATTAATTGTAAATAATTTTTGTAATATTATTTTTTTGTGATTATCATGAATGGTCTTAGAGGACAAAAGAGTTAATATTTTTTTATGATGGTCTAATAATATCTTTAATGTTGCACAATCAAGAGAACTTATTAGCTCTATACATCTATCGTGAGGATAATTTTCTAAAACAAAAGATAAATCAGGATAACTTTTTAATTTAATAGGAGTTTCGTTAATATTAACATAACTTATAATAGACTTATGCTGCTCTACAGGTATTTTTATAAGTAAATTATATAATGCATGGCTGTCAGCAAGATAATATTTTAAATTAATTGGATCAATAATATATAAAAAAACTCTAAGTAGAGATGGTCTTTTTGTTAGGATTATTAACGAATCATAATCTGTAATTATAATCTGTAATCTTTTAGAACCAAGGAGTATTAGTATTTTTTCTATAGTTGAGTCACTACAGCGTTGGTTGATAATATATTTAAGATCTTCAAGGTTATTGATGCGTGCAGCCACTAATTCTGAGACTAAGACATCAGAAAAATATTTTTTATTTTTAGAACTCAAAGTTGTATTAATAAAATACATAAAATCACTATAATTATTAATGAATGACAGTAATGTGGCCTTGCTAAATTTATTAATAATTGAAACTCCGATGGTATCACTAGAATCTACAATAAGAGTAGTGAGATCATAAATATTAAGTATATATAATTCAATGGCATCTTGATTTAATGTATTAATTATTTCTAAGTGAGATTCAGGGGAGCTATATTTCAATAAAAAATCAATTTGATATTTCGTTTTAACTTGCGTTGCTAAAGAAAGATAATCTATATTATTGTAAATTTCTCGATCAGAAACTTCAAAAAAATATTTTATATAAGAAAATATTTCTTGATAGAGAGAAAAAATATTATTATCTACAACGGCATTAATTAAGAAACTATTTATATAAACATTTATTTGATGAAGTCTTAGCTCTTTGGACGAATCTTCTGCATGGAGTTTGCTTAATGCTGTTTCGCAATCAAAGAGAACACTAGTTTCTTTAGGGCTTAATATAAAATATTCTTTTTTTATTAGCTCATGTAATAGCAATTGTTTAATGTAGAACCAGTTAATGTCTATAACCACAGATTCACTTGTTAAAACAAGGCAATTTGTTAAATTTAAACTTGGAAATATTTGTTTCATGAAATCACATATTTTATTATATTCATCATATGTGTATCCACCGCTGTCTGACTTGCTTCCTAAATAGCCAAAATCTTCAGCTTTACTTTTTATTCTATGGTAACAATCAGTCAGAATCTTAAAAAAGGTGTATTCTGACTCAAAGTATCGTAATATATGGTTATAGATTATTTCTTCATTGTCTGTATATAAATAAGCATCTTGTTCGTTGATAGATAAGACGCCAAAACCAGTATTTCTAGCTATAATAAAATAGAGATTATGAGTATGAATGTCATCAGTAAGAGATCTTGCAGCACGATCGACAATATCTTTTCGATACAAAGCAGTAAGCTCATCAAATGAGATAGGAGAATGAAGCAATTGAAGGACATACTGAACACGATTATGGAATCCTGCAGTACAGTGTAATTCATCTGTTTCTTTAGGCATTTGTGTTAGGATTAAAGGATTTGCACTAGCAGTATTCGCATATATAAAAATAATTTGGAGGTTCTTTGTTAACTCTAAATAATGAGTGTATGTTGGTGAAATCTGTCTTGTATAGTAATCAAGTAAATGTTTTTGGTTTGTAACATCAGGTTGTATCTGAGCGATGAGTAATGACAACCAGTTTTCTGGAAGAGAGCTGATTTCTAGAGGTTCTAGTAATCGCGCAGGTATACTGTAGCATTTGTGCGTGTTTAATTCAGGCATACAATATCAATCCTTGATGTAGCTTATTGATATCATAACAGGAATAATATTAAAGTCATAGGCCCTGTGGTTTCTGAGAGGAAATTGATAATTCAATAATTCACTAAGTTGATAAGTAATCTATACAACCATATTAAAAATTATTATACTCTGTACAAATCCTATACAGAACTTAAATTATGAAAAACCAAGAAGTTAGACAATTTGAAAGTAGTGAGTATTGGCGAATATTGTGCACAAAACAAGCAGTTATAGCGCGATCCCACTTATATAAAACAATTCGGGAATTTTTTGAATCAAGAAATGTTCTAGAAGTAGAGACACCTGTTCTAAATGAATCTACGGGCACAGATCCCTATATAGATAGCTTTGAAGTTATTAACCCATATGATAAAACTTCAAATAAAATGTACTTACAGACTTCTCCTGAGTTTGCTATGAAAAGACTATTGTGTTCAGGTCTGGGATCAATTTTTCAAATTTGTAAATCATTTAGAGCAGAACAAATTGGAAAGCAGCATAATATAGAGTTTACAATGCTAGAATGGTACCAAATCGGTTATAATGTAGATAATTTAATGACGGAAGTTACAGAGTTACTGAGCTTTATATTTAATGTAACTGAAAATAATAGTACTAGAATTACTTATACAGAATTGTTTATAAAATATTTAAATTTTGACCATAATAGGGTGGATAGCAATTTTTTAAAAAATAAACTTATAGAATTATTTGATCAACAATTTAATAATATTGTCACTGACCCAAACTTTGCAATGCTATATACTAAAGATGATTTACTAATGATGTTAATGAGTCATTATATTGAACCTAGATTAGAAAAAAACAAGTTGACATTTATTTATGATTTTCCTGTAACTCAGTCTGCTTTAGCAAGAATAGATGCCAATGGTCAGGACCCTGTTGCCAAAAGATTTGAG
The DNA here is from genome assembly GCA_964609155.1 of uncultured Gammaproteobacteria bacterium. Classification (GTDB taxonomy): domain Bacteria; phylum Pseudomonadota; class Gammaproteobacteria; order JAGOUU01; family JAGOUU01; genus JAGOUU01. The sequence goes on along the minus strand of CAZSRF010000001.1, from coordinate 140,069 downwards.
TTATATTATAACGGCTTTGAACTAGCTAATGGCTTTTATGAGCTCGCTGATCACAAAGAACAGGCCAAAAGATTTGAAAATGATTTGAACAAACGAAAGTCGTTAGGTTTGCCGCAGGTAGCGAAAGATGAAAGGTTACTCCAGGCATTAGCGCATGGATTACCAGAATGTTCTGGAGTTGCTTTAGGTTTGGACAGGGTGCTTATGTCCGTATTGGGAGTGAAGTGCATTGATGATGTTATTACTTTTCGTTTATAGCAGGTAGAAGTGATTTTAAAATGCTAATGCTATGCAGACAAATTGTTCAAATTTTGATATCTGGGTGAATAAATATGCTATAATCACTTAAGCAAACACATATTTTTCGTTAGTTATGCAACAAAAATATATCAATAAACTTACTTTTGTCCATATTTTTATTATTGTCATTAGTAATTTATTAGTTCAGCATCCATTTATGCTTTTTGGATTCCATACGACCTGGGGTGCTTTTACTTACCCGTTTATATTTATCACGACAGATTTAACAATAAGGTTACTTGGTCAGAATAACGCCAAAGCAGTTATCATCAAGGCTATGCTACCAGGATTATTAATCTCTTATATTATGTCTGTTTTACTTAGTGAAGGTCAATATAATGGTCTAGAAAGCTTGGCAATTTTTAATTTTACCGCATTTAGAATTTCTTTCGCCTGTTTTATGGCTTATATAATGGGTCAATTCCTAGATGTTATGATCTTTCAGAAATTGCGTGTTAATAGTAAATGGTGGGTAGCACCGACAGTTGCTAGTGGTTTAGGTAATTTAGTAGATACAATGGTATTTTTCTTTCTAGCTTTTTATAACTCAGAAAATCCTGTTTTAAGAGATCATTGGTTTGAAATCGCCGAAGTTGAATTTTGTTTCAAATACTTTTTTACTCTAGCGTGCTTTGTGCCATTGTATGGTGTCATTTTGAATAGGTTTTTGCGTCTGCAGTTTAAGCCATTATAATCTAATTTAATTTAAAGGCACACGGATACAGAGGAGGAAGTATTAAACTTGAGTGCTCCGTTGGGCCTGGTACCTCTGTGTTACCAGGAGACTCAGCGACTCTGTTTTGCAAACGATAATTGTCAATGGCAGTTTTAACTATGGCGATTTTCGCAATCAGTGCCGATAGAGCTAAAAAGACACACTGAATCAGTTGTGTTGCAATTGTCACAGTAGCTAAAGCAAACGCAATGCTAGGTAATGCTGGTGCCTTAGCTTTGTATACCAATAAGCACCCTGTAGTTATACCCAGGCTAAGACTTAGGCTATAATTAACAATTTTGAGAGTTGAATTGAGAGATAATTTTGGCATAAACTATATAAAGCTAATAACTACGCAACAACAAATCACCAGTGATTCTATCTGAAAAAATAGCGTCATACAATAACAATTTGAGATACTTAAAGAAGTAACTAAATGGAATTAATACTATGTCTGAAAGTGAATTAACAACGACATGTTGTATTACTGGTGGTGGGCCGGCGGGACTAATGACAGGCTACTTATTAGCGCGTCAGGGAATTGACGTTATAGTATTAGAAAAACATGCTGATTTTTTTAGAGATTTTCGTGGAGATACTGTACATCCATCAACATTGCGGGCAATGCAGGAGCTTGGTTTATTAGATAAATTCTTGCAAAAACCTCATCAAAAAATCAAGAAAGTTTCTGTCAAAGTACAAAATAAGATGATCACTATGGTGGATCTTATGGGGAGATTTACTAAACCTCCTTATATGATTATGATGCCGCAATGGGATTTTCTTAATTTTATACTTGATCAAGCAAATGAATTCCCTAATTTTAGAATTATTATGCAAGCTGAAGTGCTTGATGTGTTGATATTGAAAAATAAAGTTACTGGCGTTGTCGCTAAAATCAATAATGAAAATATACAGATAAACAGTGAGCTAGTGATAGGTGCTGATGGTCGGCATTCTAGAGTCCGTGAAGTAATTCATGAAAAAATGGGATTAAATTTAATTAATTATGGTGTCGCAATAGATGTATTATGGTTTCGATTAAGTCGTAACATTATGGATTCAGATGAAACATTTGGTGCGTTATCACAAGGTCAAATGATGGTTATAATCAACAGAGGTACTTATTGGCAATGTGCTTTTGTGATCCCTAAAGATCAATTTGAAGATATAAAAAATTTAGGGCTTACAAGCTTCAAAAAACAGATAATTAAAGATAATAAGTTCTTAGAAGATAGACTAGGTGAATTAGACTCGTGGGATAAAGTAAAATTATTAAGTGTACAAATAAATCGTTTAGAAAAATGGTATTGTGATGGTTTGTTGTGTATAGGTGACAGTGCTCATGCAATGTCACCTGTAGGTGGTGTTGGTATTAATTTAGCGATTCAAGACGCTATTGCAGTCAATAATATTTTAGCTGAAAAATTAATATATAAAACAGTAAGTATAGACGATTTAAAACTAGTTCAAAAAAGACGTGAATGGCCTACAAAATGGACGCAAAAAATGCAAATTCAGATGCACAAAAATCTGATTTATAAAATTATAGATAAAAATAAATTATTTGAAGTCCCATTAATATTGAAAATTATAGAAAAGCTACCATTTCTTAGTAAAATTATGGGGTACATCATTGGTATGGGTTTTAGAACAGAACGAGTTCGTATAAGAGCATCAGAAGGCAGCTAGTATCTAACCAACTGCAGACGGTGTAATATTTTTAAATTGCCGTACCCAAGGTTTTCTAGATTTTGAATTGATGGGCATTTCAGATAATGCTTTATAAGCCTCTGATGGGTTATCATATACCCCATAACCAGCGCCGTACCAAATTTCGTTATTAGATAAATAAGAGTAAGTGTTCGCTTTATTGGTTAGATTATTGTGGCTTATAAATTTCTCTATTTCTGTTTGATCTTTGCTAGTCGTAATCTGTATTGTATATTTATTGGGTTGTTGTGAGTTTAGCCATGAGTTATTAGCAGAAGTGTTTTGTTTTTTATTTGACGCAGTGGTTAGAAGTTCATTTGTTTTTATGATATCACGAGATTTAAATATTGTAATATTAGGTAGTTTGTAAGTGCGTTCAACGGTGGTGTTACTATTTTTTGCATGGTTTTCTATAGTTGTAGGTTTAGTAGCATCAGCTGTTTGAGCTAATTCTTTTATGAGTGATTCAGCTTTTGCAGCAGACTCTGTAGTTGTTTCTGGTAATGTTGTTTGAACTTCTTCAGTTGATGTATTTAGAGCTAATGGTGTTTTCTTTTTATTGGTACTCTTTGGTGGAGAGTAATCAGCAATATAACTTTGATTATAGTTATCAACGGTGAAAGTAGATTTTGTTGCAGAAAACAAACGTAATGCCTTCATAGCTGGTTTATAACCTTGATCAGCAGATTGCCTAATTAAGTCTTGGGCAATTTTAGGGTTACTTTCCACTCCTAAGCCATAATAATATAAATATCCTAGGGCATACATGGCTTCTTTATTGTTTTTGTTAGCAAGATGGTACAAGTTCTTGTAACTAGCCTCATATTGTTTTTCAGCATAAGCTTGACGTGCTTGAATCATAAGCTGTTCATCACCTGGTTCTGCGCCTAGATTAACATACTCAGAACATGTAGTGAGGGTGAGACAAGCAGCCAATATAATTGAAGCTATAAGGTTTTGCATAAAGTACCATAGTAATCACTGAGTATATAAGTATTATATTATAAGACGCACCTATGCTAAAATAAAATAATACATGATGTACAAGAATTATGGATTTAATGTTGATGGAACAAAATATTAACTTTGATTTATCCCAATGGTCTCGCAAAAAACATATTTTCTTTGGATTAGATGGCACATTATTAAACGGTAATTTTGATAAATTATTTTGGGGTGAAATAGTCCCAACCAGTTATTCTAAAGTACGTTCTCTCAATATTGAGCAATCTAAGTCACTATTGCAAGCATATCTAAATGATGTTGCTAATATGACTGAACTCTATTCAATAGATTATTGGGAAAAGAAATTAGGAATTAATATTCTAGATTTAAAACAAAAGTATTCGTATTTAATTAAACTTAATGAACATGTTGAAAAGTTACTGTTTTATATATTTAGTTTGAATCCAAAACCAAAATGTCATATAATCTCAAATGCGCATCCAACTATTTTAGATTATAAGGTTAGATTTTTAGGGCTAGATCATTTTTTTGATAGCATTACATCGAGTTTAAGTTTGAACATGTTAAAGCAAGATCGTAATTTTTGGCCTTGCTATCTAGAACAATTAGGGGTGGATTCTAACGCTGCTATTTTATTTGATAGTAGTTTTCATACAGTTGATGTTGCAACCGACGTTGGTTTAGCATCAGTAATGCTTCTTGCGACAGAACACGCAAGCCCAGATGTGAACACAAAAAAATCTATAAAATACATCAAGAACTTTCAAGCTATAATGCCTGATAAATTAACAAATTGTGATGTTATCCCAAATCTTGATGGTTCAATTAAATGACAAAAATAACTAACATCACGTTGCTTGCACAAACTAGGCTATTTAGAATAGAGCAGGTTGACCTAGAGTTTACTAATGGTCAAACTCGAACCTTTGAGAGATTAAAATCAAGTGGTAGAAAATCAGTGATGGTAGTACCTATGATAGATGCTTGTACAGTTGTTCTAATCAAGGAGTATGCTGCAGGAACAGAGCAATACGAACTAGGTTTACCAAGGGGGCTTGTTGAGTTTGGTGAGGATGTGTTAGTTGCTGCAAATCGTGAATTACGAGAAGAAATTGGATTTGCATCAGGTAAGATACAATTTTTGTCGCAACTAACAGTCTCACCTAACTATATGAGTCATGTTTCAGAGTTGGTTCTGGCTCAAGAATTAACGCCAAATAAATTAACAGGCGATGAACCAGAGCCATTAGAAGTGATTTATTATGATATTAACAAGATACATCATCTGATTCTTAATAAGCAGATTACAGATGCACGAAGTATAGCGGGAATATTTATTGCTAAGGCTTTTTTAGAAAATGGTAACAATTTATAGTATACAAGAGCTTACTATAATAAGTCAGCAGTGTTTGCAGCTTGCTAAGCAAGCTGGGCAAGTCATTATAGAATGTTATAATAAATTTACTTGTGAACAAGATGTTATTCGTAAAGCAGATAATTCTCCTGTGACAGCGGCTGATATTGCATCGCACAAAGTCATAGTACAAAATTTAAAAAATATTAAGCTGAATAATAAATTAATTTCTGATTATGTTATTTCTGAAGAATCAGAACCTTCGGAATTGTCTACAGTGAGTTCTCATCTTGATGCTAATTTATATTGGCTAGTCGATCCTTTAGATGGTACTAAAGAATTTATTGATAGGACGGGAGAGTTTTGTATTAATATAGCTTTAATGTACGAAAATAAGCCTATTATTGGTATAATCTATGCTCCATTCATAGATATAGCCTACTATGGTATTTTAAATAACGGTGCATATAAGTTAACTACAGGGTTAACAATCCAAAAGAACCTAAAAAGAAGTAATTTTAGTACTAAAGAAAAAACTAAACAGAGAATAATCAATATAGTTACAAGTAGTCGACATCTTAATAATCCCAGATATAATAACTTGCTGCAACAATTAACTACATTAGGGCTAAAATATAAAATTCTAACTAGTGGTAGTGCATTAAAATTTGGTTTTATTGCTGAAGGAACAGCTGATTTATATCCAAGGTTTGGAGCAACAAGTGAGTGGGATACAGCAGCTGGGGATTTAATAGTGCATGAAGCTGGCGGAATTGTTCATAATTTAAAAGGTGAGAGATTGAGTTACAATAAACCTAATGATCTTATTAATCCTGAATTTTTTGCTGCCAATGTTGAATACAAAACATTTGATTGGGTACAACTTTTTGAAAATTTATAATAGATACTATGCAATCTGAACAAGAGCTGCTACAACGCTTGGCTCAGCAAATAGCTAAAATAGAGCATTTTATTGTGGATTTACAAAAAGATAGCAGATGGCAAAAGATTTTTTATAATAAAAAATTATTTTTAAATCTTAGGCCTATTTTTAAAAGTAATTATATTGAATATCAGTACTATTTGGAAGACATCATTAAAGATTACAATAATGTCAAATTAAACAAAAATAATCTTTATAAAACATTCTATTTAGAGAGACTAGAAGCAAAAATCTTTGCTTTATTTAAAGTATTAAGAAGCTTAAGAAACTTTAAATCAAAACAATCATCAAGAAATGATAATGATAAAATATCTATTAATAGTCTACTTTGTCAGAAAAACTCTCTTGAAAAGATGTTAACCTTCTTGGACAATGGTTACCAAAACCCGAATAAGCAGTTGCTATATATAAAAATACAACAAACACCACAACAAAAAACAGAACTTACTGCAAAAATGTTAGGTATTCTGGAAAAAAAAGGCAGATTAGAGCAAGATTTGTTTTCAATTACTGAGCAACTCAAGCTTTACGTGGATTGAATATTTATATTTAAATAGATTAATATCTTGATAATATGCTATTTATAAAACGATATTAGAAATGGTTAGCTGTAGGAAAGGTGATACAAATGCCACTGACCCATGTTCTAGCATGTCTAGGTACAAATCATACATATCCATGCCTTACAACTAAGCATAGTCCATCGTTTGAAAGATTTGGAACGATTCAATTTTTATGGGAAGCAATAGCTCCCTATGAAAATAAAATTATTGATGAACGTCTTGGCATAGCAACAGGCTTTAGCTCAAAAGGATCTTTTACAAAAACAATCATCAATGGCCCTAATTATATTGGGACGAACATACGGGAAAAACTAGTATTGGGGCTTTTAGATCTGCTATATGTCTTAGCAAAAGGTGATCCACAGACAACTATTAATTTAATAGGGCATAGTCGTGGATCTATCGAAATAATTTTGATTGTTAATTATCTTCAGTTAGTAAAAAATACTCTACAGCGGCATCAAAGTGTGTCTTTATTAGACATTGTTAAAAGCTCGCCCAATCTATTATTGCAAGAACTAGAATTAAGCAGAGAATTATACACTAGAACAGGATTATCAAAACGTAAATTTGATAAAGCCAAGTTGTATTTAGAAGTATTTTTAACAGAATTAAACTCAATTAAATATCGACAACAGATTGTTAATATTTCACGATATACTGCTAATATAATAATGACTATAGGAAAGTGTAAAATTAATATAGCTATTAATGAACCTGTTCCAGGAGGTATACGTTTCACGACATGGTGTAATCCATTGGTCTATTATATTCCGCCAATTGTTAAAGTATGTATTACTATTTTGGCAGCTGATGAAAGAACCTCTGCTTTTCACGCGATAGTTCCACGACCGTTAGATGCTAAAACAATTTTTGAAATAGAAGTTTTACCTGGGCATCATGGATCAGCAGCTGGGAGATTAACCTATCAAAAAAGTAAGGATGGTTCAGTATTAGATGAACATGGTATACCTGTTAATACGGCAGTAATGCAGGAGTTGTTAATATGTAAATTAATTTTATTCTTATGTCAAAATGGTTGTATCGTCACTTTAGAAGGACTTGCAGAGATAAAAGAACACATTGACAGTGAATACTTTAAAAAGATTTATACTGACATGCACCCTAGAATATCTAAAGGGAGTCTTTCTTTAACTTATATACCCGTGTTACAGTCTATAAAATATATTGTCGGTCAGTTTATTGGTCGTATGGTGAATTCTGTATGGTGTAGTTATTTTTTATTATGTTTGTATGAGGAAATAAGTCGCAATATTATTGCATTTAGAACTATGCGTGATCATCATTATTCTGTACTAAGAGTAGAGAGAGGGGGCTCTGCAAGAAGTATTCATTTTGGTTATGCACCAGCATCGCTTTTAATTACCTCGTTACCAAGCTACGGAGAAGAGTATGAAAAAGCTATTGCAGGTTGTGCAGTTAATGTCCAGCACAAGCTATTGCGTGAATATTATGCTGGACTAATATAAACATCGAATGTTTAGGTTAGAGTGTAGGTAAGCGTTTACCCTTGCGATCAGAGCCGAGAGAGCAGACCGGTCTACTCTCTCGGCTCTAAAGATTCGGAGTTTTATTGAACATGGTGAACGTTAACCTAGCGTAAGCGTCAATTAAACCCACTTTAACAAAAATACCGAAATGGAATTGCTCCGCCATAAATTACAGGCTCAACTTGCGGCACGATTTGCCTCGTAGGCAGTAATACAACAAACTTGAATATTGATGAAATTAGGCTTTTTTGATAAACTCTGACTTTAAGTTCATAGATCCAAATCCGTCAATTTTACAACTTATATTGTGACCAGCACCAAAATCACCAAGTTTAATATTTTTAACCTTAGTGCCAATTTTAATAGCCGCAGATGAGCCTTTAACTTTAAGTTCTTTAATCAAAGTTACCGAATCCCCATCAGATAACTGAGTCCCATATGCATCTTTTATAACATGATCACTAGAAGCAGTACTAGTATCTGAATCATTCCATTCATAAAAACATTCCGGACAATTCCAGAGATTACCATCAAAATATACATTTTTAGAGCTACACTTTGGACACTGATCAAAATTCATAACTACCTCTTTAATAAAATTGATTCTTAAATATTCTACTTTTCATTTACTACCAAATTTTCTATATTTTTCTTCAAGACGACATATTCTAGCAAATCTTTCATCACGCTCCATGCTATTGACATCCTCACCTTCCTAAAGAGAAGGTGATTCCCGCAGGATAATTCCGAGGTAGGTTCTTACATCAACGCCGCGCGTATGTGCTTGCTCCGCAACACGGCATGCCCTGCCGCTAATATATTTTTTGCTGCATTTATATCAGCATTATCTTGATAGTGACACTTTATGCACTCAAATTTGTCTTGAGTCTTTCTATTGTTACTATCGGTGCCTGCTCTTTAGTTAGATGTAATTTGTATTTATAAGCTTTTTTTATTATCATGTTTGGATTATAATCTTGGCCCATGAATGATTCAACTAAAATTAGAACCGGCAGACATGTTGTTTATAATATGCATGTCTATTTGGTCTTTGTAACAAAATATAGAAATGTAGTATTCACTAAATCTATGCTTGAATATTTAAAGTCTATTTTTTATCTGTCTGCAATGACTTTAAGGTAGCATTAACTGAATTTGATGGAGAAAACGACTATGTGCATTTATTAATCCACTATCCTCCAAAAGTGCAACTATCTAAATTAGTGAATAGCCTAAAAGGAGTTTCTTCTAGAATGCTTAGAATAGAATTCGAAAAACAAATTAGCAAGTTATATTGGAAGGATGTATTGTGGTCTCCGAGCTATTTTGCAGCTAGTTGTGGTGGTGCTCCTGTAGAAACAGTTAAAAAAATATTCAAAACCAAAAATAAATAAAATGATTGAATTCATACTAATAGTGATCAACAGCGCAAGAGGTATATTGTTGTTGATATCTAGATTTTTTATTGCTGTAATCAGTACTTAATAAATTGTTCATGTTTTGTACAAATTATTTTTAAAAAATAATAATACTGTAATAGCTATAATTAAATCAATCTTCGCTAGAACCTTTTTAAGGCGTCTTTATGAACTTAAAAGAAATTTTTAAAACTAACAAAAATAAAATGGAAATAAAAGTGATTCCAAATGCCAATTCGAATAAAATAGCAATTTCAGAAGAGGGTGGGATTTATCAAGTTAAAATTTATGTTACAGTTACACCTGAAGATGGCAAGGCTAATAATCAAGTTATAAAATTATTGGCTAAAGAATTAAGTATTCCAAAATCAAAAATAAGTATTATTAAAGGGCTAAAATCTAGAAATAAGACTATAGCAATAGAAGATTAATATTTAAGGAAAATAAATGCCTGTACAAAATATTCTACGCATGGGAAATCCTTTATTGTATGAACGTGCAAAGGAAGTTGAAAATTTAGATTCAGAAGATCTAGATCAGATTATAAACGACATGCTACATACTATGAAAAATGCAAATGGGGCAGGGCTTGCAGCACCGCAAATCGGAATAGGCAAGAGAATAATTATTTTTGGATTTAAAAATAACCCCAGATACCCTGATGCACCTCTTGTGCCGCTTACTGTTCTGATTAATCCCGTTATTGAAATACTATCTGATGAGAAAGAAAGCGGCTGGGAAGGCTGTCTCAGTGTTCCTGGATTACGAGGTCTTGTGCCTAGATATACTAAAATTAAATATAGTGGTTATGATTTTACCAATAAGCACAACATTGAGCGAACTGTTGATGGTTTTCATGCTAGGGTAGTGCAGCATGAGATGGATCATATTGATGGGATCTTATTCCCTCATAGAGTTGAGAATATGAAGAAATTTGGATTTGAGGGTGAAAAATTAATTAATAACTAAAATACTATAGTTGTAGAATAACCTTGAATTATTTGACGGCGTTTGTTCTATAAATAAACTTCACTGACAACCATAATGAGGCAGGGGTATCAAATTATAAATAAAATGACTAAGCTTGGTATGTGTAATGGTTAGGTAATTGGTTGATAAAATATACATATCAACGGAGTTATATAACCATTACAGCGATGACAACGTTCTGAATTAATTTGAATGTTTACATTACTTCTTCATGGCTTCAAAAAAAGCTTCATTAGTTTTGGTTGGCTTTAAACGATCTATTAAAAATTCAGTTCCGGCTAGCTCATCCATAGAGTTTAATATTTTACGTAGAATCCACATTTTTTGTAATTCATCAGCAGGCGCTAATAGTTCTTCTCGGCGAGTACCTGATTTAGTAATATTAATCGCAGGGAAAATACGTTTCTCAGCAATACGACGATCTAAATGTAATTCCATGTTGCCAGTACCTTTGAATTCTTCAAAAATAACTTCGTCCATTTTGGAACCGGTTTCTACTAAGCATGTGGCAATAATAGTTAAGCTACCACCGTCTTCAATGTTTCTTGCTGCACCAAAGAATCTTTTAGGACGTTGTAGCGCGTTGGCATCAACACCACCAGTCAAAACTTTACCTGATGATGGTACAACCGTGTTATAAGCGCGAGCTAATCTTGTTATTGAGTCTAATAAAATGACTACATCATGTTTATGCTCAACCAAACGTTTTGCTTTTTCAATAACCATTTCTGCGACTTGTACATGGCGTGTTGCAGGTTCATCAAAGGTACTAGCAATGACTTCGCCACGTACAGATCTTTCCATTTCTGTTACTTCCTCTGGTCGCTCATCGATAAGTAAAACAATTAGTTTGCATTCAGGATGATTTTTAGAAATAGATTGTGCAATATTCTGCAGCATCATTGTTTTACCAGCCTTAGGTGGTGAAACAATAAGACCACGTTGGCCTTTACCAATAGGGGCTGATATATCAATAATACGAGTTGTGATATCTTCAGTACTACCATCACCACGTTCCATCCGGATACGCTCATTGGGGAATAGTGGTGTAAGGTTCTCAAAATTGATTTTATTGCGGCAGTTTTCAGGTGGTTCATAGTTGATTTGATCAACTTTTAAAAGGGCAAAATATCTTTCGCTGTCTTTAGGAGGACGGATTAGTCCAGAAATAGTATCACCTGTTCTAAGACTGAATCTCCTGATCTGACTGGGAGATACGTAGATATCATCAGGGCCAGCAAGATAAGAACCATCCGCTGATCTTAAAAAACCAAAGCCATCCGGTAAAATTTCTAATACGCCATCACCGGAAATATTTTCACCTTTTTTGGCATGAGCTTTTAATATAGAGAAGATTACATCCTGTGTTTTGGCTCTGGCGACATTCTCTAGGCCATATTGTAAAGCGATATCTAATATTTCAGTGGGTTTTTTCTTTTTTAAATCAGTTAAATTCATAGTATTGAGAGTGGTTTTGGGTTGAAGTTAATGTTTGTATTTTGTTTTAAGCTAGTTGAAACCAAAAATAATCTTAATAGATAACTTGTAACTGTTCTGAAGATATTCGATATTGTGAGTCAGTATATGAGTTATTTGATTAAGTTGGATCGTTATTTAATTTAAGAGTTAGAATACGATAGATACTATTCTTAAGTAGGCCGTTCCGCTACTTGCTAATTCCAATATAGTGAAATCATAGCCTACTTCAATAAATGAATCAAGGATTCTAATTCATTTCAGTCGATTAATAGTTACCTTAGATGTGGCTATCAATAAATGCTTCTAATTGAGCTTTAGTCGCACTTCCTACCCTAGTTGCAATTAGTTCACCATTGTTAAAAATAAGTAAAGTAGGTATTCCACGGATGCCGTATTTGGCTGGAGTGTCCTGATTGTCATCGACATTCATTTTAGCAAAAGTTAGCCTATTACTATGTTGAGCTGCGACAGCTTCAATAACTGGTGTAAGAGCTTTACAAGGCCCGCACCATTCGGCCCAGAAGTCTACAAGAACAGGCTTGTCGGATTGGATTACTTTTTGTTCAAAAGTATCATCGGAGACGTTTAACATAAGATTCCTCTGGATATTTCAGTATATTATATCTGTTTAAGTTACTATCAGGACTTACGCAGAATAATTGTAAGTTGTCATCTCGGTTAAGCGCGAAGTATGCAGAACCAAGATCTCTTCTGTAAGATACCGGCTCTTGGGCCAGTATGACAAGCTTTTTGCGCAAGTCCCGACTATATTTATTATCAAATATTATCTAATAGGTGACTATATCAGAAAAATTTTCTAACAGCTATCATCTATATATTAAGATTATATATTAAGCTCTGATAGATATGGAATACTTGATGTTGCTCCTTTACGAGCGACTGTAATAGCGGCTGCGCGACAAGATATATCTAGAGCTTGTTTTATACTGAAGTTTTTTTGGAGACAAGCTAGGAAATAGCCTAAAAAAGTGTCACCAGCAGCTGTTGTATCAATAGCGTTAGCCGGGTAAGCAGGTTGGATTAACTGTTGTTGGGCATCTTGATAAATAACTCCCTGATCACCCAAGGTTAGAATAACCTTACTATTTGGAAAGAGTGATGACATTCTAGACAATACTTCTTTAGTAGAATGGCCATTTGTAAGAGCTTTTGCTTCAGTTTGGTTAACAATAAAGGTGTTTATATATTGTAGGGGGTATTGTCGTAACTTGTTACACATGGGTGCTGGATTGAAATAAATAATCATTTCTTTTTCACCAGCTATCTCTATGATTTTATCTAGGTTAGACACTTCATTCTGGAGTAATAAGATATCATTTTTACCAAAATTGCTTAGTACTTGAGTAATATATTCTATAGAAATTGCCTGGTTAGCACCGCCATGCAACAAAATACAATTCTCGCCTTGCTCATTTACTTGGATAATGGCATGACCAGTTGGAATATTGGAATCTATATAGATATAATCAGTGTTAACGTGTTCTGCGTTAAGATTATCTAATAAAAATTGCCCATCTAAGCCTATAGCGCCAGCATGAAAAACTTTTGCGCCAGCTTTAGCAAGAGCAATAGATTGATTATTCCCTTTACCGCCAGCATATTTAGTCAGACTCTTGGACAATTTGGTTTCACCTGGCGTCACAAAGGTATCAACGTGATAAACGTGATCAATATTAAGTGAACCAAAATTCAAAATTTTGGACGTTGCCATATGTATTAAAGCATAGATGTTTTATATTTTTGCTATTTTACAATATTAACGCTAATAAGCACAGTAAAATTGATATATAAAGTTAATATATTAAAATTATAATATGGTCAGGAATTATGCAAAAAGTCTGTCATACTGGCCAAAGAGCCGGTATCTTGCAAAAAAGATCTCGGTTCTGCGCACTTCGTGCTTAACAGAGAGACAATTTGTAATCATTTTGCGTAAATCTTGAGGGTATTTTCGATAAATTGGTGATACAGAGAAAATGGAATATAAAATGGGAAGAAATAAACAAGGTTATCTAGTTGCTCTATTATGGATATTTTATATTTTAACTGTATCTTTATCTTGCTATGGTGCTACTACTACCTGGGATCTTGCTAGTGACTATGCTAAAAGTATGGATTCAAATCCAAATGGACAGTGGCAGTATGTTTATGAAGCTCAGGGTCAATATAAACTTCTGAATGTAAGAACAAATCGGTGGCAGAAAGCTATGTTGTCGTTCTGGGGGCCAATAGCAGGGGATTATACCGATTGGACAGGATTATATTACAATCCTAATATATTTCCTGTGAGCTCAACTTCTGCAGTTAGTGAAAGAGATATTCATCAGTCAACACCATGTGATATTACGCCTAGCTGGTGTATGTCTCCTGCTTCAGTGGCTATACACCCTAACTATGTGAGTGGAGAGGGGGTTGGTGTTAGATTTACAGCGCCATCCAATGGAGTTTATTCTGTAACAGCAGTATTTAAGTCAATAGATAAAGACTTGGTAAGAAACATAATTGTTGACATTAGAAGTGAAAAAACTAAATCAATTATTGCAAGTGATATATTGAATGCTGGGCACAAAACTTTTACTTTTAGTTCAGATGTGCCTTTATGTTCTAATGATTCTATCTTGTTTACATTAAGAATGACAACTTTTGGCAGTGCAGTGGATATATTTACGGGAGTGAGTATCCAAATTAATGAAAAGCCTTTGAGTTACTGCCCATGCTCTTCTAATAATGATTGCGCCAATCCTAAACCTATTTGCGATATTCCAGGAGGAACATACCAATGTGTGCCCTGTAAAAGCAGTGCAGAATGTGATGTGAACCAGTCCACATTACCAGTTTGTACAGGTGGTTCATGTCAAAAGTGTACTGACGATAGTCAATGTCTTAACAATAAATCTTGCGCTAGCACGGGTGCATGTGGAAGATGTACGGTCCCAGGGAATTTAGCTGTTAAAAGTGGTTTAAATAGGAACTCGGCAGACGTCGTTTTGTGTGATGCGGCAAAATCCTATACTTCGTATATTTTAGCAAACCCTTATATTGCTGTTGATCCACAAATTGCAGCATTTATTTTTGAACAAGGTAATCCTAGTGCAGCAAAGCAATATACAACCACATTAAATTGCGGTGATCCTGCATTAGAGGGAAACTTAGTGAGTGCCTATAATATTTTAAAGCAGCAACCTGTTTTATTTCAATGTTCTGCAAATGCCAATTGTAACATTGCTTTAGGAAAGTGTGAGTTTTGTCCTGCTAATCAAATAATGGGAGCTAATAAAATATGCCAAGCATGCCCACCAGGCACAGCGTCTGCTTCCGGAGATACAATATGTAAAACTTTATGTGGTAATAGTGATATTGATCCTAATGAAGATTGTGATCTAGGAAGCAATAACGGAAAGGGCAAAGGCTGTGATAGTCAATGTAAGGTGGAATCTAATTGGAAATGTATGACATCTCAAACAGACTATAATTTATATATTACCTCTTCTGATCCTGGTAGTTTAAAAAGTTTGTTTCTTCAACTCATGGATACTAGCTCTGCAGCGAGTACTCCACCTATGGATAACCATATTTCTTATAATACAGCAAAAGATAAATGTACTAAACCAGATGCCACATGGGCAATGGCATGTTCACAATACAAGAAAGATATTAGGAGATTTCAGCAATTAAATGATACCAATTCTGTCCAAACGGCTTTTCAGGTATCAGCTCCTTTGGAAAAAGATGGTAATAGGCCTGCTTGCCCTGATAATACGAGTATGAGTTTGCTTGATCTAAGCGGTGCAACAATTAAGATAAATTGTGTCCCTATTGAAGGCAGTATTTTTTAAAAGTAAATATAATAGGTTATTTAGAGCTTAATTTTAGCCCTATTACACCAAATAAGATCATTGTAACAAAGATCATGTTTAAACTAGAGATAGGATCTTTGAAAACTAATGCACTGTAAATAAAAACTCCAGCAATTCCAAGGCCAGTCCAGGCAGCATAAGCAATGCCAATAGGAAGAGTTCTGGCTGCCAGACCCAAAAAGACTACACTTAGTACCATAGTAAGAGCCACAAAGATCATGGTTAGATTGATTTTAAAACCATCGCAATACTTAAGCCCTGTTGCCCAACAAACTTCGAAAATACCAGCTAAAAATAAATAAACCCATGCCATGTTTTTTGCCCTATGTATTGTATTATAATTCTATATATCCCTCATAGACAACATTAGATGCACCAGTAAGCCATATAGGGGCATCAGCGTGGTTAGCCCAAGAAACACCTAAAGTCCCACCCGCATTTTCTACGTGAATAAAATTCTCTGTAACCAAATGCTGTTGTCGTGCGCAAATAGCAGCAGCACAAGATCCTGTGCCACAGGCTAACGTAATTCCTACCCCTCGCTCAAAAGTAGTTAATGCAATGGTATGATTATTAATTACTCTAATAAAATTAACATTAACGCCCTTTGGAAATTGGGGGTGATTATTTAAAACGGTACCAATTTTATTAATATAGTGATTGATGAAATTTGTATTGCTAATTGCTATATCTATAATGTCCATGTTTATCACGACATGAGGGTTTCCAACAGAGACGATAGCGAAAATTAAAGTTTGCTCTTTTAGATACTCTAAATCTTGTAATTGAGGGATCTGTAGTTTAAAAATATTGTTATTAACAATATTAAGTTCAGTAAAGGTAAAAGGCAGGCTACTAGCATCAAAGCTAGGGGCTCCAAGGTTAACTCGAATACCTTGATTGTTCGGAGCCAAAGCTACAGTCATTTTAGAGTTTGTTGTTTCAATTTCCCAGCTAGCTTTAGGGGACAAATGTTTATAGCTGATAAATTGCCCAATACACCTTGCACCATTGCCACATTGTTCTACTTCTGTGCCATCAGCATTAAAAATTCGATAATAAAAATCGGTATTAGGATTGCGCGGTGGTTCTAATAACAACAGTTGATCACAGCCGACACCAAGTTTACGGCAAGAAATCAACTGTACCCATTCGGTTTTGAAAATAATATCCTGGCTTATTTGATCAATAACAACAAAATCATTACCAGCACCTTGCATTTTAGTAAAGAATAGTTTCATTTGTGTATAAGTCTTCTATAGTTTCTCGTTTGCGGATTAAATAATACTGGTTATTATCGATTAATATTTCCGCTGCTCTTGGTCTGGAATTGTAATTAGAGCTCATGCTAAAGCCATAAGCACCAGCATCTTTGATGGCTAAAAAATCACCATTGTTGGCAGATAGAGTAGTGTTTTTTAAAAAAATATCACTAGACTCACAAACAGGCCCTACAATACTTGTAGTAGCATTGTTATTATGAATGCTATTATCGTCCTCGATATTGTTTAAATTTATGATGTCATGCTCTGCTGAATACAGGGCTGGGCGCATCAAGTCATTCATGGCTGCATCAATAATGATAAAGTTATGTTTATTGTAATCATCAGTTTTGGTGTAGATAACTTTTGATAATAACATACCAGCATTGCCTATAATTGACCTACCTGGTTCTATTATAACCGTAGGAGTATAGGGTAAAGCATGCAGATCTAAATTATTTATTATGGTATCAACCCATTGTTTATGGCTTGGTAGCTTTTGACAAGAATTATAGGCAATGCCTAAGCCGCCACCCATATTGATATGTTTGATAGCAATATTATTGTTATTTAACAGCTTAATAAATTTGCTGATAGCCAAGCAGGCTTGCTTTAACGGTTCGATTTCTGTTAATTGAGAGCCTATATGGCAATCAACGCCAGTAATAGAAATACTTTTAAGCTCGTTGGCTAATTGATAAATTTTCTCAGCCTGTTCTATGGCAATGCCAAATTTGTGTTCTCTTAACCCGGTTGAGATATATGGGTGTGATTTAGCATCTATATTAGGGTTTACTCGTATTGATATAGCAGCAATTTTATTTAGTTGCTTGGCGATTTGAGCTATTAATATAAGCTCTGGCTCAGATTCGACATTGAAACACAAAATGTTAGCTTCAAGTGCGGCTTTAATTTCAAAATCTTGTTTACCAACACCTGAAAATACTACTTTGTTACTTTCTCCACCAGCTTTAAGAACACGATGTAACTCACCAACAGAAACTATATCAAAACCTGCACCTTCGTTAGCTAAAAGACGTAAGATAGCAAGGTTGCTATTGGCTTTAACAGCATAACAGATTAAATAATTAATATTTTTATAGCAGTGAGATTTAAAGCTAGTTTTATAAAGATTAAAATTATGAATGATTTGTTGCTTGTTATAAATATAACATGGAGTCGAGTATTTCGCAGCAATCTCATGAAGTAACTTATTAGACATTACTAAATATCTCTAATTTGATTATCTTTACTTACTAAATTTTTAGTTGAGTCTTTGGGTAAATAAAGCGGTCCTCGCTGGCCACAGCTAGTAAGGGTTATACCAAAAGTTAGAACTAAGCTTGTAGATAAGATCATATAAAAAAATTTAATTTTCATTTATCTGATTTCTCATTGTTAATCCTGAAGGTTTCAGTATACTAGGATAATTTGTTAAAACAAGTTGATTACTGATGCTAGAAACACTTATTCTAGAGCCTAAGAATGTTATAGCTACACGTAGCATTATTTGGTTGCACGGACTTGGAGCAGATGCCTATGACTTTGTTCCAGTAGTTCCTGAATTGCAAATACAGGAAGACTATCAAGTTCGTTTTATTTTTCCTACAGCGCCAAAACGTCCAGTTACTATTAATAATCATTATATTATGACCGCATGGTATGATATCTATAGTTTTGATAGAAATAGTCAAGAAGATAGCAAGGGTATTGCGGCAAGCCAACAAGTGATCAATAACCTGATACAAGAAGAATACAATAAGGGCGTACCCTACGAAAATATTGTGCTGGCAGGGTTCTCTCAAGGTGGTGTAATAGCCTTATATACGGCACTTAAATTCGAACATCAGTTAGCGGGTGTAGTGGGATTGTCATGTTATTTACCCAGGGTTGATCATGACTATCATCCTGTTAATAAAAATCTGAATATTTTTTTAGCACATGGATACGATGATTCAATAGTAGATTATTCTTATGGGCAACGTTCACATCAATTGCTTGCAGATTTAGGTTATAGGTGCAAGCTGCATAGATATAGAATGGGGCACAGTGTTTGCGCAGAAGAAGTGTCTGATATAGCTAATTTTTTAAAAGATATATTCAAGTCCTAATACCTACCCCTTTATTCAGTAAGTGCCAACTATAGATATACAGGGTTAAAGTAACAAAACTTAGCATGCCAAGAGAATAAATAATATTGGATTCTTCAATACCCAAGAAGCTATACCTAAAGGCATTTAAATTATAAAAAATAGGATTGAGCATAGCGAATTTTTGCCAAAAAGTAGGAAGCATATTAATAGAAAAAAATACGCCACCTAAGTAAGTAAGAGGGGTTAATAGAAATGCTGGTATAATAGTCACGTCGTCAAAGTTTTTTGCATATAAACCATTTAGGAACCCAGCTAATGAAAATAATAAAGAAGTCATAATAAGTACGTACAACATTAGGAAGAAATGGGCAATACTAATTTTGCTAAAGAATAATGAAATTAATGTAACAATAGCTCCTACCATAACACCACGAATAACCCCGCCAAGTAAAAATCCAGTTAAAATATAAAAGTTTGTCATAGGTGACATGAGTAATTCTTCGATATGTTTTTGGAACTTAGCGCCAAAAAAGGAAGTAACAACATTGCCGTAAGAATTGGAAATCACCGTCATCATAATTAAGCCAGGAGTAATGTACTGCACATAACTAAAGTCTTTTATAGGTTGAACTTGGCTGCCAATCAGCGTTCCAAAAATGATAAAGTATAAAGCAGTAGTGATAGCTGGCGGCAATAAAGTTTGTGCCCATATTCTACAGATGCGAATAATCTCGCGTCTGACAATAGTACGAAGGCCAATCCAAGCTACAAGAATATTTGATTGAGAGTGATGATTCATGTCGCACAAAATAATCAATTTTTTTATAACTCAGCTTAGCATTATTGTATAAAATAGTGAATTGCTAATTAACTGGTTTTAATTTAATAAAATAATTCATAAGTGTGTAAAGAGATAAAGTAGAAATAGATGCAGACATGGATGTAGAAATGGATTGTTAATATAAGCTAACTAGGTTATAATGAGCCGTTGTTATGATTGTAATTCTTGATCATAAATAGAAAATTATAAATAGAAATTACTGTTTAAATATAGCTATAATTAATAAATAAGTAACTTATGGTTATTAACGGTGACATTAATGTTAGATTTAAGCGTAGCCGGAACGGATAAATTTTGGCAAGACAGACAGGATCCTTTTCTTATAAAAATTATAAAAATTATGGAAGATACTGAAGATTGGGTCTTAGATGGTGATCCTGAGATTGAGGCAGCATTAACACAATTAGCTGCAGCTCTTGATAACCCGATGGATTTTCAAATCATAGATGAAGAGTTCTATGTTAATGTACTAGTCAGTATTAAATTAAGTCGGTCACTTCGTATTATGCAGCATATCGATAGTATTAAGCCTGGCTCTGCCTCAAAGCTACTAATCTATGCTGAAGTAGCTAGTAAAAGTGTTAATGATACACCGGGGATCTTTTTAAATAGAAATTTAGTTTTTGAAAGGTTACAACTGCTTTCTCGAATTTTTGCAGCGGAAAGATTTAATATAGCTATCCAAGCGGTAGAGAAGGCGACAAGTTAGTAATGGTTACATAACATAGAATTAAAACATATGTCGAGTAAATTAAAGTCAAAAGTTAAATATAAAATATTATTAGCAGCTAGTTCACTGTCTCTAGTATTGTTAAGTTATGCTCAGCAAAAACTTCCTATTGTTGCACAAATGCAAAAGCCAGAAATTAAAAATGATAGTGCAGCCAAAGAGAAAACGGCTTTGATTGCTACGGTGATATTAGTAAAGAGGCAAGTTTGCCTTGATTACATGAATAAAACAACAGCTACTCGAAATTATTTGTTCAGATGGCAAGATGCTGTACCATCTGTGGGTAAGTTTGCTGATAACAAAGGTGTAAGTGGATGCGGGCAGATTGGCTTACCTCTTGAAGGTAAAACAAAAGCTCCTCACCCAGTTTATATCTCAGTTATAAAAACAAACGATGATAAAGGCATGATAGATATTTTAAGTAAAAAATTTACTAAAGATATTGCAGTTAGAGTTAAGCCAGAGACAATGGGTTTAAAGCCATTTGCAGATGCTTGTACTTTATATAGAGATAAGATTATTAACAACGCAGAAATTGAAAATAAAGTAATTTCTAGCTTTGGTATATATTTGCCACAGTTTCCATTAGATTTACGATATGATGATCCTGATTTGGTGCCCTATGCTGCTCATCTAAATAAAGTACTTAAATTGGTAGTTGATAAGGGGTGTAACGGAAAGGGAAGAGAAGATTCTGGTAGCAGCAAATCAGGTGCTGGTGGAGAAAGTTCAAAATATGGAAATTTAGATAAATTTGCGGGAGTGGGTGCAGATCAGGATTCAGAATTAAATTTTCCAGAACCAACTGCTGGAACCACATCAGAGACTACAGCAGGAACCACAGCAGGAACTACAGCAGGAACTACAGCGGAAATCATAGCGGGAACTACAGCAGGAACCACAGCGGGAACTACAGCAGGGACGACTGGCGGAACATTTGGCCCTTATGAGCCTTTGCCGCCATCTAGTACAACTTCAGGAACAACTGGCACTACAACAAGTGGTACGGGTGGTGGTACGACTGGAAATACAGGTTCGACCACTGGTGATTTCACAACAGGTGGTACAACTAGTGGTACAACAAGTGGCACGACTAGCGGCACAACAAGTGGCACGACTAGTGGTACTACTAGTGGTACAACAAGTGGTACAACAAGCGGTACAACAAGTGGGAGTACTACTGCTGATACTGGTCCACAGTGCACCCCAAATTTATTAGGAAACTGCATGGGCCCAGTCTACCTTTCACCTGATTATAGTCAGGGTTCAAATTTAGGTGCTTATACTCCTCAAAGTGGCTTTATTTATACATTACCAAACCCAGGTGGTGAGCAAGTGAAAAAAACAATAACAGTAAATGGTAATCAGATGACATTAGATATGTCTTTACCATGTTTTGCTACTAATAGCTGTGGCAGTACCTATAGTAACTGGAAAGATACTGCTCGTAATCGACAACTTTTATTTAATCAGGGTTTTGAGTCTTATAGCAATAATCCCGATCAACTATGGGTATATCCAAATGGTTCATGGTCATCATATAGAGGATCGTATATACAAAATTTGGGTAATGGTACTATACCTTCTGGATCTGGCGATAACTAATAATAAGTAAATGCATGGTATACAATGATAATGAGAAAAACACTAAAAAATAGTTGGTTAAAATATATAGTATTGTTATTAACAACACTAAGTGTTTTTAATGTGGCTTATGCAGATAAAATTTTGGGTTATTCTCCGCCAATTACAGGAGGATGTTTATCGGGTTCTTCTGTAGGAGCTGCTTCTGCACAAGAATGTTCAGTGCGTTGCTCCCAGACGGGGGGGTGTCAAGGGTTTACATTTATATCAGGTAATACAACACCAAATTGCTATATAACAACTTCTGCCTGTATGCCATCTGGCTTAGGGATGTTTTATGTTAAATTTAATGATAATAAAACCATCAATGCCATAACTGGCGAACAACAGCAGTTTATTGGTATGTCCAGCCGAGATTGCCAAGGTTATGACATTAATACCAGCGCTATCCAAACTGATCTCTATGGTTGTGGTCGGCAATGCACGCTGGATCCAGAGTGCAAAGGATTTAGTATAAACTCTAATACCTGTTTTCTAAAGAAACAAATGCAGATGTGTAATTACACAACATCAAATGGATTTTCTTATTATGAGAAATCTGGCAGTCCAACAGGTGGTAATAATAATTTTGCTGATGATCCGTGTCCAGTAGGGAATCCTAACTGTGAACAACAACTTCGTTACGGAAATTTACCTGGAAGTGATCAGAATCAAGCTGTAATCTATCCGCGAATTAACAGAGCAGGAAAAACTGTAGCAACTACTGATGCGTCGGATGCAATTTTAGGTCAGACCTCTTATTTAGCACGCGTAATGTTGCAGGCTAATGATGTGTATCCACCTTCGCATGTATCTTCTAGAGTTAGCGGTGAAAATTATTTAAGCTCAATCATTCCCACAAAATATAATAATAAAGCATTAGCAGAAGCGGCATTAAGAAGAAGTTTTTTAGGTGCTGAAAATTTTTCAGGCCCCGCTGTCACCCAAACAGTAGTTCGTGATTGGGTTGAATATCATTTAGCAAATTATTGCGATCCGCTTGCAGCAAAATTAAATCTCCATGGTTGCGCTAACCCTGCTATAACCGCAGCTGATATAGCAAACGGCAAAATAAATGGAGTAACCCCATGGGAGAGCAAGTCAGGATTTGCAGCAGATGTGACAGCAACTACATTAATGCAGTCTAAAATATCAAATAATGAAGCTGCTATGAGATACGCATATAATGTAACCAATATTATGCCTTCTCCTATTACAATAAATCAACCCGACTTTTCAGTACCAGATAAGTATATTAATCCTAACTATAATGGCCTTAAAGTTCTTAAAGATGGTGGTTATGGAGTGTATATGAATTATTTGGCACGACAATCTAAATTGTCATTAACTCAGTATGCAGTTACACAATTATTTGCAGATCGTATGGTGTTGTCCAATCTAAAAATTCCAGTAGCAAGATGGAATGATACTGGTAAAAAATCAGTAACTTTTGAGCCCACATCGAGACAAGGGTTGCTAGAGTTCGAGGCAAACAAAAGATTTTCAGATCCTGAGTGGTATGACAGAGTTCAGCAAATGCCGACGCCAGCTCTTATGAAAGAAATGGCTTATATGCAGGCTTTGCAATTGACGCTTGAGTTCAAACGTTATGAGCAGCAACAAATTCAAACAGCTTTATTTGCATCATTAGCATCAGACATCTCTGCTATGCTTAAAATGGCGCAAGATATGCAAAACCAAAGCTCAGCAGATACAGCTTCACAAATTAACGATAGTTTGAAAAGTTTAGGGATCAATGTTCCTGGCAAGCCATAGTTGCTATCCATATGCGAGAATTGAAATATAGTTTTAAAATTAGAACTAGAAGATTTTTATTGATAGTAATAGGGTTGTTAGTTTGTTTTATCCTTCTGGGAGCTTATCTGTATGTGCAAGATACAAAAAGAATTCTCAATTACTATTTTTATCCTTTATTAATATATTTAAGCTTTCATTTATTTTATAGCAAGATCTGTAGCAACACCTATAATAAGGACGATCTTAAAAGTTTATTGTATATCAAAAAGATAAGTTTGGCTGATAGAATAAGTATACTTAAAAGCGTTGTTTGTATAATTGCATGGTCTATCTTTAGTACATTATTTTTTACTCTATTTTTAGCTGTTTTTATTAATACTACTATTGATGGTGCAGAGACTAGAGATTTTTCTGCAGAAATTATTTATTGCTTAACAAATATGTTTTGGTTTTCTCCTTGGCCAGTTATATTAGCCTATGTTTGGTTGTATAGCTTGTTTGTACATAAACATGCTATTAATAATATGCAACTTATTGTTAATAAACTTTATCCCAGTGCAGTACAAAACAACACGATTAATAATGTGATAATTATTATTCATAGCGTTTCTTTTATTGTTGGTAGTTGTTTAATGACTGCGCTAGCTAGTTATATTAGCTACGTTTATTTGTGTCGTTTTATGGCTGTTGTTCCGCTGCAAGGACCATCTATTGGATGTATCTTGATTTGCTTAATATTAGTTTTGGGGATTGTACAAAAAAAAGTTAAAACTTTTTTAAGGGCAATAAATTATGCTTCCTGGTCTATCTCAAGATGCTTGTTTGCTTATGCATTGATGTATTTATTTGTATTAACTAGCATGACGATTGTCATAAATAATTTTATACCATCAAATTATTTAGCACAAATATTAGTAGCAAAGTATACTTTCTACCGGGCAGATCTGAGTAATTTTTTTATTGATGGTAGTATCATAATATGGTGGTTTTGTGCTGCAGTGATGGCATTGAAATACTTCAGGTTATTACCAAATATATCTAGTGTTTCAGAATATCCAACTATGCTAATTTGGGTCTATCTTTTGAGTACTTTTGTAGCAATAATAGTAAGTTGTATAGTTTTATTTTTATTGGCTCATAGTATAGCTAATTTGTATAATATTATTTTAAAGTTTAATTTGGAAAATAAATTTTTAATAATAATTTTGTTGTGTATAGGCTTTACTTCTTGTCTGTTTGGAAAACATAAAGATAAAAACTTACTAATAGTATCGTACCTAAAGCGTACAAAAGAAAATAAGATTAGAGCAGCGAGTAAAAGCTATTATCTTCTTTTTATTATTACTGGAACATTTTTAACTTTTTTATTATTAGAAAATATATTATACATTTATTTTTTATTGGCTCTCGGTACAGTGATGAATGTATTGTTACTGATGGTAATGTTAAGAGGCTATAATATTAACCTGAATAAATTTTCTAAATAAATTTACTTAATAAAACTAGACATTTGGTTAGTTTTGTTTGATATTGTAATTATTAATCTTTTAATTTTAGAAGAAGTTACTATAATGACAAAAAAAAGAAGAGTACGCGGCTTTTTTTCTTCAATGTATGATGTAAAAGGTTGGTTGGGTTATGAAAGCATAAAAGCAGGCGCAGCCCTCTCAGTTAATAATGTAAAGAAAATGATGGATACATCAGCTATTAGAGCTAAACATGAGCCAGAAGATTTTGAAACTGCTCGTGAGAGATTAAATTTATCTGATGCTGAGATTCAGGAAAGAGAAACTGGTTACTTTAGAAATTTTGTTGTTTTTTTGGTTACTGGTACCATTATGGCTATATATAGTATATATAGATTTTTCACTATGCAGTGGTATTCTGGTTGGATAGCATTGATGATTACCATCAGTTTATTTGCATTTAGCTTAATTTCAAATTTCTGGTATTTTCAGATAAAAAATCGCAAATTAGGTTGTACTTTAAAAGAATGGTATAACAATACGATAGATTAAAACATGATAAATAACTTGAATAGAATGACAGCGGTTACTAAATACTTTATTGTGTTAGCTATTCTATTTGCTCCCGATCTTTTCGCTGCTGATTTTAAGAGAGATACCTCTACTGTATTTCTATCTGTTTTATTTGGTGGTGTTTCAGACTCTTATCGAGGAGTCTTGGAGGGAGGGGCGAGTATTTTAACGGAAGGCTTTAAAATATTTAATACTTTTATTGCGACCGTTGGAGCTGGTTTAGTTGTTTACATTCTGGTTTGTTCACTACTTTTTTCAGCCTCATCTGGTAAACCATTGGGCGAAAAATGGCATACGTTATTTTTACCCCTAAGAGTTGCAGCAGGCGCTGGCATGATGATACCCAACGCGTTTGGTTACAGTTTTATCCAGGTTATCACTATGTGGTTTATTTTAATGGGGGTGCAAATAGGCGATACCGTTTGGGATGCTTCAATAAATTATTTATCTCAAGGTGAAACAGCTATTACTGGAGGTAATTTGCCTGTTGTTGCTGCTAATTTTGATACTGTTGCATATATTGAGCCAGCAATAAGATTTGCAGCCTGTGTGGGCAGTTATGGCTCAACCCCTATTGATCCTACTAATGGCGAGCGTGCATGTGCTAACGCACACCCTAGCTGTACTTATCTTTCACCAGAGGTTGTATGTAGCCCAAATGCAGATTGCAGTTCTAGTGGAGGCGCTCGAGCCAAGCTCGTACCAAAAGATCCAGTAATAGCACAAAAATGTGGTTCATTAGCTTTTACTAACGTGAGATTAGAGGCTAGTCTTTTAACGTCATATATTACACAGATAGCATCTGTAGTAAATCAGATGGCTGGGCAAGCTCGAGGAATGTTTGATTATTTATATTACGCACCAAATAATTCAACAGGGATGTACGATATTAACTATAGCGTACTAAATCCTACTGATGCTGCAAATTATGAGGCAAAAAAAGTTGCTTTCGGATCGAACGCTTTTGTATTTTCTATTAACAGTATTGTAACAGGGATAGTTAATGCCCAATCTTTGCAAACCTTAAGTCAAAATCGATCTGGTTTCTCTGGAAGGGCAGGACAGATAGGTTGGATCTCTGCGGCTTCAACATATTATGGCATTATTAAAGAAAATGCATCTGTACCTTCAGGTTCTTCTGATGCGACAGATTATGTGGGGGACAGTATTCAGGCCTGGGGGGGGCAACCTGCCCAAGCTTTTGCTAATGAGCTAATTAGTGTTTCAGCTGCTACTTATGCTGCAAATGGAGGAGTGTCTGCTTATACTGCAAGTGGCGGTGGTCCTACCGTGGGTGCAAGTTTTGATGTGAATTATGACAATCCACTCTTAACCGTTGTAAGCTTAGGGCTAACTAAGCTTATTGAGTTTATAGTAAAGAAAATTCTAAATACAGAAGGGTTGTTTGATTACCCTAGTTCTGTAGGTATTACAAATTTAAGTGGTGTTAGGGCAGCGTTGTCTGTAGATCCCTTAATAAAGTTAGCTGAAAGAGGTTCTAAAATAAATGTGATGTGTGAAGCGTTGTTTATGGTTGGTACGGTTATTTTAATCGCCGGGGCTATAGCAGCAGCTGTTATTCCTGGGTTGCCATATGTCCACTCTGCCATTGGTATTATTGTGCCTATAGTTGGCATGTTATTTTTTGCCATCATAGGTGTCATGATGATTTTTTATCCTATAGGAATATTACTTAATACATACATACCTTTTATACCACTTATGATCTATTTATCTGGGGTTGTAGGTTGGCTGCTATTATGTGTAGAAGCTGTAGCTGCAGCTCCTATAGTTGCGCTCGGGCTGATGCATCCTCAAGGTGATGAAGTTATGGGTAATGCTGAATATGGATTGAAATTATTATTGAGTTTGATGTTGCGTCCCGGTCTTATGGTAATAGGTTTATTAGCAGGTATTGTAGTTGTGAGAATAGGAATCTTATTTTTTAGTATCTCCATGAATTTAATAATGGAAACAAAAAGTATTCCTACTGATTCACTTGGAGCAGTGGTCGGAATGATGTTTATTTACATCGGTACTTTCACCATTATTATTCATAAATCGTTTAGCTTAATTAATGAGGTTCCTAATAGAATTATGACTTGGATAGGTGCTTCTGGTACACAGGTTTCTGGTGAAGGTGAATATCTATCAGAAGCTAAAGGGCGTGCAGAACAAGGTGGTAAGTTACCAGGTGATATGACAAAAGCTGGTACTGAGGGGGGTAAGAGTGGTTATAGTATTGGTAAATCATTCTCTAAACCACCAAGCGGTGGCGGTGGTGGTAAAGGTGGCGGCTCTAGCATGAGTTAAGAAAGTGTTACACGTAGATTCACTTAATTACATACCAAAAATATCAAGATTAGATTACTTACGCAATATCTTTGCTGAACATCCCAAAGAGTTTTATGATGTCCTGCGGTTGCAAAAAATTTATGGCAATCTATTTCTTTCTTCAAAAGCTCTAGTAGGAAATATTTATACAACTTGCGGAGCACCAGAAATAGAACATGTGCATTTAAACGAACATAAATATATTAAAAAATATACGTCTAATAAATTATTTAAAGCGCTTTTAGGTAATGGTATGTTACTAAATAGCGGAGGTAAATATGTTGATAGACGTAAAAATATTTTACCTATTTTTAAAACAGGTAATTTAAAACATTATGTTAACTTGATGCAACAATCTGTAGATGATTATATAAAATCTCTCCAGACGTCTTTAAATAATAAAAATAAAATAATCATTGATATAGAGCAACATACAACAAAGATTTGCCTAGATATTGCTGCAAAGATATTTTTTAATAAATCATGGGGTGATGAAATTGATTCAGTTGCAGCAAGCTTAAAATATCTAAATGAAAATTACAATCCGTCTTTAATATCTTTTAAGACTCAATATCAAATAGTAAAAAGATTAGCTTTTTTAAAACAAGTAATTAAAAAACGCTTTGTTGATGTTGCTGATAATATGTATGATAAAAATACAAAAGATAAATCCACATTAATTTCTTGCTTATTAAATTATAACGGTAAAACAGATTATAATTATAAAAATGAGAGTGAAATAATAGATGAAATCACTACGTTGTTACTTACAGGTCATGAGACATCGGCAATTTCTGTTGTTTTTGCTTTGGCGTTGCTGGAGCTGGATTATCCATATAAACAATTAGTCTTAGAAGAGATTAATCAGTTAAATCAAAATAATCTAACTTATGAAAATTTACAGCAGTGTGTGTACACTAAAATGTGGTTAGAGGAAACATTGAGATTATTTCCTCCAGTTTGGACAACTGTTAGATATACTACGGAACATGATGAAATCAATGGGTATTATATACCAGCTAAGTCTTATATTATATCTAGTATTTATGCTCTGCACCGAAATCCAGAGTATTGGAACAAACCAGATGTTTTTGATCCCTTTAGGTTTACTAAAGAAAATAGAGTAAAACAAGTTAAAAGTAGTTATATGCCTTTTATAGTAGGTCCACGAAGTTGTGCTGCTTCGCATTTTGCGATGTTAGAGTTGCAAGTGATAGTCACCCGGTTATTGCAGTTTTTAAGGTTTGAAAAAGCTCCAGGCCAAAAAATACGCTTAGCACCGTATTTAACTTTGCGTACTGATCCTGGCTTGTCTATGTATGTAAGTGCAGTATAGTCTCATTATCATGGCATTAATCTATGTCTAGGTACTAGATATGATGTTAACATGACGGGGGCAGTTTGAGGCCCAGTCCAAGTAGGAGCAGCAGGTCCAGCAACAATTGGAGCTGTATCTGTTGTGTGAGGTAAGAAGGGTTGCACAGCTATAGCTGGAGGGTGACTTTCAATTCTTGGTTGACTTAGTCTTGCTATGATCTCTTGAGCAGATTCGTAAGGTTGACTATTTATATAATGTTGCAATAAGCCAAATAGTTTTTGTTCCTCATTTATTTTGTAACTATCAGTTTTACGTTGAATAAAGCTTGCTGGTATAGCAATAAGCTTATAGACCATTCCTCCACTTAGTATAGCTGTTGATAAAATAGACAGTAGATAGCTTATCTCTTCTTTAGAGAGAGCAAAATATTCACCATAATAACCTATAATACAAGTCAGAGGAAAGACACTCACAAGTCCCGTAACAATTCTATCTTTTATGGTAGTAAAACGAGAATAATTAACATTAGTTGTTACTTTATATTTATAATAAGCAATATTGTGTAATAGTCTATCTAGATGATTAGTATTAGTAAGGATATCTAAAATTGTCGTTATAAAAGCTACAGCTGAAAACCATGATAATGCCCCCAAAGAAATAGTTTTAAAGATTTTTGTAGTGAACTCTATATTGTTTGGAATAATGCTAGTAGATTGTAATGTAAAGAATGTGCCAGTAACTGCGATCAAAAGTGTAATAAGATTAAGTAAAGAAATTCCAGAATTATATAAACTTATTGAAACTATTTTCTTTAAAATATGCACGTAGGGAAACTTTTTGTTAGTATTAATAGAAAGTGGTACGATACTAACAAAATAAAATTTTATAGACAATAAGAATGCAATTAAAATTTCTGAGATAGGTTTTGTATCAGTATATGAATACTATCCAAGACGATAGTTTTACTAGGAGTAATACGATCAGCTGGCGGATAGGTAGTAGCTTTGCTAATCTCATCAATTTGACGCAAAGTTATATCATATCCTTCTTTTTTAGAGCGGCCGCAGATGTGTTCTAAAACCGTCATATTTTTTAGCATAGCGCTCTTGTTAATAATAGGATTAATTAACATAGGATCTATCTCTAAAAGTTTCATGGGATCATCAAAAAGATCTAATGATTTGCCCGTAAAAATATCTATTGCTCCATTTAAATCGCGTTCTGGTAGTTGTTGTTCAAATAAATTCTCATCTTCTTGATTGTAGTATTGGTATAGATCTTGAATTGCACGCGCTGCGTTATTCAAATAATCTGTAGAGTTACTTTTATTGATAGAAGAAAAAATAAAGTTTAATTCAGGATCTTCTTTAAATTGTAAAGAACTAAAATTAGGGTAGTCAACAGCTTTCTTAAACGCTTCCATTTGATTAGAAATTTGAATTAAAACTTCATCTGGTGGTGTTTCTACTTTTAGAAATTGGTTAAGTTGTAAGTATTTTACTTTAGGAGGATTCACAAAGAATGTGCGAGCACGGATGATTTTAGATTTAAAGAAAATATGGTATTCACCAGGCATCTGATCTTTAAGATCTAATAACTCGATACGATTTCTTTTTTCAACTTGCGCGCTTTGATTGTCTAAGTAGTTATTAGTAAAATTCGAAGGTTTCGTTTGGAAACCGCCAGTTACAGTAACATAAGCTTCACCAGCTGTTTTCACAAAAAACTCTAGAGTGTCCGTTGGATCTTCTAGCTTCATACAAATCTTAATATTTGTATTCGCGCCGATAGAAGCTGCTTCTTCTTTAGATGCTTTTTGAAAGGCTGGTAAATCTTGCCCGGCAAAAACAGCAGAGAAGCCTAATGAACGAGCCTGTGCAGGCACCACAGCAAAGCCATCTACTGCATAATAACCGTATTCATCTAGGATGCAGAGATAAGGTGTTTCGCAATTAGTAGGTTTTCTTTCTATAACATCACTGTAAGAGCCCTCCACTTGTGAGCCTAAACCTGCAGCCATCATAGCTTTTAAAGATGCTACGATAAGTTTTCCAAGATTTGCTAATTCCGCCGGAGCTTTTTCTAAAGCAGGTAAAAGCACAACTAAAATACGTCGATTTAATATAACATCATGAAAGTCTACTTCAGCTAAATTTGTTCTTAGAATATGACCATAAGTATCAGCTAACGAGTTAAAAGTACGAGTTAATTGCATCGTAATAAAGCCGTGCTGTTCTAAACATTCACCACTTTGTTTATATTTTTTTGCTGGTTGAAAGCCTGGTAATGTGTCCAAATAGTTACTTAAAGGATCAATCGCTATTTCTGGCGCATCTGAGATATCTACAAATCGATCGCCAACAGGGAACTTTCTATCTAAGACGATGGACTCTAACTTATGTAAAAGAAAGTACTTACGGATAGTATGCGCATCTAATAAAATATGGCCTAAATCACGCATATATGTTAAACAGCGCATCAAAGCTTCAACAAAGCTTATTGCGCGACCTTTCCACATATCATCGTTACCACCACCTTGTTTGCCACTGTCCATAAGGCTCACTACTAACTGCGATAACATATCTGCTGAGCCGACAGCAAAAGGATTCATGGTGTTGGATAATCGATTTTTTTGTGCACCGATAACGTCTCTTGCGCCAGTCATAAAGTTGATTAATAATAAATCATCTTCACGGCCAGTAAATCTAGCCATAGCATATACTTTAGCAAATAACGAGTTGTCACCTTTACCATCTACGTAAATAAAACCGCTGCCTTGAATAAAAGAATTATAGGCAATACCAAGCAACATTTCTGTTTTACCGCTACCAGTTGAACCAAAGATTAAGACATGGGTGCGCATGTCATCATTACTGAACCATAGTTCTTCATTAGTGCGTAAATCGTTGCCAAAAAAAGAAATACCACCAGCCATTTTTGCTTTGCCTGTACCCGGATTAGGATCATTATAATCCAACATTCGCGAGCTCATCGGCATTCTAAAAGGCAAAGTGGTTTTATGTAAAATAGTGACGAAAAAAATACCAACACTGAAAACTAGAGCAATATCTGCTACACCTGGAATCATGATAGCAGTACCTGCACACATAGTTTGTGTAATGGCACCACCAAGAGCGCTGGTAAAAAATTGATGCATTTTTTTACCAAGCGTGCGAGTATCTCGGATTAACTCCTGTTGCCGCTGCTCATGTTTACCCTCGATACCACGTAAGTATTTAGCCATATGCTAGTTAATCATTCTCATCTTCGTAAATAATTTCAGTTAATGCTAATTTTAATGCTTTGACAGCTTCTTCAATCATTGGACTGACAATTTTCTTTTGCATTCTAGATTCAATTCTCCAATGAGCCATAGCTCCAGCACACTCGGGAAAAGCAGAACGTCTGCCGACATTATTTAACATATACCATAAAGGCCTATCTACAGTTTTTAACCATAAGAAGTCAGCACATGGTAGCACACCATTGCTTCTGGCTAACTCTAAGGTTGCAGCTAATACAGTCATGACATAAGCATGTCTTTGTTCAACTTTTTTCATAAGTTTACTGTTTTTGTGCTTAGCTAATAATTCTTCGACGCCTTTGTAATCAGGAGTATTACTATATTCTAGTGCAGCGTTGAATTGGCGTAGCAAGGCAATAGCAGGTTGTCGATCTTGGTTAGCAGCAGCAGCAAACACAGCATACAATGCTTTTGTGTGTATAGGTAATTGATCAGGTCCATTCCAAAGGTATCCTAATTGTGCAGCAAATAGTTGCCTTGCACGTGCTTCACGTAATTTTGCAATCTTTTCTGCTTCTCTTAGTATACGGTTTGGTCTTGGATTCACAATAATCTCTAGAAGGTCATTTTTTTTTGCAAATGACATAGGAGTTAATGCACTTGCCCAAGGGCCTTCAAAAATACTAGTGTTAATAAGATCAAGTTTGCTCGCTGCGATAATTTGAGGATAATTAATCTTTTCTTGTGCTCTAAAAGTGGTCATAGAAAAAGATTTATTGAATTTATTGCTGGGGCTTTTTACATAAATAATGGCTGCGAAAATTATTGAAATCACAGCAACAGGATATTTGAAATAGTTACCTACCATGTTTAATAGATCAAAAAATTGATTTTGATCTAAGGCATTAGGATTATATTGCGCATTAATAACAGCACCAACTAGCGTAGGATCAACACTAACAAAATAATTAGCGAAAAGAAGTTCATAGTATTTAAACTTGAAGATTAGAGGAAAGTAATATTCACGGGTAAACCACAATAAACAAATAACACCAATAAAGAAAGCCATAATGAACATTGGATCATTACCGTTTCCACCTTCTTGTTGTCCTCCGCCACCGCCACCTTGTTTAGCCATATGTATTATGTCATTTTTGTATTAATGTTTTGCAATGCTGTGTATATTTTTGTTTTATATTTATCTTGATGAATAGGAGTGCTGGAATGGTAACTACCAATCCCTTGCCATACGTCACCTTTTGCTCTATTAATATTATATCGCAGTATCCAGGCGCCAACTTGTAAATTAGCGCAGCCATCATAAAATATTTGTTCTGCAGAAACATATCTTGAGAACTTAGGTAACCAAATAGAGTTTACTTGCATAGGGCCAATATCATAAGTACCATTGGTATTAAATCTTAGCTCGCCGGCTTTTCCACCCTCTACTTTTAAAATAGCACGTAATACTGATTCAGGTAGATCAAAACGTTGTGCAGTTTGAACGATGCATTGTGTCGTCACAGGTTGAAATAAAGAAGAATGATTTGGAGCTGGTGGCATTTGATCTATCATAAATGTATAAATATTTAATCGTCTATTAATCAAACATTAGATTATCTAAAGCTAGCAATCTGGGATTAGGTGAGGATTCAACTAATTCATATAATATTTCAGTCATACACATAATTCTATAGGCATTAGAGACAGTGTTATCCATAATGGTTCTAGTGCCTAAGAGACTATTAGCAGACTCTTCGTATCCCAGCCCTAGTCCAGTGCCTAAACAAAAGGCACTAAGTTGATCAGCTCTTTTGATGATAGCAGGAAACATGCCATTTTCTGCAAAGACTTCAGATGATGTCATCGCCTTATTATTTAAAGTAAATTTAATCTGCATTCTATCGGCGATCAACGCCATGCATTTGTAAATATCCATAGAATAATAATCTATATTTGCAAAACTAAAAGAAGTTAAAAAGCATCATAGACAATTATCTAAGAAATTATCTAAGATAAGACTAGAGCTATATATACTTCTATATATATACATATATTAGTTTAAATATGAGGTAGTTACAACCTAGATTAAATCATCAGAAGAAAAATTTTATACTAGACATAAATATTATCTACAAAGATATATTAAAATACACTATATTTAAAGTTGTGTTAGTATATTAATATTAAGTAAGATCGCAGGGATAAATTATGTTCGCAAAATTTGCAGGGGCACGCATCAGTTTGTTGCTTAGTATTGTTTGTTTAGTAATGTTATTAACAACCTCTTGCTCGACAGGTAATAAAGCAGGTAACTCGACTAATAGTGCTAACACCATGGACTCATGGCATGTGCATAATGCTTCTTTTGAATCCACTAATGACACAAGTCGTGATGCTGTCATAGCTGCAGCAGAATCAGTTAACTCTTCGATTACTGAATTAGAAAAGATTGAGCGATATAGGCAACCAAGAGTTGTTAGTTTGAATGATGAAAATATGAGTAGATATAACCTCGGTCAACGTGTTGCGGTGGACTGGGCAGGACCTATAGAACCCTTTCTTCAAGAGGTTGCAGCTGTTGCAGGTTATAAATTTAAAGTTGTTGGGCTTAACCCAGCTATCCCTGTGTTAATTGATATTGCTCATGAAAATGTTGAGTTAGGAGACATCATTCGTGAAGCTAATTTCCAAAGCAGAGAGAGAGTAAATTTGGTTGTTTTCCCCCAATCTAAAACGCTTGAATTAAGGTACAACGAGATAGGATGAGAATATATCTAAAGTTTGTCTATAAATTATCAGTCTTTTTGGCAATAATATTATTAAATTTATCATTGACTAATTGTTCCTGGTTTTCCACGGACCAATCACAGCAAGAACTTACTCTCGATTATCTAAAAAAAGCTAATAGTAAAACAGCAGAGCAGTATGCAAATAACAAACAAGGTACTATTAGACAAGTTGCTTTGCATGAAATGGCTCTTAGTGTAGGGATGCGAGGAGGGTTATATGCTAGATCTAAAGATCTTAATGAGTATCTGCAAGCAAGAGCTAGTAGCTTAGACAAAATTTTTAGTTTCAATAGTTTAATGTTACCTAACAATATTATTCCACCAGTGTTAGTAGAAGCTGTAAAAACAATGGATGCAACATCTGAGACATCACTCCCTAAGGACGATGATACTTTTTTATTAAATGACAATCCAACAGGCCAAGCAATAGCTCGCACTCATTTGCAGGTTGAACGTGTGCAAAACAATTTTAGAACACTAAGGATCACGGATCGTGTTTATAAAATAGTGCGACAAGCCCGATTTGCTATTGCGGTTCCAGGTTGGCGAGATTATCTACAAGCAACTTATTCAGAACCAGGCTTGCCTGAATCGTCTATTTTACCAAAAAATAGTGCTGAGCAGGAAGCGTGGTCAAAAGGTATTGAAGAGGGGTGGTACATTGGTTACAAACAAGCGGAACAAATTTTTGCTCAAAATTTGATGCTATTACGCCGAGATTATCTAGGTATGGCTAGGTATAGAAAACTCTTAGCAGCCGATATGGTGAGTGCACCTTACGTTGCCAGACGAGATTATGGAGTAACAGGTAATGGTGATGAGATCAAGATCAATGATAAAGTGTTAACCATAGCTGCACTACCTTCGTTAAAAGCAGATAGTAAATCTTGGAAACCATTTATGACTAGTGCATTAGAAGCTGAATTGGATGCTAAAATAAATAACTTAAAAATCTATGATGTCATCAATAATGCTGACAACAAGCGAAATACAAAGTTAAGTACAAATCTAAGCACAAATCTAAGTGGTAGCGCAAAATCGTTATCTCTGGGAGTTAAAGACAAAAGTGGCAGTATTATGAATGTTAACGAGCTCTACAATAAATAAAAACTTAAAATAACAAAAACAAAAGCATGGCAAATATAGTATTTCCAGATGAACCTAGTCGATTTACAGCGAGAGATGTGGATAGGTTACTAAATTTTTGTGTAATAAATCAAACGTCTGATGTAACAATTCAGTCTGGAGATAAAATACTAGCTGATATCCATGGACGCTTGCATCGCATTACTAAACGTAACTTGACACATAGTGAAGTGTCAGATATCGTCAATATTATCTACGGCGCTAATGGTATTGCTCAAATTTTAAGTGGTGCTGATCTTGATACGCATTATGAGATAAAGCCAGAAAGAGGAGTGAGGCATCGTTTTCGTGTTAATATGACTGGTTGTTTAGTAGAAGGCAACCCAGGAATACAAATTACAATGCGTGCTATCCCTGCCGATCCGCCTTTTATTAACGATATGGGGTTAGATCCAAGATTACGTGATGCTATTATTCCAACTCAAGGAATAGTCATTGTTGCAGGTGCAACAGGCTCTGGTAAAACAACGTTACTAGCCTCGATTATGCGAGAAATTTTAGAAAAAGAAGATGGCAAAGTCTTAAGTTATGAATCACCAATCGAGTTTGTTTACGATAATGTTGAAGCACCAGCAGCTTCGATTGCACAATCTGAGATCCCACTACATTTACCAAATTTTCCTGCAGCAGTTAGAAACGCATTACGTCGTAAGCCAAAGTTTATTTTAGTAGGGGAAGCTCGCGATTATGAGACAATTGCAGCGGTGATCGACGCAGCATTAACAGGTCATACTGTCTATACAACTGTTCATAGTAATGGTGTCGCCGATACAATGAGACGTATGGTCTCAGCTTTTCCTGAAGATGAACGATATGGTCGAACAATAGATTTGCTTTCACTAACCCGCGCTATTGTATGGCAAATGTTAGTGCCTACGGTAGATGGTAAAAGAGCAGCTATAAGAGAATGGTTAGTGTTAACACCAGAAATTAGGGATGAATTGCTTCGAAGCCAGTTCTAACTAATTGAAATTTTGAGAATGAATAACTTTTAAGTAACACCTAAACAAAATTAAGTTTAGGTTAAGTTTTTTGAGATACTATAATTATATAATCATATGAGAGCTAATATTCTAAGATAATTTTATGGCTAATAATTCATCAAATTCTAATAATCCTGAAGAACATGTACCCTTATATACAGCGCTTAATCGCAGTATAGACAGCAGATCTGGTGAAGGGATAGAAAAATCGGTAATTAAACTTGCAATCGCTGGTAAAGTTAACATTCAGGATGTATGTAATTTACTACGTAGAAATGGCAAGCTCACGCAAACACAGGTAGAAGCATTAATGAAGTTGGTGCAAGAGCAAAAAGCTCAAGGCTTTGTTTCAGGTGTAATTGGTAATGGCCATACTTTTACCGAACAGAAACAAGATGAACTTCAGCCTAAAACTAAGCCGTTGCCACCCATCCCGACGCTTTAATATTTTGTTATTAAAGAGAGACGGTCTTTGTGATCAGTATCTATATTATATTATTTATTTTTTTAATATATTTTCTTAATATATTCTATAATAATATATATTTAAGTATATTTACGAGTTGGCTACTATGGATCAGTTTACGCATTGGCGTGATTCAGCAAGAAATCCAAGAATTTTTGTATTAGATTCTCGGGCTATTATTCCATTTTTTTTTCTTTTATTTAGTCCAGAAAGTTTAGTGCTCTATATGTTTATCTTAGTGGTTTTGATGACAGGTTTTTTCGCAGTAATAGAGTATTTTGGGTTTACTTATAGCGTATTCTTACGCTGGTTCCGTTGTTCTTTTATATCTGGTAGGTATAAAAAAGCAAGAGCATGGTGGCGATGATAAATAGGATAGCACATGCCAGAACAGAATATTGACTCAACTAACAAAACAGCGGAAGAAAACAATGTTCAAAAAATTTATTCTGCGATACAAGCTAGAAATACATTTTATCGTGTTAATTTAAGATTTTTACTGGGTATTTACTTGTTAGGTATCATAGCCATAGTTATGATGCTAATAGTTTATTATAGAGCCTCGACAGATGCTAAATCAACTTGGTATATTCCAACTAACCTAGATGGAACTGTTATTAAAAAAGAAGATTTATTAACCCCGGTATCTGATGGATTTAGGATAACTGATGATTATGTTATTAATTGGGTGCAGAATAGTATACAGGTTATTTATGATTTTGATTTTTCAGGTCAAGCAGCAAGCTACAGAAACATGATTAATCTTTTCACTCCAGACGGATTTATCGCCTATGCTAG
Source organism: uncultured Gammaproteobacteria bacterium (assembly GCA_964609155.1). GTDB lineage: Bacteria > Pseudomonadota > Gammaproteobacteria > JAGOUU01 > JAGOUU01 > JAGOUU01. The sequence goes on along the minus strand of CAZSRF010000001.1, from coordinate 100,812 downwards.
AGCATTAGAAACCGAGTCAAGGTTATTTCAAAGTATTTCAGCTACAAAACTAGTTGTGCAAGCGCACGGTTGTGGTAATCAAACAACAAGAGTTGAGTATAAGGGGATTCAAGATGTGCAAGGCTATTCAGTTTATACTTGGAGATTAAGTATGCCAATTATCGCAGTCATAGCGAGCGCTAAAACGACACCATCTGTTATGCGTGGTGATTTGCGAGTTGAGATTCAGCGAGTTCCCAAATTATTGTCTAAGACAGGTATAGCGGTATATGGATTTATTATCTATAACCAAAAACAGTACGAGACTGGCACAACTGATCCACAAAAACTTTGTGAAGCTTTAGGGGGTGTATAATTATGTTTGGTAACGATGAGCACTCTAATTTGTATTTTCATGTAGAACAGTATAGAAAAATATTTAAAAAGATTAATATAATTTACATAATTTTAATTATTTTGTTGGCTTTAATGTTTTACAGAGTTAGTTCTAGACCTGATTTGGTTTATTTTGCATCTAATGAGAGTGGTGTTTTAAAAAGACTTACGATATACACTGAAAAACAAGCAGATGAATACATTGCAGCTAATAATCGACCTGCATAATTGAGAACAAAATGGAAAAAGTAGTAAAAAAAGGGATACAAATACTAAATAAGCCATTAGACATAGTAGGGCAGAATTCTACAGTAAGAAAGATACGCCTCGCACTTTTGCGTCTGTGTTCATTAGGGGTAATGATAGCTATTATAGTTTTATCTGTTTATATGAATTTCTTAGTCAATCTTAATAAATCTCCTAAAACATATGCTTTTAATAAGACTAATAAAACTCCATTAGTAACATTAGCATTACCAAAAATAAGCAATGATGCCTTACTTAATTGGTCATCTCAAGCAGTTTCCGATATTTTTACGTTCAATTTTGCTGATAACTTAGATAATCATTTTGAGAAAGTAAAGGGGTATTTTACTGCAGATGGATACGCCCAGTATATGGAGAGTGTCAAGAGTACTGGATTATTAAATGATATTTTGAATAAGCAATTAGCTTATGCGGTAAATTCTTGTGATGTGGTGACTGTAGTTAATCAAAGGCAGACTAAAGTTGCAAATGAAGATGTAACTATTTGGGCAGTACAAATTCCTATATTAATGCAGGTTCAGAGCCATGATCCAACGAGATTATTTCGTTATTTAGTAACTTTAATAATCCAAAGTGGAGAGGAAGTAAGTTCGGATAAGAGTATTGGTATAGCTAGTATCAGTATGGTGTTAGCAGGCAATGATTTTTGTGGAGCTAGGGGACTTAATTAGAAATATATGACAAATGATCATGTGCGTTTAACAGCGGAATATTCAAAAGATAAAATAATGAATTATATTTATCTACTGGTATTTGGGGCTATTGTGATCGTTTTGATATTACTGCTTGGAGTGTACATGATAGCTAGTAAACCAAAACCTAAATATTTTGTCACAGATGAGAGAGAACAAATTTTTGAGAGCCAGACTTTAACGACGCCAATTTATAATAATGCACAAATTAAAGATTGGACAGCACAAAATTTGATTAGACTATTTAATATTAACTTTATTAATTATAAAGCTCGTATTGAGCGTAATGCTATTTTGTTTACACCTTCTGGGTATAGTTCTTATGTGACGCTATTAAACCAAACGGATCTTCCAACGATAGTGAATGGTGAATTTGTTGCTAAAGCTAGTTTGTGTGATGTTGTTGCACTGGATAAAAAGGCTACAGGCATTTATAACGTTGAAGGTAAAGATACTTATGTCTGGACTTTAATTGTACCTTTATATCTTGAGTATCGTAATAAATCTACATATAACGTGATTGCAAGAGCATTAGTACAGATACAACGAGTATCAGAATTTGATTATTTGGGCGGTCTTGCGATTAGTGATATTCAGATACTTGATAGAGTAAAAGCAGGGGACTTTAGTGCAGGCAATTTACCAGTTTGTAATAGCTAGTCACAAGATTATATACTATACTATAGATGATTAATTAGCGGAGCTATAGATGAGTAAGGCTTTATACACAAAATTATCTCAAATAGTGTCTATATTTTTTTGTGCCTATAGTGTTTTAGGTCATGCACAAAATAATTTACTTGATACTTCAGCTCCAACTGCCAGTGTGCCTTCTGCGCCAATTGTACAAACTACGCCAGTTTTGCCATCTGCCTCTGTAAAAGCAGATCCGACAGCAAATTCAACACCAAACACTCCATCAGATATCTCTTCTATTTGCACAACGTTAATAGCAAGTGCTGGAACATCAGGTGTGGTACCACAAGAGTGCCTTATGGCACCTACAATTAAAACAGTGTCAACGCCGGCAACAACCATTGCTATGATTAATTTACCTCCCATACCGGGGGTAGAAATTAACCAAGCAAAAGTTAATAGCTACATTGCCAAAACTGAGCAAATACAAGATATAGAAGAGAAGGCAGAAGCGTATAAAAAATTAACTCCGTGGGCAAATAAAGAAGTATTTGGCAGCCCTAAGGATCAGAATTATCAAGATTTGATGAAACAGCAATTCCCTTTATCACCCGAACAAATAAAATTATTTAGACAAATATCTAATACTTATGAACAATCTGTGCAGGATCAAGTGCGTAACCCAACGCCCATAATGTCTACAAGAGCTGTTGATCTCGATCCAGGTAGCACTCCTCCACCAGTAAGAATTTCTACAGGTTATGTAAGCACTTTATTATTCCTTGATGAAACGGGTGCGCCTTGGCCTATTAAAGCTTATGATATAGGTAATCCTACAGCTTTTAGTATTCAATGGGATAAAGAAAGTAATTTGATGATGGTACAGGGTTTAGTTCCTTATGCAAATACTAATATAGTAGTTTTATTGCATGGTTTAGATACACCTGTTATTTTAAATTTTGTTAATGATCAGAAAAAAGTTGATTATCGCTTAGATTTGAGAATAGCTGGTTTGGGTCCTAAAGCTGCAACTCCTATGATTAAGTCTAATATCCCTGCGACAGATAATAGTATATTAATGTCGTTGCTTGATGGCATCCCGCCAGAGCAAGCAAAACCCATACAAGTAAGTGGTGGAACTGCTTCTGTGTGGCTATTTGGTGATAGTGAGTTGTTGATAAGGACGCGGTTAACAGTACTTTCCCCAAGCTACACTAGTTCTATGCGTAGCGCAGATGGTATGAAAGTTTATCGTATGCCAAAAACTCCAGTTATCATGGCGTCGAAAGACGGTAATACATATCAGCTTGCTGTGGAAGGGTACTAGATACATAAAGGACAGAGATCATGAGTACAAAAAGTAATTTAAAAGCAAGCATGAGCAATCAAAAGTCTAGAGTATTTTTGTTCTTTATGATTGCAGTAATTTTCATTATCCTTGTTATAGCTTATAGTACTAGAAATCGTACAGCTCTAGATAATGGAGTTGATTCGGGCGTCTCAGAAACAACAACTATTACTAACCCAGGTGCAGTTATAGACTCCATACCTGGCACTCATATATCTTCTGCAGAATATCAAGAATTGCAAAAGAAAAAGTATAATGAATCGACTAATAAAGCGTTGAATCAAGCTGGTCAACCTGTGGCTGTGTTACCAAGCTTATCTAATACGGGCAATGCTATTCCAGGGTTAGAACCACCTAATTATAATAAGCAGTTTCAATCAAACTTAGAAGATCAAAAGAGAATTCAAGCAGAATTGCTAGCAAAACAACAGGATCAAGTTAAGCAACAGCAGATCGACGCTGCAAATAAGCAAACTCAAGCTTTAATGGCAAGACAGCTTGCAATGTTAGCTAAAGCATGGCAGGTTGATGTTCAGCAATATGTTCAGGGCAAGCCTTTAGCTGTTTTAGCAGCAAATAATACAGCTAAGAATTACTTATTAGATAAGCCCACAACAGCCACAACTGAAGATAATAAACCTAAAATTTATTACAAGGCTGGTGATATACTTTTTGGTGTTATGTTAACATCTGTAAATAGCGATAATCCTGGGCCAATATTAGCAAGGATTGTCTCTGGGCCTTTAAATGATGCTAAAATTATAGGGACTATTAATCCAGCTAGTATTCCCGTATCAGCTAATGCACCTAGAGTAAGTACTTCTTTAATATTAGAATTTAATTTAATAAACATTCCTGGAAAACGGGTAAGTGTGCCCATTACTGCAGTAGCTATTGATCCTAAAACAGCTAATACTGGACTTGCAACATCAGTAAACCGTCATAACCTACTACGTTATGGAACTTTTTTTGCTGCCAATTTCTTATCAGGTTTGGGACAGGCAATATCAATGCAAAATCAGGCAAAAGTAATAACAAATAATGGAACAGTTGACGTAGGTAGAAGCGGTGGTTTTAGTTCAACTGATCAAACGAGAATTGCGGTTGGTAAAACAGCAGATGCGTTTACTAAATCTTTAAACTTTATGGACACCCCTCCAACTATAAAAATAGCTTCAGGAACAGCTATAGGTATATTATTGCAAAACGATTTGGTTATTCAAGGCGACAACACTCAACAATTAGTTGAAAAAGCAATGATAACGAATAATTCGGCTGTTACTGCTAGTTCTGCTCCAGCAATACCAACAGTTGTGCCAAGTCAAGGTATAGCAAATAATGGCTCAGGAGCGGGGATGATTCTCCCACAATAAATATTAAGGGTAAAAAGTTATGGTAGATAAAAAAAATGATCCATTTGATCCATCTTATGACTTTTTAGATGAAACTAATTCTGCAAATGATGGTACTGATAAAAATACAGGTTTTGGCGATCTGGATAGTATAGATTTTGAGCATGAAGAAGAGTTAAACCCTGATTTAGATTTGCCTCCATCAGATCATACAACAATGCCGGGTATTCCACCTAAGAAGTCAGGAATAATGGAAATGTTAAAAACTTATGGTGTGGTTGCCGTGGTTTTTTTAGTTGTAGCTTATTTTGGAATAAAATATTCATTTAAAAGTAGTTCTAGAACTGCGGAGCCAGAAGTTGTAGCTGAATCTGAACCTGCTGTTGATGCTACTGCCCCCGGGTCACAGACAACGGAAGTAACACCATCTACAATAGTTGTTTCTCCTAGCCAAGAAGTAAAAACGGAAACAACAACTACGCCCGTAGCAATTAGCCCTATACAGCCAGCATCAGTATCCCCAGTATCCTCAGCAGTTGATACGCAAGCGTTAAGTGGTATTAAACAAGATATGGATAGCTTAAAAAATATGGTGACTGATATTAATAAACAATTACAATCATCAGTCGGCGAAGAATCCAAAAATAGTGCGGAATTAAAACAACAAATGCAGCAACTAGTGACTTATGTACAGGGCATAGGTACTAGTGTAGGTGTTTTATCTGAAGGTGCGCAGAAACAACAAAAGGTTCTAGAAGGATTAATAGCAACGAGTCCTATATCCAAAACTAATAAAAACATAAATAAAAGTTACACTATCGACGCTTTGATTTCAGGTCGTGCTTGGCTTAAAAGTTCGAATGGGAATTCTATAGTAGTAGGAGTAGGTGATGAACTTTCAGGTTTTGGTAAGATAATTGAGATAGATGCAACCACTAACACTATTACTACAAATAGCGGCCAAATTATAAAATAGTAACGATATATTTATGAAGATAAGCGTGAACTGTCATATCTATAAACTAATCTATAGGCTGGGATGTGCTTTGCGAAAAATAAATATTTTTTTATTTTTCTACCTAACTACAAGCATGGTCGTTTGGGCCCAGACAGGCCAAACTATTGGTACCACGTTAATCAATGTAAGTAATAACATACCTCAATTAATAACATTATTAAATGGATTATGTGTCATAATCGGTATTGCTTTTATAATGATGGCTTTTTTTAAATTAAAGCATTTGGCAGATTTCAGGAATATGATGAGTGGCCAACAAGAAGTTGGTAAATCTATCATGTTAATAGTACTGGGCAGTGTTTTCTTATGGATGCCATTTATATTAAAAGCGATGACCTACACTATGTTTGGCATGAGCATAGGGCAGTTGCAGAGTACTTACCCTACATCTTTGTATGGTAATAATATGTATTTACCGGCCTTTTTTAGACTAATGCAGGTTGTAGGTTTAATTAGCTTTATAAGAGGATGGTTAATTTTATCTTCTATGTACAAAGGCCAAGCGCAGCATGGTACGGTGGGTAAAGCCATAACTCATTTGATTGCTGGTTTGCTTTTATTTCATTTAACAGCAGCCATTAAGATATTTGAAAAATCAATAGGCGGTTCTTTTATTTAATTATGATGTTGTAAGGTGGGTAATATGTTGTTATGTAAAAAAATGAAGAGAACAATTAAAAAAAATAGTTATATTATCACAAGCCTTTTAGCTTTTAGTAATGGTGTGAATGCTCAGTTCTCTTATGATGAGGGGCAAGCTTCTAACATAGGAGATGCTTCTAGAAATATTTCTTCAGCGTTGAATAGTGTTACGGACTTAGTATTGACTGTCTTAATATTGACAGGTATAGGATTTTTGGTTGCAGCTTTGTTTAAGTGGGATCAACATAGGAAAAATCCTCAACAAATTACTATAAGTCAAGTATTAGTTATGATAATTATGGGAGTAGTCATGATTGGAGTACCATTTATTTTGAAATATGGTGGCAGTGCCTATAATGTAATTAAAGAAGTCTTGTAGAGAGACTATTACAAATCTATAGATAACATATGAGCATATTAAGATTGAAATATAAAAAACTTGGTGTAGTTTTTCACCTAATAACATTAAGTTGTTCTAATTTATTTGCTCAAACAACGACGCAAGCTGTGCAAGTAGGAGATATCTTTGCCAATATTACCGGTTCTTTGGGATCATTGGCTGGCTTATTTTTCAGCGTCTCTGTCATTGCTGGTTTAAGCTTTGCTGTTGCATCTGCATTTAAATTTAAACAGCATAAAGATAATCCCCAACAAGTATCAGTTGGACAACCGATAGGATTATTTTTCCTAGCAGTAATCATGCTTTGGCTTCCTTATGTTATTCGATCTATAGGTTATACTCTTACAGGTGCTACATCAGATCAGGAGTTACATCGTGATCAGTCTATTATTAATAATAAACCTAAGTCAGGATTTGGTCAGTATATTTTATAAATTATGATAGAGTTATATTTACAAATCAACCCTAGTGGTTGGAAAATGATGCTAATGCGAGATCGCCAAGAAGCATTTTTTACTACAAAAGCGAAAATTATCGCAAGAGACAGTAATACTTGTCAATTTTGTAACTTTATTGGCATTGCTAAACAAATGTATGTTGTTAATCTAGATGGAGATTATAATAATAATGTAGCAAAAAACTTAGTTTGTGCCTGTAGTATATGCACACGCTGTGTTTTAATTGGTTCTTTTGAAGAGGTAAATAATGAAGCATCCGTTGAGCGTTTAATTATCTGTAATGAACTCAGTCAGGTGCAACTGAATCACCTTTATCGAGTGCTCTTAACCTCCATGTCAACTCCTTCTTTGCCACAAGCTGAAATCTCAAAAACGGTATTTAGAAGTTTTAGGAATAGAGGTAATTTAGTTGATGAATTATTTGGTAATAATGCAAGTGATACCCGTGTATTTAGTCAAGCAGTATTTGATTCTGGTTTAGCATCACATAAAAATCTTCGGACTATTTTACAAAATGTAAGGTATTTTCCAACACGTAGTTCTTTTCGTAGAGAATGGCCTTTATGGCGTAAACAATTAACAAATAGTATTGAAAAAGATATCAAAATACTATTTTGAATTTGAAATTGTACTATAATAAAACGTATAGGCTGTTGTAATTAATAAGATGAAAATAATTATAGGTATATAAATATGATGAAGTTAAAAAGTTTAAGGTATACATTTTTCGGCTTAATGTTAGGTTTGCTTCCAAGTGTATTTTATGCAGAGGCAGCTCCAGGTATAGATAAGTTATTCGAAAACGTTACAGCTTCTTTAGGATCAGTGGCTGGCGCCATTATCAGTATTTCAGTAATAGCAGGTTTAGCTTTTGGTGTTGTTGCGATTTTTAAATTTAAACAACATAAAGATAACCCCAACCAAATTCCATTAGGTCAACCTATGGCTTTATTAGGTATTGCAGTTATGTTACTTTGGTTGCCCTTTTTATTGAGATCACTTGGATCAACAATTTCTGGTGGGAATGAAGGCACTGGTTCAAAGTCAGTTATTAATAAGTCAGCTCCATCTTGGGTAATAACTAACTAAAAAACAGCTAATAAATAATGAACTAGATAGTTGTTAAAGGTGGATTCTTGAAGACAATTATAGATCCTATACTAGACTCTGCAGAAGCACTGTTGCAATGGTTATCTACTAGTTTTAGGCAAACCACAGGATCATACTGTCAATTAGAAACGGCTATTGATAAGTACACACTTGCTACGCACAATGGTTCTTTAGTCTCGGTTTTTAGAATTGATGGTATTAAGTTTATTGTTGGGCAAGAAGAGTTTCAGCTTCTACACGAAGGTGTTTGCCAAACTCTTCAAGCTGCAATGAGTAAACCTGGGCATAACCTTCAAATTGTCTTTGGGTATGATCGTGACTCTGTGACTTCTGATATCAAAAATACGCTAATGCCCGCCTGGGAGACAGCCAAGAGACTGTCTTTAGAGTTAGATGATTTATTTAATGAAAAAATAAACTTTATGTCGAAATACTGTTCTCATGAACAGTGTTACTTAGTATTATGGACAACTCCTAAGCATTTATCAAAACAACAGTTAAAAGATGCTAATCATCGTAAAAAGAAACAGCTCAAGGAAGTCAAAATACCGCCAATGCGCAATGCGCAAGGACTGTTTAGTCCTATTTTAGAATTACGGGATGCGCATTCGTCGTTAGCTCAGTCTATCACAGCTAATTTTAACGATTTAAAATTAGCTATAGAGCTATTGGATGTTCATACTGCCTTACATGCTATAAGAACGGTAGTGGATCCAAGATTTACCAGTGAAGATTGGACGCCATATTTACCCGGAGACAAAATACCTTTAAGAGAGAGAGGTATTTATGAAAAAAATACTAAGGATGTTTCTGAGCTTATGTGGCCGCCCTTAAGTGAACAATTGATACCAAGGGATGGTGAAAATATTGATTTACGCACAGCAAGACTAGGGGACTATATTTATGCTCCAGTTTTTATTGATTTATTTCCTAAGGATATAAAAATTTTTAATGTGTTATTACAGCGTATTTTGTCTAACAAGATACCATGGAGAATTTCTTTTTTTCTTGAGAGTTCAGGTTTATCTTCATTAAATGTAAAAAGCATGGTTGCAGGTATATTAAGCTTTGCAAATAGGTTTAATAAATTAATTAATGATTCTAAGCAGTTGCTAGATTATATTAATGTTAACACTGATGATGCAATAGTACGTATTAAAGTAGTACTTACTACGTGGGCACCAGCAACGGAGCCTGAGCTGCTGCGTAGTCGTACAGCAGAATTAGTAAAGGGTGTGCAAAGTTGGGGTAGTTGCGATATAGGAGAAATTTCTGGAGATAGTTTTGGTGCAGTAATTTCTACCTGTCCGGGTCTTTCAGTTGATAATGTTGGTACAGCTTCTGTAGCTCCACTAACAGATGTGGTAAAAATGTTTCCTATTACAAGACCTGCTTCGATTTGGCAACATGGAGCAATGTTATTAAGATCTCCAGATGGAAAGCTTTGGCCTTATCAACCAGGTTCAACTCAACAAACAACATGGATTGACTTAGTTTATGCTCGGCCGGGCTCAGGTAAATCTGTTTTATCAAATGCAATAAATCTTGCTTTATGTTTACAAGCAGGTATAAAACGTTTACCAAGAATTGGTATTATAGACATTGGGCCGTCAAGTAGTGGTTTAATATCTTTATTAAAAGAGGCATTACCTAAAACGCAGCGTCATTTAGTGGCTTATCATAGGCTGCAGATGAATAAACGTTATTGTATTAATCCTTTTGATACACAATTAGGCTGTCGTAGGCCAACTGCACAGGAACGTAGTTTTCTAGTAAATTTTTTAAGTTTACTTGCAACACCAACGAATTCTAGCACAGCATATGATGGTATATCTGATATGGCTGGAATGGTGATAGATGAATTGTACAAAAGCAGAAGTGATGATGCAAATCCAAGTCGATATACAGCAACAATTGATGCAGGTATTGATGCTGTTTTAAACGAAATTAATTTTGTGGCTGATGAGCATACGAGTTGGTGGGAAGTAACAGATGCTTTATTTAAGGCTAATAAAATCCATGAAGCTACTTTGGCACAGCGATATGCAGTGCCTGTATTGGCGGATACAACTTCAATTTGTAGAACTCCTGCTATAGAAGATTTATATGGAAAAATCACGGTTTCGACAGGTGAGACTTTGATTGAATCATTTTCAAGAATGGTATCTGCCGCTGTAAGGGAATATCCTATTTTATCAGACATCACAGTGTTTGATTTAGGAGAATCTCGTGTTGTATCACTAGATCTTGATGAGGTTGCCAAATCAGGCGGCGAGGCTGCGGATAGGCAGACAGCGGTTATGTACATGGTTGCACGATTTGTCTTGGGTAAGAGCTATTATTTAACTTTAGAAAGTTTGGCAGAGATGCCTGTTTTATATAAAGATTATCATGCATTGAAGATTTCTGAAATTCGCGAAGATCCTAAGAGATTAGTAATGGATGAATTTCATCGCACTGCTAAATCTAAAGCTGTCCGCGATCAAGTCATTGTTGATATGAGAGAAGGGCGTAAATGGAATGTTCAAATATCTTTACTTTCTCAATCGTTAGCTGACTTTGATGAAACCATGATAGAGTTTGCTACAAGTGTATTTATTATGGATGCAGGGCCGATTACAACGATAGAAAAATCTACAAATATTTTTGGATTATCATCAACCGAAAAGCTGGCATTAAGAACTAAAGTGCATGGACCACGAGCAGGAGGTGGTACTTTTTTAGCTCAGTTTGCCACCAAAAAAGGTATTACAACGCAACTATTAACAAACACGTTGGGGCCTATTGAGTTGTGGTCTTTTAGTACTACAGCGCAAGATGCAAGAGTTAGAAATGAACTTTATGATAGAATCGGTCCAATGCAAGCCAGACGTGTATTAGCGCACATGTTCCCATCAGGTACTATAACATCTTTACTAGAACAGAGGCTTTTAGCGTTAAAAGATACAGGCGATATTGCAGCTGATTCTGGTAATAGTTTAATGGAAGATATTATAGAAGAAATCATTAAAGAATTTCATTCTAATTCGCTATTTAGATCACCAATTCAAGTATAGTTTTGTTTAAAACAATCAGGACTTACGCAAAAAACTTGTCATACTGGCCGAAGAGCTGGTATATTGCGGAAAAGCAACTTACAGTTCTTCTGGTAAGTTCTGACAATGATGACCAGATAGCTACTCTTAATAGTTACTCTTAACTTTTTGATATCTCAAATTTAGTAAAGGTTTTTGCGTTTGGTGTCGATAATCTTTTACTATGAGCTATCTATTACCTTCGATAATAACTATTACTAGTATAGTAATAGTTATAATAGCTATAAAAAATATTTATAATATTAACTACGCTATTAATAAAATAAAGAAAAAAACTAATCTGTATTTTATTAGATTTAATATCTTTCTGTCTGTAATATTTATTTTAGGTTATATATTATTTATCTTTTTAATACAACATAAGGATTTTTATAGTACTTTTTTATTATGTTCAGTGTTGTTTATCCTAAGTTCAGTATTTATTGTTATAGTTTCTGTTGTTACTAAAGAAATGGGTGTTTTATTATTTAAAATAGATACGATTAGAAAACTAGATCCACTGACCAAAATATTTAATCGTGGAGAGATCGAAAAATTAATGGCGCAAGAATTTGATCGTTGTCACAGGTATAAAAGAAATGCTAGTTTGTTAATGATAGATATCAATGATTTTAAATCTATTAATGATAATTATGGTCATCAAGCAGGTGATAAGGTTATTTTAAATTTAATAGATACTATAAAATCGCAGGCTCGAAAATACGACTCTCTTGGCAGATTTGGTGGTGATGAATTTATTTTGATTATGCCTGAGACTAAAACAGATCAGGCTTCAAAATTTGTGCAAAGATTAAATGATGCTATTGAGAATACTATAGTAGAATATAATCAACAGAGGATTCGTTATTCAGTTTCGGTGGGTATTTCAGCTGTGAATTTTGAGCATAGTAATTACGAGAATTGGTTGTCGCTTACGGACAAAGATCTTTATAAATCAAAGTTGAAAAATAAAACTAAATTTTTAATGTAATTATATAATCATTAATTTTTAGTAAGTGTTCACCCGATCTATTATAAATAGATCTCGGTTCTGCGCCTAGTTTCACTGGGCTTGACCGAGATGACAATACTACGTGAACACATTTTTATCTATCTATTCAGTAGCTACTGAACAAGAAAACATCACTTTTGTATTATCCAAATCTCGAACTCTAAATTTATTATTAGTTCCAGTTACAGCAACACTAAAACCAAAATTTCTTATTTGCTTATTCAAACCTAATTTATAGTTAAAGTAATCTAAATCTTGCAACGGAAATTTGTTAAATTGAAAATATCCTAGGTCACCTGTAAAGCTTATATCTTTTAATATTAATGAATTTAAATTAGGTAATGGTAAGTTGACACCAGTAGTATAATACAAGCTATTAGAATGAGTACCAAATATATGGGGAGCATAAGACACACCAGCATGAAAAATTGTATAAGCTAAATTAGCAGAGTATTCAGCATAATCTATTTTCTTAGCTTTAGAATAATAATAATATTTTGCATTAAAGTTATAATTAAAATTTCTAAAAGTATTTTGGTATCCAGCACCGTAGATCAGCTCTACAGTTGCTCTTTTGTACTTGTATAAAGAAGAATTCCGATCAATAGGATGCGAACCTAAAAAGTTAACATTTGAGCCCCATACATTACCATAGAAACCATCGTTGCTAGTTAATTGAACGCCTGCTTGTGCAGCAGGTAGATCGGCTGTGCGGCTAAAACCGCGCCAGATATAATTAGTAGTAAGTGTGCTGTTGGCAGATAAAATAAAATTATTATTAAAATAATGATAGATGCTATCTGGATTTAACTCAGCCAAGCCATAAGAGGAAGTATTTGATATGACTAAGATTAAAGCTGCTATTCTGCATTTTAGGATATTTTTCATTGTTAGCTTCCAAATGATGATCTAAACGTTTTTCTTATAGGGGTTACTTCTGTTATTCTGGAAGAGTGACCATGTCTTTCCAAGGGTGGATACAAAGAAGGTAGCCTACTGTCATCATACGTTGGAGATCGAGAGTAATGTGGTGTTGGAGGTGCGCGCCATGGCATGGCAGAAGCAGTTACACTTTCAACTCTCCTGACAGCAGCCATATTAAAAGTGAGCTTTTTCTGTATTCGTGAGCTATGCACACAACCATCGCTATCGCTGGAACTATCATCACTGACATCGGATTTTGTATACCTATGAGGAATAACTGTATGAAGATCAAGTGTTGGTATTGCAGCTTTTTCTTTAGGATCAGGATGAGGTACACAATGTGCTAATGGACTAGTTAGAAACAAGTGACCTGTATCTTTATGGCGGCCTACAGGTAAAGCAACTACTGTACTACTCATAAAATTCCATAATTCAAAAAAAGTTATTTCTCTAATGTATTAATAAACACTTTCAAAAACCTTGCTGCTTCCCCTCCGGTAACACAACGATGATCAAACGTTAATGAAACGGGGATTGTTTGATGGTTTTCAGGTATATTTTCATTACTTAATTTGACAGTATTAAATAGTCTGCCTATCGCTAATATAGCAACAGTAGGAGGTACTACAACTGGACAGGCAAATTTACCAGCAATAGTACCAATATTAGACAAAGTAATAGTGCTACCATGTAGCATCTCTTGTGGAATACTACGTGATTTAACTTGAGATTTGATGGTATCAATGTGATCGCGCAAGCTAGGCATGTCAATAGATTCAATATTTTTGATAACAGGAACAAATAATCCTTCTTCAGTGTCAACGGCAAAACCTAAATGGATATTTTTCGAAATTCGGCGAGCATTATTTTTGCTATCATACCAAGCATTTAAACTAGGCTCTGCGTTACAGGCAGCAATCAAAGCTTGAATTAGTCTAACTGTGACATCTTGCTTTACAGAGCTATCTTGCCAATGGTGAACATCAGCTTCATCAAATAATGTAGCTGGGGCTATTTCGGCATGGGATTGTGTCATAGCTGCTGCCATGGTACGACGAACACCTCGAAGTGGTTCAGCATCACCTACTTCTGCTTGGGATAGACTAGCACTTTTTACATCATCTGCAGTAATTACTCCATTTTGGCCAGATGGCAAAACATAAGATAAATCAACTCCTAATTTACTTGCCAATGCTCGTACAGCTGGTGTTACTTTTATCGCATTGCCAGAGCTCGTTTTATTAGTACTAGATACCACGGTAGCTTCATCAACAATTTCATTGCCAGCTTCAATTTTTCCAGCGACAGTAGAACTATTATCTGATTTTTGTTCAGTTTTTTGAACAAACTCTGGTGCTTGAAGTGTTTGTTGGCTAGGGTTGTGACTTTGAGAATCGGTGATAAATTCTATTAATGGAGCACCAGTGTTTATAACATCACCAGAGTTACCATGCAATTTAATAATTTTGCCTTTATAGGGAGAAGGTACTTCTACAACAGCTTTTGCAGTTTCCATAGAAACTAAAGGTTGATCGACGTCTACTTCATCGCCAACTTTAACGTGCCATTCACGTATTTCAGCATCTGGTAAACCTTCACCAAGATCCGGTAATTTAAAAATAGTCATGATGGATCCTATATATTAAATATTATATTAAACATTTATAAGTGTAATTTTCAGGCGTAATCTAAAATTTCTTGTATACCAACAAGAATTTTTTCCACGCTATGAATATATTGATTTTCCATTTTGTAATAAGGCATGATGGTATCATAACCTGCAATTCTTTTAATTGGAGCAAACAGACTTGTTAAAGCATGTTCTGCCAAGTGTGCAGCAATCTCTGAACCAACGCTACATGTTTTCGCTGCTTCCTGAATGATAACACAACGTCCTGTTTTTTCTACAGATCGCACAATTGTTGTCATATCAATAGGTTTTATGGTTGCTAAGTCGATGACCTCAGCGGATATATTATTTTCTGCTAATCTTTTTGCTGCAATCATCGTTTCATGTACCATGGGTCCCCACGTCACTAAAGTGATGTCGGTTCCTTCTTGTAGAATAAAACAAGTGTCTAGAGGTAGTGCCTCACCATTGTTTGGAACATGTTGTTTAACTTTGCGGTAGATTCTTTTGGGCTCTAAAAATAATACAGGATCAGGGCAGCGTATTGCAGCTAGCAACAAACCATAAGCGCGTAGAGGTGAAGAAGGCATCACTATCCTTAGGCCTGGGATATGAGCAAACATGCTTTCTGTGCTCTCAGAATGATGTTCAGGCGCATGAATTCCACCACCAAAGGGTGCACGAATAACCAGAGGGCAAGATAACCTTCCGCGAGTACGGTTGCGCATTCTTGCAGCATGGCAAACGATTTGATCAACAGCAGAGTAAATAAAACCCATAAATTGGATTTCACAAACAGGCTTGATATTTTGCGTTGACATTCCAATTGCTAATCCTACAATCATAGATTCAGCTAAAGGCGTATCGAAAACTCTGTTTTCACCAAATTTTTCTTGCAGTCCATTGGTTGCACGAAAAACACCGCCATTTAATCCAACATCTTCACCAAAGACGACAACATTTTTATCGTGTTCTAATTCATATGCCAACGCTTGTGTGACGGCTTCAACTAAAGTAATTTCAGTCATATAACATTAATGTCCTGCGGCTAAATGTACATTTTCCATCGCAAACTGTCTTTGATCTTGATAACTTGCAGGCCACTTTGCATAGAGATAATCAAACATGGCTTCAGGTGGTTGCGGAGGGAAATTTAAATAGTTATTTACAGCTTGTTCAACTTGTTCTTGACAACTTGTGAGCAACTTAGCTTCAGCGTTACTATCCCAAAAGTTTTTATTAACTAGGTAATTATGTAATCTTTGAATAGGATCTTTTTTAGCAGCAACAGAAACTTCTGTCTTGCTACGGTATCTAGAAGCATCATCTGCAGTTGTATGATCACCCATCCGGTAAGTGATAGCTTCTATCAGTGTTGGGCCTTTGTTATTTCTTGCAAGATCTACAGCTTCTTTCATTAGAGATTGCATTGCAATAATATCGTTACCATCAACTTGAAAAGAACGAATACCAGCAGCAATACCTTTTTGTGCTAAAGTGGGGCAGATGGTTTGTTTTTTTCTAGGTACAGAGATTGCCCATTGATTATTATTGATAACGAATACTACAGGCAATTGCCACACACCAGCTAAATTGAGAGCTTCGTAGAAATCACCTTTTGAAGTACCACCATCACCAATAGCAGTTACAGCAACATTTTTTTGTTTTCTATATTTAAAAGCAGCAGCAACTCCTGCAGCATGTAGACATTGTGTAGCAATGGGTACACAGATTGGAAAATCTTTATTTTTTATGGCAAAGTCGCTTCCACGCTCATCACCGCCCCAATATAATAAGATCTCTTCCATAGTGACACCACGTAATAACATGCCGCTTACATCGCGATAATAAGGCACATAGACATCATCTGGTAGCATAGCATCAGCCATAGCAAGGCTAACAGCTTCTTGACCTAACGCTGAAGGATAAGTTCCCATACGTCCTGTTCTTTGTAGTGCTACAGCTTTGTTATCAAAGACTCGAGATAGCACCATAGCTTTGTAAAGCTTAATCAGATGTTCTTTATCGTTTAATATTTCAGGTAATGCTTGATTAGAAGAAGCTGGGTCTAGATTATTTAATTCTCCTTCAATATTTAAATACTGAATATATTTAATAGAAAACGTAAATTCTTCAGAAGATTTTTTTATTACATGCTCTGAGCACACGCGTAGACTCCTTCATCTATTTTTTGTTGCGCAGCATCTATTTTTTGTTTGGCTAAACGGTCGGCGATATCACTAGTAGGAATATTTTCTTTTTCAGATTGAGAGAAGATTTCTAATAATGAGTGGTAAATACTTTCAATATGCTCAAAAGCTTGTGCTTCGCCTAGTTTAGCATATAAGGCATGAGCAAAGATAAGACCGCCAGAATTAATCACATAATCAGGAGCATATAAAATATTTTGATTATGTAATTGCAAACCGTATTCACGTCGTGCTAATTGATTGTTGGCACAACCAGCTATAATTTTGCAGTTTAATTCATTGATAGTATCTTTGTTAATAGCTCCGCCTAAAGCACACGGTGAAAAAACATCACATGCTACTTTATGGATTTCATTATTGTCTACAATAGTTGCTCCAAATTTGGTTGCACAATGTTCTAGGATAGCAGGATTGATATCAGAGATATAAACTTTTGCGCCAAGCTCATGAACTCGCGCAACTAGATCCAATCCAACATGGCCAATACCCTTGATGGCTATTTTTATATTTTCTAAAGAACTGGTGGCTAACTTATAAGAGACTGCAGCCTGAATTCCTTTTAAAATTCCATAAGCTGTATAAGGGGATGGGTCACCATGTGACATGCTGTTTTCTGCTGTAACACTTGCAATGTGCTGAGTATGACCAGCGATAATATCCATTTCTTCGAGTGATGTACCACTGTCCATAGCGGTAATATACTTACCACCTAGTTGCTCAACAAATTGACCAAACTTACTAAAAAAAGCCTCGCGATTTTTAAGTTCTTTAGGTTTCATTATGACCGCTTTACCGCCGCCTGTTGGTACATTTGCGATTGCAGCTTTATAACTCATCCCTCGCGCAAGATTAATAGCATCATTAATAGCATCTTCAAAAGAATTGTATTCTATAAATCTGCATCCTCCTAAGGCAGGGCCCAATGCTGTACTATGAATTGCTATAACGGCCTGGAGACCAGTTTCTGGGTCATTTTTTATATGTAAGCCACCATTAGGCAACTCTTTGGCAAAGTCAAGAATGGATGCAATATCGTTCATTTAGTTACATGTTCCATCTAATTTAATTACTGTTAATATTAACATGATAATACTATTGAGGTTAAGTACCAAGAGATTATTTTGTTATAACATATGCTCTAGGGAGTTATAATATATTCAATATTGAATTATAAGAATAATCATGATTAAATTATTTTTCTAAAAACTTAATAGAGCTTCTAGCATAAGAAGGGATTTATTTAATTTGGTTTATATGATTTTAAATTTTTTTGGCCACTTAATTTCAAGAGCTTTAATTCGTGCTCAAAGCTTTACAAAGAAACGTAAACATCAACTGATGGAGAGTGTTTATGTTCAAGAAAATAAATTTTGTGAAGATAAAAAGATAAGGATTTTAAGTGAAATAGGTAAAATAGGTAAAACAGGTGAAAGTGAATTATCCTATGTAGAAAAAAAATCTTTTTTAGTGGATTCGAGCAAAGAAGCTAAGATTTCTTGTATTCAATACAGATATCATGCAGAACGTTTTGGCACAGACTTAAGTTATGTAAGATCACAAAGAATCATTATTCATTGCTATGGTAGAAACGATTGTGTTGAAAGGCATATTAGTGAATTATTAGAAAAAGCTGAATTGTATAAAGATGATAATATAACAGTGGTTGGCATGAATTTTCGGAATGTCATGTTAAGTACTGGTAAGCCTGTGTGTCAACAAGATTGGATTGATGATGTTATTGCTGTTGTGGATACATATATTAAGCAAGGTATCGATGTAAACGACATCTTGTTACATGGTCATTCAATGGGAGGAGCAATTGCAACCATTGCAGCAGCACAAATTTATCAACGCGAAAAACTATTGAGTCAAAAAAGTGTTAAAATTTTTAATGATCGTTCTTTTGGTACTTTGCCAAATATTGTTGTTGAATTGATTTTTCGTGGTTTTGGTTCAGGTTTATTTATTGGAATAATTATAGCTACTATTACTGTAATACCAGCTATAATTGTTTATGGTTTACCCGGTTTAGCATTAGCAGGTCTTATGTTGGTAGGAGGTATTTTGGCTGGTCTTATTATTCCTAAGGTTGCTAAAGCTTTGTGCTGGGTTGTTGCTAATATAGTTTTGTGGCCATCTTTTGGCTTGCTTGAGGCAACAAAAGCGTACAATAGCTTACCTCATGAGGCTAAAGATTTTATTTTTGTTAAAAAAGATAATATTATTCTA
This sequence comes from uncultured Gammaproteobacteria bacterium, assembly GCA_964609155.1. Taxonomy (GTDB): domain Bacteria; phylum Pseudomonadota; class Gammaproteobacteria; order JAGOUU01; family JAGOUU01; genus JAGOUU01. The sequence goes on along the minus strand of CAZSRF010000001.1, from coordinate 81,435 downwards.
GGAAAATCAGGATTGGTGCATGATCTAAAGACTATGAAAAAGGCAAAAAGTGAAGGAGATTGCGCAGCTTTAATATCAGAACGTAAACTTGTAGTCTCGCGCTCGCTCGAGTCAATGGTATCAACGGCGTCAATGGGGCGTCGAACTGTTTCCATCCATGATTTGCCGTTGTTTGAGTTATCAACAAAAAATAATAGCGCTAAAAGTGGCAGCCAACTTTCCCATGAAATAACGTCAAGATTATTGGGATTGCAAAGTGTACCAGATGTACCAGATGCACCAACAATTTGATCTGACTACTGCATTCTCATGGCGCCATCCAAACGTATTGTAGTACCATTTAGCATGGAGTTACTAATAATATGTTCTACTAAAGCAGCATATTCTTGGGGATCTCCAAATCTCTTTGGAAAAGGCATAGAATTTATTAACCCATCCTGCACTTCTTGTGGCATATTGAGCAAAAGTGGCGTTGCAAATAACCCTGGAGCAATAGTATTAACCCTAATACCAAAACGAGCTAGCTCTCTAGCTGCTGGTAATGTTAACCCTATAATACCAGCTTTTGATGCTGCATAGGCAGCTTGGCCAATTTGACCTTCATAGGCAGCGACCGAAGCCGTATTTATAATGACTCCTCTTTCGCCGGAGCTATTGATAGGATCAAGTTGGCTAATATAGTGACTGGCCATGCGTAGTATATTAAATGTACCATTAAGGTTTATGTCTATAACTTGATTAAAATCTGCCAAGGGCATTGGCCCAGTTTTACTAATAATTCTTTTGGCTGGAGCAACTCCTGCACAATTAACACAAATTCTTGGGATAGCAGTTTTATTTTGAATAAACTTGAATGCTTGTTCAACACTTGCAGCATCTGAAACATTACAATCAAGAGCTAAACCATTAAGTTCAGATGCTAATCCCTCAGCTGCAGCCATATTGTTATCCAAAATAATAATATTTGCTCCAAGGCTTGCTAATTTTTTAGCCGTTGCTGCTCCTAAACCCGATCCCCCTCCAGTAATTAGGGCGTATAGTCCTTTAATATTCATTTTAAAAACTCATTACTCATTGATTTAAATAAACTAGTTCCTGCTTTTTCTAAACATTCAAATAATACCATTTCTTTAGTTACAATTGTAATGTCATTTTGCATCATTCTTTTGAGAGCATATTTTTTATCTATTAAGTTCCTGCTGCCAGTAGCATTGGCAACTGCATAGACTTGATAATTAAGCTGTACAAGATCTAAGGCAGTTTGTAATACACAAACGTGAGCCTCTATACCGCATAAAATCACATGTTGTCTATTTAAAGCAGCTAACCTATCTAAAAATAGAATTTCTTTTGCAGCAGAAAAAGTAATCTTTTCTATAATCACTGAAGAATCTAAGCTATTTCTAATGACTTCATTCGTTAACCCTAATCCTTTAGGATATTGTTCAGTAATTAATATTGGTATATTGAGTTTTAGAGCAACTTTCACTAACCAGTTAGTATTGTTGATAATATTTTGATTGTTTTCTATAGATGGTAAAAGCTTGTCTTGAAGATCGATAACAACCAAGACGGAATTAGATAATCTTAGAGTCATTTTATATCTCGGCTAGTTAGTAAAACTTAGATTTACAATATTACATAATTTACTATATTTATATATATTATTTATATGGTATTAGTGTTTATACATTAAATTTCTTCATAACATGAATAGCATCCCAGAACCAAAAGAATTTAGTAGATTGACCAAATCGGTGTTTTCACTATTATTTTTGTTATTGATAATTCTAGCTGTGCTCACTGTTTATATAAAATACAGTAAAAATTGTAATCTATTAGGGAAAACCTATGGAAGTTTAGTTTGTCGAAAAAAAATTAATCTTGATACCATTAAACACAAACCCTCAACTAATAAACCTGTACAAGCTCCGGCACAGATAAGTGCAAAAAAACAGCCTCCTCCACCGCCACCACCCGTATATGAAACACCTGGTTTAATCGTTGCAAATAATAAGCTGACTATAAGTAGTTTACGAGCAGGGAGAATAAAATCGATACCATACAACGATGGTCAAAGTTTTTCTAAAGATGATATTTTAATAACTTTTGATTGCCAAGAACTTGCATTGGATCTAGCAGTCCAAACAGCCATAGCTAAAGACAAAGCAGCAGTATTGGACAATTTAAAACAATTACAAGAGCTAAAGTCAACTAGTAAATACTCTGTAATAGAAGCTGAATCTCAATTAGAACAAACAAAAAAACTTATAGAAAAATTAGAATATCAAATAACAAATTGTGTTATTAAAGCTAATTATGATGGAAAGATAATTACAGTAAGTGTTACGGAGGGAGAATATGTTTCAGCTGGTCAGGCACTTATGACGGTTAATAATACTAAAGATTTACTTATAAAAGCTTATGTGCCATTTGCCTGGATAAGTTGGTTGAAACAAGGCACAACGTTCAAATTATGTTTAAGTAAAACTTGTTATAAGGGCATCGTTAATAGAATTGGGGCAGAAGTAGAACCGACTAGTCAGACTATCGATGTATTCGGAAAGCTCATGGAACCTATTGCTGAGCCGGAGAAGTTAATTGCTGGCTTGAGCGGTCAGATAACTTTTGATAATCCAACTTAATATGCAATCAGAACAAATAAGTAAACTATTCGCTCTTCAAAGTAGCATATTAGAGTCTCATGATTATGCATCGTTAGCTGATCTTATCGTCAATGACTCTTATAAAGTAATAAAATACCAGCTAGCTGTGTTATTCACTATTGAGAATAATAACGCAGAACTAATTAGTATCTCTGGAACGCTCGATACCAAAGATCAAAAAGCAAGCAAGAGTTTCCATCAGTGGCTTCAACATATAATCACTGAATTATTTTATTCACAAATAATAAAAACTTCAGAATTTAAAGATACTAAAAAAGTATTATCTATTAGAAATATTCCTGACAATCTTAAACAAGATTGGGCGCAAGAATTAGGACAAGAATTATTAGTAGCCAAATTAAGAAATGAATTAAATAATGATAATACTTACCTAATATTATTTAATAATCAGCTATATTCAGATGCTGAATTAATAAATTTTAATTTAATCATTAAGTCATACAGTCAAGCTTTACAATTCTTTGCTAAGACAAAAAAAAGATCTAACATAGGAAGAAGTTTTTATACAAACTATATTAGAAAAAATATTCTATGGATAATTTTGATTGCCATAGCATTATTATTTTTGGTTAAATTAACTCCAACTGTTATGGCGCCAGCGCAAATTATTAGTGAAAAATCATGGTTGATTAATGCACCAGTAAGTGGGGCTATTAAAAAAGTTCACGTTGAACCAAATAGTGCTGTTGTAAAAAATCAATTACTTTTAGAGTATGATCAAATTGATCTAGATAATACTTTACAATTAAAAAAGAAAGAATTGAAAACGTTAGAAGCAGAACATGATCAAGCACAAGCATTAGGATTTCAAGATAAGGAACAACGCGGGAAAATTTTTAAGCTTCAACAAGATATGAGTGTTAAGCAACAGGAAATATCATATGCAGAACAACAAATAGGGATGAGTAAAATTACTGCCCCAGAAGCAGGAATAGTGTTATTTAAGAGTAAAGATGATCTCTTAGGTAAACCAGTTAAAGTTGGTCAAACATTAATGAGATTAGCTGATAAAAATGAACAAGAAATAGAAATTTGGCTTAACATAAATGACAATATTAACTTAGAAAAAGATAGTGAATTATATTATTATTCAAATAAAAATCCATTCAAAGCTGTAACAGCAAAATTAAAGTATTATAGTTTTGAAGCTTATGTTACACCCCAAAAAAAAATTGCCTATAGATTACTTGCTAAAATTACTCCTGAGTTTGCTATGGAGGACTCTGATCTAATCATAGGGGATCAAGGACAAGTTAAGATCTATGGTCCTAAAAAAATTAGTTTGATTAGATATATATTTCAAAAACCTTATTTAAAAATACGCCAATGGTACTATAAGGTAGGTTAGATTTATGCAACCATCATCAGAACAGTTGCTCTATCTTCCAGCATTGAAAAGTACAATCGAATTATCCTATGCAGGCATAGATTTCTGGCAAGATAAAGTTTGGATATTAAGAGATAAAATTACTGATAAATACTATTACTTAGGAAAGGTTGAGTATGAAATAATTAATAACTGGAGCTTAGGAACTAACAATGCCATTATTCAGGCAGTAAACGCCGACACTGTTTATAATATCAATCAAGATACTATTAGTCAAGTTTTCAAATTTCTTTTAAATAATAATTTACTGCAATTAAGCAATCAAACGCTAAGATCATTAGAAAAAAACAGAAAAAAACCTCTTTTATTATTCCTCGGATATTTAGGAAAAATTTTTTCTTATAGAATTTCTTTATTTAATCCAGATAAATTTTTGTCTTATACCAAAGATAAAGTTAAATTTGTTTTTTCCGAAAAAATGGCTTTTGCTATCATTTGCATTTTTTTTATTGACTTATATTTACTAGCTAATCAATGGGGCAGTTTTACTGCAAGTATCCCAAGCGTAAATAATTTGACAAATATTATATTGATAGCTTTTACAGTAGTTTTTACAAAAGTTATCCATGAATTTGGCCATGCATATGCTAGCAAGATGTATGATTGCAAGGTGCCTGAGATGGGCGTGAATTTTATATTTTTTTATCCTATATTTTATACGGATGTGTCGCAGACGATTTTATTAACTCCTGAGAAACGGTTGGTTGTTTCTACGGCAGGGATTAGATTAGAGATATATTTAGCAATAATTGCAGGATTTTTTTGGTTACTTTTGCCAGATGATACTATATTCAAAAATTTGTTATTTTTTATCGCAGCTGTTTCATGGGTTGTGTCTTTAGCTATCAATATTATGCCGTTTATGCGCTTTGATGGTTATTATATACTCTCCGATTATTTAAGAATAAGAAATCTTGGACCAAGAAGCTTCGCTGTTTTAAAATATTATTATAGAACAATTATATTAGGCATAGATTCCATATTGCCAGAATCGTATGATAGTAAAAAATTTCAATTTTTTACTGTTTTTGCCGTTTTAAGTGGTATATATCGTCTATTGTTATATATTTCAATAATATCTTTTTTATATTATATTGAATTTATTGGTGGTTTTTTATTTTTAATTAGCATTGTATTATTAATTACTGTTCCTATAAGCAAAGAGATCTATAATCTTTATCTGTTTCGACAAAAGATTCAGATGAATACAAATCTTATTGTAACTACAAGTGTATTTTGTTTGGTTTTTTTATTAGCGTGGATGCCTTTTAGCAGCTATGTTTATTTACCAGCAGTATTTTATGGTAAAACTCAAAGACTTTACACCCCTTTTATATCTAGAGTTGATAAAATCGATACTCAGTTAGAACAAGATGTTCTTGTTAACCAAGAACTGTTATTACTAACAAGTCTAGAGTTAGAAGAAAAGAAAATTATTAACCAGTTAAATTATGATACAAAAAAATATGAAGCATTAGGGGAACAGCTGTCAGATAAAGAGCACAAGTTTACTGAATCTAAGTTAGCAGAAGTTGAACAACAAAAAGTCATGGTAGAAAATATTGCTGCTAAAAATAAGCAATTACAAATCTTATCACCCATAATAGGTAAAGTTACGGCAATTTCTCCAGGATTGAACCCCGGTTTGTGGCTTGCGGAAAATACGTGGCTTTTAGATGTTACAAGTCAAGATAGCTTGGCCGTGCAGGCCTTTATTCGGTCACAAGATCTATCAAGACTGCCAGATTTGTATAACAAAAAGGATAAATCACTGAATAAAGATTTAAAAGCAATTTTCATTCCAGATCAATCAGACTCAGCAGTTTGTCGCCTGCAGTTTAAATCAATTGCAAGCGATCCTATAGGTAAGATTTCTAATGAGCCATTTGTTGCGCTGGAGGTTGCGCAAAGCAAATTAGTTAATTCTAATATATTATTATTTGCTTCTAATTATGGTGGAGATATTAATTTTAATATAGACGAAGATTCTAATTGGGTGTCAGTTGATTCGTATTTTACTATTGATTTATCAGCAGATAAAAAATGCAATTACAATAACAAAATGGCAAAGGGTATTATAAAAGTGCAGACTTATAATACCTCATTGATGTGGGCTATATATAATAAACTAAATAGAACTTTTTTTAGAAATTAATAATGTATACAGCGTGCTAGAATGGTGCTAACTTAGCCTGTTTAGGCATAGACAATAATTCTTCACGCTGTTGTTTTATTCTAATTTCTCTACTGCCTGTTATAAACATATCACAACTTGTTTGTTTTGTTCTATCTTCTCTATGGATGATTAGTGCAGGTTTACGAAGAGGACTGCTTGGTAACGCATCACTCTCTTTGTCACTTTCAGAAGATACTAATATTGGCGTGGGAGTTTCATCTTCAAGTTCAGATCCTTTAGTGTTCCCTTGATTTCTAGAACGATGGCCTTGTGAAATATTTAAGATAGCATTTTTTATTCCTAATAGAGTATTTTTAGAAATTGTTAATAGACATGACACTAGGGTTGAGGAAATAGCAGCAGCTATTCCAAAAACTGCTAAACTGCCTATAGTCATCATAGAATACGTTAAGGCTAAAGATGGTATTGTAGATCCAATTAATCCTAATAAAAATGGTAAAGTTACTGGGTTAACAATTGCTAAAAACAGAGCTGTTGCTATAATACCAGAAAATATTCCTTGTAAAATACAGTTAGAGATGGTCATTAACGGAACTCCAGTTTTTTTAAAAGCTGGAAGTAGTGACTTATTAAATTTTTGCTGAGATTGAGGATGCTGTTTTATATAATCATTCGAAAGCTCTAAATATTTAGCTATAAATTCAAAAGCATCAGCAAATTGATGTAAAGACAAAGGATGAGCATCAACTTTATCTTGATTTTCTTGTGTATCAGCTGCTTTTAGGGCTTGATATATTGCTATGGAAGTAACAGAGTTTGTAGCCTTTAGAAATGTAGTTGTTTGTTCTGTAAAAGCTTTTTCATCATGAGCAGCAATATACAGTGAAATTAATTGGTTAATAGTGGATTTTACAGACTTCAAGCCTTTTAGTGGTTTAAGAAGCGCTTGTAATTTTGAGCCTGCTCCTAATTTGATGCCTTCTTTGCGTTTTTCTTCTGGTTTAAGTTTAATCCATTGTATAGCTTCAAGTATTTTGCGAGCTTCTTGGTACTCTTCAGGGCAAGTATCAGGTTTTACTTCTTTGCGTTTACTTTTAGGGGACAACACTTTGCCTGCTGTTCGTTCTTCTATATATTTGGCTATACGTTTTAGTAAAGTAGTTTCACCTAAGGTTTTGTCATCTTCACGTTGTAATACAGCTTTGTATGGATCGGAGTCTATAAAGTCTGCTCCTACTTTAATGCTCCATCCAGTTTGTTTTAAAAGATAGCGGATGTAAGACTTGGTTAAAATTAAACCTAAAGCTTTAGGTTGTTGACGAATATTTTTATCAGCTGTATCTTTAAATGAACCAAAAGTATTTGATGCAATAAGGCGTACTTTTATATCTTTTTTTGCAAACTCTTGCTGTACCGCAAAGGCTACTGCAGTACCATAACAATCACCTTGTAGGACTATCTTATCTGGGTGTACACCGTCAAGTAATAGCTTATTAACAACGGCAATACCTGTATTGACTAGATCATTAAATTCAGTAATTCTACCGTCTTTTGAACGGTGGATACCTGGATAATTAAACGTATGAACAGTAGCTCCAGTTGCTTTGGCTTCTAAAGAATTATCCGTTAAACATCCCATGCTTTCATAGTAATCAAAAGCAGCAGGAAAATTTACAATATGAAGGTCTTTACCAGGTAAATGGGGATGGGCAGCTAGGAAATCTTGTGTTGGAGCAATTGCGACTAAATCAACAGTTACTTTTTGTCCAGTGCTAGCTAAAACTGTGGTTACATCTGGAGTCTCATGGCCCTCACAGCCAACAAAAGCCTCAGAAAATTGTCGGCTTGTTTTGTCTGATAAAGAGGCATAAAACTCTTTAAATCCTTTAAAACCACGAGATTTGAAGCCGTCCCCTTTCATTTTGGGAAACAAAAGTCCAGCAAGGACTTTACGTTGTAATAGTCGGTGTGTAAAAAGCATAATCTTATACGAAATAAAATATTAACATAGGATATATTATAAGGGCTGAAAATGAATGTATTATGAATTAAACGTTAATAAACAAATCATATTTTGCATTTTTTGTTATTACATATCAATATAATTAGGCCCACCGCCGCCTTCAGGAGTTTGCCAGTTAATATTCTGTGTGGGGTCTTTTATATCACAAGTTTTACAATGAATGCAATTTTGGCTGTTGATTTGTAAATATGGTTTATTGGAGCTGTCCTTTAGGTACTCATAAACACCAGCTGGGCAATAATATTGCTCAGGGCCGTGGTACTGTAAGTAATTGATTTCAACAGTTTTGCTTGGATCTATCAGTTTTAGATGACTAGGTTGATCTTCGTTGTGGTGGGTATTAGATAAGAAAACAGAAGACAACCTATCAAAAGTTATCTTATTATCCGCTTTTGGATAAATAATTGGCGGGCTGTTTTTGATGAGAGTTTTATGGTCGGTATGGTGAGTAAGGGTCCAAGGAGCTTTGCCACGCAGCACATAGTAGTCTAACGCACTGTAAGACAGGCCAGCAACCAGTCCATATTTAAAGCTCGGGCGGATATTACGGACTTTATATAATTCTACGGCAACTTTAGAACGCGAAATATTTTCTTGATAAGAATATATTTCTGTAGATAGTAGGGCAGGTTTTTTGTTTTGTATATTAGTAAGATAGTCATCAATGATTGATTGAGCTGCGATAATTCCAGATCGGATGGCATTATGGGAGCCTTTTATTTTGGCAACGTTTAAAAACCCTGCAGCATCACCAACAATAAGTCCGCCAGGAAACGTGAGTTTGGGTAAGCTTTGATAACCACCTTCAGATAAGGCACGTGCGCCATAACTAATACGTTCACCGTTTTCAAATAAGTGTTTTATTTTAGGATGTAACTTAAACTGCTGTGATTCTTCAAATGGGCTGAAGTAAGGATTGGTATAATCTAGACCGGTTACAAAGCCATAGGCTATTTTATTTTCTGGTAAATGATAGATAAAACTGCCGCCATAAGTAAAGTTATCTAATGGCCAGCCTATTGAATGCTCAACGGTTCCCAGTTGGTGATACTTGTTGTCTATTTGCCAAATTTCTTTTATCCCTAATCCATAAGTTTGAGGAGCTGAATCTTTTGCTAATTCAAAATGTTGAATAATTTGTTTACTGATTGAACCTCGACATCCTTCTGCTAAAATAGTTTGCTTTGCATGGATTTCTATTCCTGGTTGAAATAGATCGGTTTTATTGCCATGTTTATCAATGCCAAGATCGTTAGTTTTGATGCCATAGACTTGATTACCTCGAATTAAAGCAGATGCAGCGGCAAATCCAGGATAAATCTCAACTCCTAAATTTTCTGCTTGTAGCGCAAGCCATTTGCATAATTCACCAAGGCTAATAATATAATTATTTTTATGATAATTATTTAGAGAGCCAGGAGTAGGCAATCTTAATTTATGATGCTTAGTCATAAAATAAAACTTGTCTGCTATAACTTTAGTAAATGTTGGTGGGTTTAATGTTTGCCAATTAGAGATTAACTCGGACAAACTATCAGCTTCAAATACAGCACCAGAAATAATATGAGAGCCTACTGAAGAACCTTTTTCAAAGAGGGCGACAGAAATTGTTATATTATTCTTTTTTGCAAATTGTTTTAAGGCAATTGCAGATGCTAAACCTGCTGGTCCGGCGCCAACTATTATTACATCATAAGACATGATCTCATGGCCTGGATTAGTTTGTGTGCTCATATAAGTAACCTAATTTTCTAACATTCATGTTAAGACTGTCAGGACTTACGCAGAATGATCCTAAGTTGTCATATCGGTCAAGCACTCAGTGCGCAGAACCGAAATCTGTTTTGTAAGATACCGGTTCTTCGGCTAGTATGACAGGTTTTTTGCGTAAGTCCTGACTGTATATTACAATATTTTATCACGCTTAATTATTATCTCTGGTATAAATAGGTACAAATTGGGTATAGAATATGATTTATTTTTATTCATTTTATTCACCGCATTTACTATTTAGCCTCAAATAAAACGTAAGTAACTAAACAAATAAAAGAGAGATTTGTTTCTGATGAAGATTTTGGTTCCCATTAAAAGAGTATTAGATTATCGTGTTAAAGTCAGAATTAAAGCAGATAATTCAGATGTGGATTTAAGTAATGCCAAAATGGCAATCAACCCTTTCGATGAAATTGCTGTAGAAGAAGCGATACGTCTGAAGGAAAAAAATATTGCAACAGAAGTCGTTGTAGTAACAGTAGGTGCTACTGACTCGCAAGAAACATTACGGGCTGCTTTAGCTTTGGGAGCAGATAGAGCGATATTACAAGAGTTGTCCTTAGGTATAAAGTTATACCCATTACAAATAGCTAAAATATTGAAGCAAGTAATAGAACGAGAACAACCTGGTTTAGTTATCATGGGAAAACAAGCAATAGATCAAGATAATAATCAAACTGGCCAAATGCTAGCTGGGTTATTACATTGGCCTCAGGCTACATTTGCTTCTAAATTAGAATTAGGTAAAAGTGGCGAAATGGTTGTAACACGTGAAATTGACGGTGGATTACAAACTGTTGAAGTAAAATTACCGGCTATAGTTACAACAGATCTACGATTAAATGAACCAAGATATGCAAGTTTGCCTAATATTATGAAAGCAAAGTCAAAACCTTTAGCGATTCATAAATTAGACAGTATTGATGCAGATAATCTTCCTGAAATATTAGAAGTGCATACACCAAAAGCTCGGTTAGCAGGTATAAAAGTAAGCAATGTAGATGAGTTAATTGATAAACTGCGTATGGTTGAAAAATTAATTTAAAACAAAAAGTATAACAAATGGTGAATATACTATGAATATATTAGTCATTGCAGAGCATGATAATAAGCATTTGAAATCAGCGAGTCTAGCAACGTTGTCTGCAGGAATAAACCTTTTAGAGCATGTTGATACTGACAGTAAAGATATTAATCTTGACGTATTTTTAGCTGGAAATTTTGAAACAGCTGTGTTAGCAACTATAACAAAGCAATTAACAGATTTAAGGTTACTAAATAAAATCATTATCGCTAATGATAAAATTTATGAGTATAATCTAGCAGAAGATCTTTGTGATTTACTATTAGAAATTGCTAAAAATTATCAATATATCTTACTCCCTGCGACGACTTTTGGTAAAAATCTGGCGCCTAGATTGGCAGCTCTATTAGACATAAACCCTTTAAGTGACATTATTGAAATTTTGAATAAAGATACTTTCAAAAGACCTATTTATGCAGGAAATGCTATTGCAACAGTTAAACTACATGATTCAATAAAGTTACTAACCATTAGAACAACTTGCTTTAGTAATTTGAACAGTAATAAGATCACTAATAATAGTGCTTCTCTAGTTGAGCTTGATGCTGCAAAATTTACCAGTAAAAAGTTAACAAAATTTGTTAAATATGAACTTAGTAATTCTGAACGGCCTGAGCTCAGTGTAGCTAAAATTGTTGTGTCTGGAGGACGCGGAGTAGGCAGTAAAGAAAATTTTAAATTGATAAATGATTTAGCTGATAAATTAAATGCTGCAGTAGGAGCATCGCGAGCAGCAGTGGATGCAGGTTTTGTTCCCAATGATTGTCAGGTTGGTCAAACAGGGAAAGTAGTGGCACCAGATTTATACATCGCTGTAGGTATCTCAGGTGCTATTCAACATATGGCGGGGATAAGAGATAGTAAAATAATTGTTGCTATTAATAAAGATGAAGAGGCACCAATATTCAAAATAGCTGATTATGCTTTGGCAGGTGATCTATTTGAGATTTTACCTGAATTGACTAATAAAATTGCAGCTTTGGAAAAGTAACACTATAAGTAATTATACAAAGTTTAGGAGTGTGAGGATATATGATCTACAGCGCTAATATGGATTTTAACCTTCCGGAGACAACAGAACTTTTAAAAAAAACTGTTCATGAGTTCTCTGCTCGTGTCATAGCACCTTTTGCAGAAGAGATTGATAAGAATAATCTATTTCCCCATGAGCTTTGGCAAAAACTAGGCAGTTTAGGGGTGTTAGGGATTACAGTACCAACAGAGTTCTTTGGTGCAGGAATGGGATATCTTGATCATGCCTGTGCGATGGAAGAAATTTCTCGTGCATCTGCATCCGTCGGATTGAGCTATGGCGCGCACAGTAATTTATGTGTTAACCAAATAAACCTTAATGGCACAAAAGAGCAAAAGCAAAAATACTTGCCAAAGCTTATTTCAGGTGAACATGTTGGCGCATTAGCTATGAGTGAACCAAACTCAGGTTCGGATGTGTTAAGCATGCAATTAAAAGCAGAAGCTAAAGATGATGGCTACGTATTAAATGGCAATAAAATGTGGATTACTAATGGTCCAGAGGCGAATACACTTGTTGTTTATGCAAGAACAAATAATAGTGTAAAAGCTAGCGAAAATATAACAGCATTTATTATAGAAAAACAATTTCAAGGTTTTAGTACGGCTCAAAAGCTTGATAAATTGGGTATGCGTGGTTCAAATACATGTGAGCTGGTGTTTAATAATTGTATGGTGCCACGAGATAATGTTCTAGGTAAAGTAAACGAAGGTGCCAAAGTTTTAATGAGTGGGTTGGATTATGAACGAGTCATACTCGCAGCTGGTCCTGTTGGAATTATGCAGGCATGTATAGATGTTGTATTGCCGTACGTTCGCGAGCGCAAGCAATTTGGAAAAGCTATTGGAGATTTCCAATTTATACAAGGTAAAATAGCAGACATGTATACTGTTTTAAATGCTAGTAGAAGTTATTTATACACGGTAGCACGTGCTTGTGATAATAACAAAGTTAATCGTGTAGATGCTGCTAGTGTAATTTTATATTGCGCAGAAAATGCGACAAAGATGGCTTTAGAAGCAATCCAATGTCTAGGTGGAAATGGTTACATTAATGAATACCCAACTGGAAGATTATTGCGTGATGCTAAGTTATATGAAATAGGAGCTGGCACATCAGAAATTAGAAGAATGCTAATAGGAAGAGAACTATTAAAAAATGGATAATAATTTTACCGAATCAACAAATCCTGTTGTTATTGTTTCAGCGTTAAGGACACCAATAGGTGCATTTCAGGGAATATATTCTAATATTTCTGCAACTCAATTAGGAGCTAATGTAATAGCTGAAGTGTTAAAGCGATCACAAATTGATAAAAATTTAATTACTGAGATATTAATGGGTTGTGTTTTGTCCGCAGGGCTAGGACAGGCTCCAGCGCGCCAGGCAGCTATTATGGGTGGAGTGCCATTAACAACACCTTGTACCACAATTAATAAAATGTGTGGTTCCAGTTTAAAAGCAATAGTCTTGGCCTATAATAATTTATTAGCTGACTCTAACAGAATTATTATTGCAGGTGGTATGGAGAATATGACGCAAGCACCGTATTTAATTCCAAAAGCCAGAGCGGGTTTGCGGCTTGGACATGGAGTGTTGATAGATCATATGTTCTATGATGGTTTGGAAGATGCTTATGATAAGGGCTGCTTGATGGGACATTTTGCAGAGCTGACAGCTCAGAAATATAAATTTACAAGACAGGCCCAAGATGAATTTGCCTTGATATCTGCTAAAAGAACTCAGAATGCTGTAAAAAATAATGTATTTAATAATGAGATTGCTCAAGTGAATACAGTTGTTAAAAAACAGCAAGTTACTTTTTTAGAGGATGAAACTCCTGGCAAAATTGATACTGACAAAATACCAAAGTTATCACCTGCGTTTGTAAAACCAGAAAATATAGCATTTGGCACGGTAACTGCTGCAAATTCTAGCTCTATTTCTGATGGTGCTTCTTCGGTATTGTTAATGCGTTTGTCCAAAGCTAAAGAATTAAATCTAAAGCCTCTTGCGAAGATTATAAGTTATTCTGAAATAGCTCAAGAACCTGCCTGGTTTACAACTGCACCAGTTACTGCTATAAAAAACTTATTAGATAAGACTAATTTAACTGTTTCAAATATAGACTTGTTCGAAATAAATGAAGCGTTTGCAGTTGTTACGATGGCTGCAATGCAAGATTTGGATATATCTCATGAAAAAGTAAATATTAATGGTGGTGCTTGCGCTCTTGGTCATCCAATAGGTGCTACTGGTGCTAGGATTGTAACAACTTTAGTTCATGCGTTACACGCTAATAAAAAAGAGTACGGTATAGCGTCCTTATGTATTGGTGGGGGTGAGGCTATTGCGCTAGGGATTCAAGCATGTTAAAAAGTAAAATTGATTTAGAGCAAACCTGTCAGGCGGAGTTTCAAACAAACTTTGAGTATTATACAAATCTTGTAAAAGATTTAAAAGATAAAGTAAAAATTATCTCTCAAGGTGGTGGTAAATTACTACAAGATAAACATCGTGGTCGTCAAAAATTATTGCCTAGACAACGTATCGAACAACTACTAGATCCTGGTAGTGCTTTTCTAGAATTATCACAATTTGCTGGCTATAAGTTGTATACAGATGATGTGCCGGCTGGAGGCGTGATTACTGGGATAGGTCGGGTACATGGTCGTGAATGCATGATTATTTGTAATGATGCAACAGTTAAGGGTGGTACTTATTATCCTATTACAGTAAAAAAACACCTACGTGCACAAGAAATTGCGTGGCAAAATAATTTAGTATGCATCTATTTGGTAGACTCTGGAGGAGCTAATCTACCACACCAGGCAGAAGTTTTTCCTGATAAAGAACATTTTGGTAGAATATTTTATAATCAAGCGAGAATGTCTGCTGCTGGAATACCACAGATTGCTGTGGTCATGGGATCTTGCACTGCTGGTGGTGCTTATGTCCCAGCAATGGCAGACTATAGTATTATGGTTCGTCAAAATGCAACAATATTTTTAGCTGGTCCACCTCTAGTTAAAGCAGCAACTGGTGAAATAATCACCAGCGAGGAGTTAGGTGGGGCGGATGTGCATTGTACAAAATCAGGTGTATCTGATTACTATGCGAACAATGATAGCCATGCGCTTGAGCTTGCACGAGAAATAGTAAATAATTTAGGTATTAGTTCAAAACAAGTCAATCTTAATGCCGTTAATATAAAAGAAAACTTAGATCCAAGTTATAATATTGCTGATATCTACGGTATAGTTCCAAAAGACAGCAAAAAACAATATGATGTTCGCGAAATTATTGCAAGAATTGTCGATGGTTCACAGTTTAATGAATTTAAAGCATTATATGGAACGACAATTGTATGTGGTTTTGCTAATATTTATGGTATGCCGGTTGGTATCATTGCTAATAATGGTATCTTATTTTCTGAATCAGCCTTGAAAGCTACACAATTTATACAGCTTTGTTGTCAACAAAAAACGCCATTAATATTTTTACAAAACATTAATGGTTTCATGGTTGGCAAGAAATACGAACAAGAAGGCATAGCAAAGCACGGGGCAAAAATGGTGACGGCTGTAGCATGTGCCAATGTGCCTAAGATTACACTCATTATTGGTGGTAGTTTTGGTGCAGGTAATTACGGTATGTGTGGTAGAGCCTATAACCCAAGATTTTTATTTATGTGGCCTAATGCACGTATTTCAGTAATGGGTGGAGAACAAGCTGCAAATGTCCTTACCCAGATTAAAGATGAACAGTTGCACTCAAAAGGTAAAAATTGGCCTGAGAGTGAGCGAATAGATTTCCAAAATACTATTCGCCAACAGTATGAGTTAGAAGGGCATCCTTATTATTCTTCTGCAAGACTATGGGATGATGGTATTATTGATCCCTTGGATACTCGAGAGATTCTAGGGTTAAGTTTGTCTTGTTGTTATAATGCAAAAATTGAGGAGACAACTTTTGGTGTCTTTAGAATGTAAAATACTCGTTGATAAATCGTATTACGAATCTAATTTATTATTACAAATAAACAATTTTGGAGTTGCAACTCTTATATTAAATCGAGTGGCAAAGCATAATGCATTAGATAGTAAAATGATTACAAGTCTTAATGAAGCCTTAAACTATCTGAGTGCACAAAATAATGTAAAATTATTAATTTTAAGGGCTAATGGTAAATTATTTTGTGCCGGTGCTGATATTCATCATATGCAGGCAATGGTGAATTATGATTATGAAGAAAATTATAATGATGCAAAAATACTAGCAGAAGTTTTAAATAAATTAGATAACTTTTTTTGTCCAACGTTATCAGTTGTACAAGGTGCAGCTTTTGGTGGTGGTGTTGGTTTGGTATGCTGTACAGATATTGTTTTAGCACTAGATAAAGTAGAGTTTTGTTTGTCGGAAGTAAAATTAGGCTTAATTCCAGCGGTAATCAGCCCTTATGTTCTAAAAACGATGGGATTAAAACAAGCTAAAAGATACATGCTAACAGCTGAGAAGTTTACAGCTGAAGAAGCTTATAGATTAGGTATCGTAAGTATGATAGCCAAAAATGATCTAGAAGATTTATTAAATACAACAATTACTAATTTATTACAAAACAGCCCGTTAGCAATGCAAAGCGTTAAAAAACTTCTTGATAATTTTACCAGTTTCAGCTTTCCTAGTCAGACAGATATAGATTTCTCTGTAGATACTATTGCCAAACTTCGCGTTAGTCCAGAGGGACAAGAAGGTCTATTAGCTTTTTTAGAAAAGAGAAAACCCAATTGGGTTTGCCGAGAAAAATAAATATGATAAAAACAGTTTTAATTGCTAATCGTGGCGAAATAGCAGTACGAATTATTAAAACATGCAAAAAGTTGGGCATTAAAGCAGTTGCTGTTTATTCAGACATAGATAAAAATAGCTTATTTGTTAAGAATGCTGATGCCGCATATTCTCTTAAGGGTACAGCAGCTAGTGATACTTATCTTAATATTGATAAAATATTAACCATTGCTAAGTTAATAAAACAAAAAAATCCACACGAGGATCTTGCTATTCATCCAGGTTATGGGTTTTTATCTGAGAATGCGGATTTTGCTCAAGCAGTTATAACAGAGGGCTTTATCTTTATTGGGCCGACGCCCGAAGCTATTTTAGCTATGGGCTTAAAATCTACAGCAAAACAGGTCATGACAAAGGCTCAGGTTAATATTTTACCGGGTTATAATGGCGATGATCAGTCAGATGAAGTTCTCTATGCTGCTGCTGAAAAAATCGGATATCCTGTATTAATTAAAGCTTCTGCAGGTGGTGGTGGCAAAGGCATGCGTATAGTGCATGAGGGTAAAACATTATTAACAGAAGTGGCTGCAGCTAAACGAGAAGCGTTTAAAAGCTTTGCTAATGATCATATTATTTTGGAAAAATACTTAATTGATCCAAGGCATATTGAAGTACAAATTTTATTTGATAAATTTGGCCATGGCGTTTATTTATTTGAACGTGATTGCTCTTTGCAAAGAAGATACCAAAAAGTTATTGAAGAAGCCCCCGCGCCATCGTTATCTGTTCAACTACGTCAGGAATTAGGGGAACAGGCATTAACAGCTGGTCAGGCTGTCGATTACATTGGTGCAGGTACTATAGAGTTTTTGTTAGATACTGATACTGGTAAGTTCTATTTTATGGAGATGAACACTCGTTTACAAGTAGAACATCCAGTAACAGAGTTGATAACAGGGCTTGATCTAGTCGAACTTCAAATAGCAGTTGCAAATGGTTTAAAATTACCTTTTAATCAAAATGAGTTAAAGTTTAATGGGCATGCAATCGAAGCTCGTTTATACGCAGAGGATGTTGATAATAATTTCTTACCCTCAACTGGCAAGATTTCTTATTTAAATTATCCTGAAAGTAATGATGTAATAAATGGTATTTCGAGAATAGATAGTGGTATTCAAATTAATGATGAGATCAGTATTCATTATGATCCTATGCTGGCAAAAGTCATTGTCTGGGGAGAAACTCGAGAAAAGGCGATAGATAATTTGATCTATACTTTGCGAAATGTTTTCATAACTGGAATTAATACAAATTTAAAATTTTTGTTTGCTTGCGTTAATCATCAGTCTTTTAGACAGGGTATGGTATCAACGGATTTTATTAAGAAATATTATGCTGATTTGATACAGGATAGTCTGATTGAGTATCCTATATATCTTTTAAGTGCGGCTATTTACAGAAATTTTTGTGAAAATTTTAAATCAACAAAAAATTTTGCTTATCCTAATTTTACCAATTTTACTAATGACCCATGGAATAATGTTCAAAACTTTAGAGTTAACAGTGTTAAATCTAGAGAATATATTTTCAATAAAAATGATACAGTTGTTTTAGAAACAACAGGGGTTAAGCAGGCTTTTAATGCGCTTGTTAAAGATGATGACTCTACTAATAATTATATTTGTACGGCGCTTAAAATACACAATAAGCATAAATATTACGATATAAGCTATAGTTGTAATGGTATACAACGGTTAATTAAAAGTCGAGTTGTTAAGATTAATCATAGTATTTATGTATTTGACATTAATAATTGTAATCAAAGGGTATTTTCTTATATAAATGATCATGTATACTCAAATGGAGAAGGTAGTGGTGAAACTGCTACTAATGTAATTGTTGCTCCTATGCCGGGTACAATATTAAACATTAATGTTTCTGTTGGTGCGAAAGTTCAGCCCGGAGACCCTTTAGTTATTTTGGAAGCCATGAAAATGGAGCATACAGTATACGCAAAACAAGCAGGAGAAGTGCAAGCTATAATATTTAAGCAAGGGGAACAAGTTGAGTTGGGAGCAGAAATATTGGTTATTGTTTGAGTTGTAATAATGAGTGTTGGAGGGTAAATGTTAAGCGATTTATGGACAATGTTGGCAAGAAATCCTGAAAAATTAAATAAAAAAATAAAAATATTCTTTGAACAAAGTCCTACAGAACAAAGTAAAATTTATTTAGATGAACTTGCAACTCCAGAAAACCTAGAAAAAATTGAAGCTGCCATGTTTGACTCTCATGAGCTAAATATAGTATTGAAGTATTTAGATAACTTTGGATTATTGAATCAAACTAATCTTGATTTACTGTGTGCTAATTCGGATATTGTTCGTCCTTTAACGCAGATCTTAACTTTATTACAAGATAAAAGTCTTATTGAATCATCTTACTGTACTTTGTTGTTGCAATTATCCTATGAACGATTATTGGAGATAAATAAACAACTCACATCTGAGTTTAGGGAGGAACTTAGTTCTGATACCGTTTTGGGTCTATTTCATGCTCATGTTGATCATGAGCCAAGAGATGCACTTTTGCTTACAATACCTCGCACTCCAACACCCATGGCGTCACCAACATCAATTTTACCGACCTATATAATTCCCGTTTTGCCACCAGCTCCTCCAACAACGCCAGTAACTCCTTCAGCCCCTATGGTGCCTATAAAACATCTATTTCCTTTATTCTCTGGCTCTACAGT
The DNA here is from genome assembly GCA_964609155.1 of uncultured Gammaproteobacteria bacterium. Lineage (GTDB taxonomy): Bacteria > Pseudomonadota > Gammaproteobacteria > JAGOUU01 > JAGOUU01 > JAGOUU01. The sequence goes on along the minus strand of CAZSRF010000001.1, from coordinate 61,768 downwards.
GCCAACCGTTGAGAAAATAGTAACACCAAGTTTGCCATCACCTGTGCCTACTTCAACAGCTTCTGATTGTATGCTGCCACTTGGTGTAGCATTACAAGGATCGCCCGCTGTTTTAGGTATATCAGAGAGTATACTAGACAAAGAAGGATTCGAATTAATATATATCGAAAAGCCAAGTGTTATAACTTAAAATGAACACTTCAAAAAAAACTGTAATATTTTGGTTTCGTCAAGATTTACGTATTGCAGATAATCCTGGTCTACTTGAAGCTGCTCAAATGGGTAATGTTTTGCCTATTTATATATGGAGCGAATCAATTAAAAATCCAGATAGTAAAATAGGTGAAGCAAGTAAATGGTGGCTGCATTATTCTTTAGAAGAATTAAATAGCAACTTAGATAATAAATTAAATTTCTATATAGGTGATCCTAAAGATATTATTATTAAATTGCTACGTGAAAATAATGTTACAGATATCTATTGGAATAGATGCTATGAGCCTTGGCGCATTATTCAAGATAATGAGATTAAACGAGTACTTACGGACGATAAAAAAACGATTAGAAGCTTTGCAGCTAATTTATTGTGGGAACCATTTACAGTTCTTAAAAATGATAAAACGCCCTATAAAGTGTACACACCGTACTATCATAAAGGTTGTATGAATGCTCCTGAGCCACGAGCTTCTTTTGGTAAACCAAAAAACCTTGAATTAATTAAAGATAATCATTCTAGGAAATTAGAAGATCTAAATCTACTTAATAAAAATAATTGGCATAAAAAATTTGATGGGCAATGGGATATTGGGGAAAAGGCTGCTGAAAAAAAATTAAATAAATTTTTAAAAAATGCTATAAGTAATTACAAAAATAATCGTAACTATCCAAGTCTTAATAGTGTTTCTCAGTTATCTCCACATTTACATTTTGGTGAAATTTCCCCGAATAAGATAAGAGATGCTGTTTATGCAAAAACAGAATATTTAAGTGAAGATGTGCAATGTTTTCTAAGTGAAATAGGTTGGCGTGAGTTCTCGTATTATCTGTTATATTATTTTCCAACATTATCACATAAAAATTTTCAGGCTAAATTTGATAAGTTCCCATGGGTAAATATAAATACTAAAAATAATAAAAAATTATTAAAAGCCTGGCAAATGGGACAAACAGGTTATCCTTTCGTTGATGCTGGTATGCGAGAGTTGTGGCAGACAGGCTATATGCATAATCGTGTTAGAATGGTTGTTGCTTCTTTTTTAGTTAAGAACTTATTAATTCATTGGCATCATGGTCGAGATTGGTTTTGGGATTGCTTAATTGATGGGGATTTAGCGAGTAACAGTGCTAGTTGGCAGTGGGTAGCGGGGGCGGGAGCTGATGCAGCACCATATTTTCGTATATTTAATCCAACTACACAGGGTGAAAAATTTGATGCAGATGGGTTTTATACCAGAAAATATCTTCCAGAGTTAAGAAAACTACCAAGGAAATACTTATTCGAACCTTGGAAAACACCAGAAGCTATTCTCCAGGAAGCGGGTATCGTATTAGGATCTACGTATCCGTATCCAATAATTGATTTACAGCAATCACGAGAAGTAGCTCTTGCTTCATATCAAGCAATAAAATAGCCTCTGATTAAAGTTGTAAATATAGAACTATAGATTATAATTTTAGTAATAGTTTAATTATTTGTGTAAGATTAATGGATTAATCGTGAATATTAAAAAATATTTATTATTGTGCACACTGTTTACTTCTGGTATAAACTCTGCGGTATTGCCCGTTCCAGATGTTGATATAGGTAAGATTGATCCAGAAAGAACTGGTAAAGTATTTACTGATAGAACTCGTTCAATTTTATCCAGTGGTAAAGCTTTGACTGTGCCATTATTAACACAGTCTTTAGATGTAGGAGAAGCTAAAGGGTATACTCTAAAGCTGCGCAAGATAAATTTTGTAGGGAATACTGTGATCCCTAGTGCGGGGCTTGAGGAAATATATAAGCCTTATTATGGAAAAAAAGTAACTCTCGCAAAGATTCTACAGTTAATACAAGCTACAACTATTAAATATCGCGATGCTGGCTATATTTTATCACAAGCGTATTTACCGGCACAGGATATTGACAAGGATACAGGTGTAATAACAATTGGAATTGTTGAGGGATATATAAACGAAGTTAGAATAACAAGTGAGAATTTGCCATATTCTACAAAGTTATTATTACAGAGTTATGGCAGTCGCATGGCAAAAGAGCGTCCATTAACTAAAACAACTTTAGAAAGATATGCCTTGCTCGCTCAAGATTTACAAGGAGGCAACATACGAGTTATTTTTGCCCCAGCACCGAATGCACCTGGCGCTGCAAATCTTGAGTTTATTGAAGACGATCATAAACTGTTTGGTTTTGAAGGTGTAGCAGACAATCGTGGTACTCGAATCTTAGGGCCATTGGAATTTTCCGGTGTTGTTCATCAATTTAATGCGTTGTATGGTAATCATACTTTGTTTAATGCAGTAAGGGACGATCGTTATGAATTAAGAGTTTACAATCTAAGCCATAGACAACCTCTTAATTCTGATGGATTAGCGTTAACATTACAAGGCTCTAAAACTAATACAGCAGCAGACTTTAGAGCGCTGCCGTATCCTCTAAAAAATAGCATTAAAACACCAGGTGCCAGTAAAGCCTTTGCAATTCAATTAGAATATCCATTTATTCGATCAAGAGCATTAAACTTTATTGCTGATCTAAAATTAGACGGATATGATACTGAAACTAAATTTTTAAATCAGATATTATTTAAAGAAAAAATAAGAGCGTTGCGACTTGCGGCTACTGTTGATTGGATAGACTCATATTTTTTTAATATTGTTGGTTTATCATCAATAAATTTTGAATTTACTCAGGGGCTAAATAATCTAGGTGCAGAATTAAACCCGTTGTATACAACGCGACCTAACGTTAAAAAGAATTTTAAGAAGTTAACAGGTATGTTTTTACGTCAGCAGCCGTTATTTGATAGATTTGGTGCAAATCTACAAGTAGGAGGGCAATATGCATTTCACGAATTAGTCGCTATTGAAGAATACGGTTATGGTGGACGTGTAATTGGTTTAGCTTATGATCCTTATGAACTATCAGGCGATCATGGATTAGTTGCAAAAGCTGAACTTAATTACGCCTTACCCACAGAATTCATTAGCAATGCATTATCTAATTTGAAAACAGTTTCTTTGGATCTTTATGGTTTTTATGATGCTGGTATCATTTGGAATATAAATTCTGAGATTAGTCGTCAAGCAGCGCGTGACTCTGCAGAATCAGCAGGTTTTGGTTTGCGTGGAAATATTACACGTTACTTTAATTTCCAAACGTATGTAGCAAAACCACTTACACGTAAAGTACAAAATGAACAGAATAGTAACGCAAGATTTTTCTTAACATTAGGTGTAACTTATTTATAAATTAACAGATCTCTTGGCCAAAAAGCACAGCTTTTTCGAGCAGATTTTCGTTAAAACAATGGTTTTGAGAAAATATAGCTATTACCGTTGAGCCCATTTGAAAATAACCTAATTCATCCAGCTTTTTTAACTTTATATTATTAGAATAGTTAAAGATTTCAATTTTATTTTTTTTCCCAAAATTAAGCGTTCGTCTAATAGGTGTAACTTGTCCATGCCAGCGCGTATAGATACTTCCTACTATCATTGCGCCAACTAAAATTATGGCCATATAGCCATTATATATTTTAAAAATAACGATAACTCTTTCGTTGCGTGTATAAATTTGGCTTATATTTGTGCAACTTATTTGATTAACGGGAAATAATGTACCTGGTACATAAATCATTTTTTCTAAAATACCATCACAAGGCATATGTATCTTATGATAGTCTTTAGGTGATAAATATATTGTAAAATAACTTCCAGAGGAAAATTTTTGAAAGTCAAAGCTACAGCCGAATAAATCTTTTAGATTATAAAATTTGTTTTTTGCTTGATAGAGAGCATGAGAGTTTATTGGACCAATTGCTTTGATCAGCCCATCTGCTGGGATAACTAAATCTTTTTGTGATTGTAGAACTCTTAAAGACAGATCTAGATCTCTTATAAAAAAAGAATGAAAATTGTTATATAAATTTATATCTTTTTTCTGATATAAATTTAGGTCTATTTTGTAAAGCTTTATATATAATCTAATAAAAATATTCTTAAGGAATTTGTTGTTGTTTTTAGTAATCTTATTTACAATGCACGTTATAAGAAATGTAGGACTAAATGTAAGAATAGCAATTACTATTTGTATTTTAATAAAGTTGCACAGTCTTGATTTCATATTGTTTAGATAACTCATATCTAAGAATTATAATTTTGTACACACTAAGATAAATTAAACTATAAGAGGTCGTTTGTGAATAATTTTATGCGTGGTTTTATCAATGGGTTAACTATTGCTTGGGGTATTGCTTTTTTGAGTTTATTTAAGTACAAACATGATTCAACTTATAGTATTTCTTGTGAGGAATCAGGATCTGAAACACCATATTTAATACTATTAGTAGCAACTGGTATTGCTATTAATAAGTTATTACAAAAATCTCAAGAATCAATTTATGTAGGGAGGAAAGTCTTAGTAATGAATGATGGTGTGGAATCTAAAGACAGTAACGTTAGTACATTAAGTAGATTGAATACACCAGACTAATTGTTACTCAGAGCAAGACCATAATTGCAGTAATTCTTGTCTATACTCTGCAGCCTTATTTTTATCATAAGGTATTTTCTTTATAAAAGCAGTCAAGGCTTGTTTATAGTCATTGGATTGTTGCGTTGATATTGAACCATATCTAGTGATGGATAGATCAGACAATGGGTTAACGCTATGTTTATTGGACATAATAATTTTTAATTCAGGGAATGAAAAAATAGCATTGTCCATATAATAAAATGAAGGTAAATTGTAACCTAACGGCATACCAAATGGGTGACTGATGTATCCATGCGTATCAATAAACTTATAGTTATTTTGGTTATCAGATATTCTAATAATTATTCCTCTATTACGAGGGACATATTTCTGAGCAAGGTCAAAGAGCTGATCGATATAAGAGCTTTCTATCCCAAGTTTATTAAAGAAAGGAACTAATTCACCAGACAATTTATATTGTATTGATGAATAGGCAGTGTTATATATGTAAGCATTGACTGTTAGCGGATAATGACCAAATTCTGTTTGATACAGCGCAATATTTAAAGATAACAACTTTGTTTGGATCTCATAGGTCATATCATTAATGCTTTTTATTTCTTGTTGCAAAGAAGAAATAGATGCAGGAGATTTGTTAAGATTAACTGTTGTTTTTTGTGGGCTATAATTATTAATTATTTCTAGAGCTTTCTCAAAAGTTAAGAGATTATTGCTTTGCTGAGTGTTATTTGATGCAGATGTATTTGTAATGCCATCGTTGCTTAAGGATTGTGATTGCAAAATGATTTTTTTTGCAGTTGCCATTACTTTTGATTTATAAATATTATATTCTTCAAGAAACTCTTTAGCGTTATTATAATTTAATCTGCTATCGCCTGGGATCCGCAAAAATTGAAAATCATCTCTAATGGGTATCCCCAGTATTTCTGTAATATAGATTTTGATAATGTCTTGGTAAACACGAACGGCCTGTGGTGCAGCATGATAGCCAATAAAGCCATAGTGTTCATGAGAGATAAGATCATTAAATAAGTTTAGATCAGCTGTTGTCGCGCCATATAATATAGAGTCAAGTTGATGCGATGGCAGTTTGTTAATCTGCCTTAGACTAGGAGACTCAAAGTTGCTAGTTGACGTCAAACTAGCAAATACTAGGTTAACTTGTATGAAAAAGACAATAATTGCTAAGTATGCTTTCATTTTAATAATAAACAAGAAAGTATAATTAAAGTTATGTTAACATAAATAGCTATAAAAAACAATAAGGTTGAATAACTAATTAATTCTCAGTAAATTAATAAGTTAGCTAAAACTTATCATCCATAACCAGATTCTAAGGATAATTACCAGGACTTTCAGAAGGTTGGAGTTGCAGCAAAGAACAAAAAAGCATTATGGTATTTATTATTCAATGCGTAACTACTTAAAATATTTAAAGAGTGTATTCAAGAGACAAATTATAGCCATATTTTGGAGTGTAAAAGAATTAATTAAAGAGTAGTAATAGATATTGAAATTAAATAATTATAAATTAACATGATGATATTAGAAGTAGTTAAAGTTTCACAATAAGGACTGTTGTATGTCGTATGAAGAGTTAATGAAAAAATTAGCTAATTGGATCGCTACTATATGGAACAAAAGAAAAGAAAATAAAGAAAATAAAGAAAAACAAATTATTTTACAACAAAGCTCAGTAAATAAAGATCATTATAATTTAGTTCCTATGGATAACCATAGCTATGTTTTATTATATTTTATATCGCAAGAAGAGTATCCTCATTATATGTGGGATATAAATTTAGATCGTTGTGAACGATTTTTTGGTATTAGGACCTTTCAAAGTTTTTATGAAGAGGTCCATCATGAATTAGAATGGGTTGGTTCTAGATTGAAGTTTTTGATATAGATGTGATAGCCTGGCTAAAGTACAATAGCTTTAGTTAACACGGCATGGGGCTAGCAGCAGTTGTAGAATAATCTACATAACCAGGAATACCTGGAGCTGGATGTACACCTGGTTGTTGCGCACACAGTTGATCATCATGAACGATGATCATATCACCACCTCCATGCTCTGCATAACCTAGACGCCCATCACGCCCACGGACCCTAATTGCGTGAGAATTAGCTGAACCACCACCACGGGAACATAGCTTAGAGCATCCAGTAACTGTAAAAGCAATGCATGCATAAGTCAGCAGTAAACATAGAATACCTCCAATTAATGCTCCGAATACTATACCAACTGTAGCTGAAGTACTCAGATTACTAGATCCGCCAGCCAAGGGAGGATGATATGACAGATATCGATCGTCATCTGCATTAAGTGAGCCATTTACTGAATCATTTTGACCATGAGTGACTTGCAAACATAGAACTAAAGCTACAAGTAAAATTTTGTTAATGTTGTTAGGCAGGTTATCACCCATAATTATCTCCTCTAAAAGTAAATTAGAGTAGTTTACTCTAGAGTAAATTCTGAAGCAATTAAAAATATAGATTCAAGCGAGGGCTTTGGCACCGAGGGTGTGCTATCAGAAAGTACTAATTCTAGACGTAATTATATTCCTATAATCCCCATACTAGATTTTGCAAATCATGTATGGTAGATACCTGATCTTTCCAATTTTTAATTCTTATTTGTACATTCAAGTTGCTGTATTTATGTAATAACATTAATGCAGTAAGCTGGCAGCTAAATGCTTCTGTCATGAACATGAGGCTATATTAAGACAAGTTAGACATTTCTTTCAAGAAAATGCTGCTCGCTTTCGTACAGTCGATAATGATCCATCTAAAAACAATATAATTCCACATCGTTGTGCTGGATTTATACATAATAATGGGGATTTTTTTGTTTATCCAAAAACATTTACTGATGAAATTTGTAAAGGCTTTGGTCCAAAGGAGGTAATAAAAATTATAGAAAAATCGGGATGGCTATTAGCTGATAATTTAAATAAAACGCCATATACGAATAAATGGGTATCAGTAGTACAAAAAACTATTCGAGTATACCATTTTTCTAGTAAGGTTGTTGGCGAGAGCTAATATATTATTAATTATGTATGTTATGTAAGGAGTGTAAGGAATTAGTTAAGACGTTGATTAAACGCAATGTTCTTGCAACTGACTCCTTACATCTTTGTTTAAATATTGTACGGTTTTATAGCCATGATGTAATGGAGTGGATGAATGTAATATATTAATTTATAATATATTTATGGAGTTATTACATAAATTACAACTCTTACAACTAATTATGGGAATAAATAGAATGGCTAATATCAAAGAGAAGTCAAAGCAATTAGAATCAGCCACTAAATTAAAACTACAGGCCATAGAAAGATCGGAAATTTATACGGATCCGGTAATAACTTCTGCGATCACAATAAATAGTATCAACAATTGCAGACTAGATACAACAAGTGTAGCAAAAGCTCTAGCACAAAATGCAAGCAAAGTAGTTAATGGTGATATTAGTGAAATTGAGCTAATGTTAATAACTCAAGCACAAACGCTTAATGCTTTATTTCACTATACTTTGTTGAGAGCTTCTGATGTACAGATGATTAATCAGATCCAAGTTTTTTCAGATATAGCATTAAGAGCACAGAATCAATCTAGAAAAACATTAGCTGTTTTAGCTGAACTGAAAAATCCTAGAAGAGCAGTATTTATTAAGCATCAAAATAATGCTATTAACCAGCAAGTTAATAATACATCTACTTCTTAATTTTAAATGTAGAAAAATTTGCAAACGAACTGAATAGAGCAAAGCATATGAGAAGATGGACTGTTGAGCAGCGATTAAAGCAATCACAAATAATACGAGAGAAAAAACCTTGGTTATACTCTACAGGTCCAAAAACAGCTGTAGGTAAAGCTATAAGTAGCAAGAACTCTTATAAGCATGGCATGCGTTGTGCTGAGATAAGAAATACCTCACGACTCATTACCAAATGCAAGAGAGAACTAAGTCAGATCATAAAATTTGTTTAAGAGTCATAGAATGCTAACTATGTTATATTTCAGGCTATCCTAGTACTAAATAATATTAGATTTTCAAAAGTGGAATCAAGAAGATTATTAGTTGATAACATGATAAAATATGATTGTTTCAAATTACTAAATATAAGAATTGATCTTTCTAATCTATGAATATAGACAATATAAAAAAAATTATTTCTAGTGGTGAATCATTAACTGTTGAATTCAAAAAATCAACAGGTCTACTAAAATCTGTTTGTGAAACTATTTGCGCATTTTTAAATTGTGATGGTGGTACCCTATTGATTGGCGTAACTGATGATGGAAAAATCGTTGGCCAAGAAGTTACCGATAAAACTAAAAGAGAAATTGGCATTGAATTATCAAAGATATCACCAGTTGTTAAGCTAGAAATCTTCTACGAAAAATTGCCAGGTACTGATAAATATATAATAGCTATTCATGTTACAACTGATAGTACAAAACGACCTTATATGTACAATCATAAGGCCTTTTTACGCAATCAATCCACTACTATTCCAATGCCTATGGAACATCTAAAACATCTAACCTTAAGCAATGCTGATGAGAATTTTTCTTGGGAAAATTTAACGCCAGATAATGTAACAATTGAAGATTTAGACACTGATAGAATTATATCTACAATACACGAAGGTACCTTGAATGGTAGAATTCCTGAAGGTTACGCAACAACAGATCCATTATTAGCATTAAAACGATTAGATCTTATTGTAAATAATAAAATTACCAATGCAGCTATTGTATTATTTGGCAAAAATCCGCAAGAGCAATATCCGCAGTGTATATTGAAACTAGCGCGCTTTAGAGGAATTGATAGATCTATTTTCATTGATAATAAGCAAGTCTCAGGTAATGTTTTTAAATTATTAAGTGCTGGAATGACCTTCCTTAATAATTATTTACCCATTGAAAGTACCTTTCCGGAAGGGCAAATTGAGAGAGTTGATCGACCATTATTCCCTATAAAAGCTTTAAGAGAAGCAGTAGCCAATGCGTTATGTCACAGAGACTATAGCAATTATAGTGGCAGTATAAGCATAGCCATATACGATAACAGGATCGAAGTATGGAACTACGGATTATTTCCGCCAGGAGTTTCTGTTGCAACCATAAAAGATCTCAACCGCTCTATGCCTAGAAACCGTAAGATTGCTAATGTTCTCTATTATCATAAAATTTTTGAGTCATGGGGTCGTGGTATTAACATGATTATGGATGAATGTAAGGAGGCCGGCCATCCAGAACCTATATATTCTCAAGATCCTATTGGAACACTATTAACTCTAATATCCAAAGAACCTATTGGCAATACGCAAATTATTGCTAAGCCTAGTATTACATATGATAATTTATCAAAACAACAACAAAATATAATAACCCTGCTAGGACAAAAAGGTGAATTATCATCAAAAGATATTATAATTTTAATTAAGCCTGCAATCCCTGAAAGAACGCTTAGGAGAGAACTTACCAAACTTAAAGATCTTGGTTTGATTGATTCTACAGGGGAAACTACTTCAAAACTATGGTATTTATTAACATAGCACTCCGGCCAACTCCGGCCAACTCCGGCCAACTTATGGCAAAATATGGATAAAAGTCTTGTTTTTCAATGAGTTATTCACGTGAGCATCTCGGATACAACCATAAACTTAGTGCCAATATTGGCACCAAGCTGGCACTAAGTCAGGACCAAGTAGAGAGAACACTTAATAATACTTACTGACAACACCTATGGATTAGTTAGGCAGTGTAAAAAGGGATCAAGTTTTAGTGATATTGATAATAAGTTCTTATATAATGTTATGAACAAACTAAATAACAGCCCCTAGCATCAAAATATTGCAAATCTATATCACCATTAACGTGTTTGGTTTCTAATTCGGCAATCTCTTCTTGTGCTTTGCTAAATGCATCTTGATCACGAAGGTGTTTTACTGCCTTACGAAGCCTTTTCCAGCTGTAACCAGCTTCCTTCAATAAATTTTTTAGAGTATCTTCACAAACATCTAGTCCTAATTCAGAACTAACATAATTTACTACTTCTTTCGCGCTACGCGGTGTGTTAGCTTCAACCCAAGAAATAATTTTTCCAGTTGCTTCAACATCTATTTTTGGTTTGCGACCTCTGCCTGCTATATCTTGCAATCCAATAAGACCAAATGATTCCCAGCGTTCTATAGTTTCAGATACTTGATTGCGGTGTATTTGAAAAATATCAGATAGCTCGTCAAGCATGTAATCTTTGTTACTTAGCAGTATCATGTGGGCACGCTGTCTATAACGGTAACTTGACCCAAATTTCACTAATTCATTTAACGTGGTTATTTCTTCTGTTGTCAGTTTTGATACAAATTTCATAATGTGATTCTTTCTTGTTAACAGCTAGAAACGCAAATTATATCACATTAATTTTTTATAAGTACTTATAATCTCTGATAGCCTCGCTGTCATAACCTTTGTCAGCAATAACGTTATCAGTTAAGGCTAAATCATTCAGGATAGAAGTAGCCATAGTTGAATCATTTACATTACCAGCAGATAAGCAAAATTTAATAGGCATGCCTTGTGAATCGACTATCATATGTATTTTAGTGGTATTACCACCTTTACTTTTACCAATATCCTGATGATGCCCACCAGCTGCACCAGTACTGTGCTGATGTGCTTTGATGAAGCTACCATCAATAAATTCATTTTCGAAATCTGGCTCTGTGATCAAACAATTAAATATATTCATTAGTTTATTATTTTGAGACCAATAATTAAATTTTTTGTATATTGAATTCCATTTACCAAAATATGTCGGCAAATCTCTCCAGGGGCAACCAACTCGCATGCGGTATAATATTGCTTCTACCGTTAGTCGAAGATTAGACTTGTCATATACTCCATTTTGGCGCATTATTGTCCTTAACTTCGACCAAAGCTCGTCGCTGAGCATTAGTCGGACCATAGCAAACTCGTTTTATATTATTTTATTTAGACAACATAATATTACAAGTTTGCTATTTTATTTCAACTGCTTATCTCAATTATCAACAGACCCTAGAAAATCATTAGGTTACTTACACCTAATGAAATATTTAATTGAGCAAGATAAACATGGCTATTTCTTTAGAAACTGAACGATTAATACTTAAAGTACCAACCAGCTTTTACAGCATTTGCAGAAATTTATATTGAAGATATGTGGGTGCATTCGAAATATCGTGGACAGGGATACGGAAGAAAATTAATTCATGAGTTAGAAGCTAAATTTAAAGGCCAAGGGTTTAATAATATTAATTTGTGCACAAATACATTTAATGCCCCAGAATTTTATAAGAAATGTGGGTTTATTGCTGAGTTTACACGTGAGAATAAGAAAAATCCTAAATTAAGCAAAACATTTTTTGTAAAATTTTTTGAAGATGAGGTACAGAATCAGGGAATTTTATGAGCATATGACTTTATGGCCTTGCCATAACAATCATGTGAATCAAAATAATTATGACAGCCACTCTTAGTTTTTAGTTTATTCAAAACCCAGCCCATGACGGGTTGTCTTTTGCCATTATATAATTTTTCAGCACTACCAATATAAAAACCATGAATACAAACATGTTCCTGGTTTTTCATCAATTTTTTCCAATGTTTGGAATCTCTTTTACAATATGTTACTCCTATCCCTCGACGCATGCCATACTGATTGACTATACCATTTTCATCAATAGCATTAATATTTAAATCAGCAACATCTTCAAGCCATTCTTTACTATATTCCAAGATTCTATAATTTATAGTTATATCTTTAGTACGGTAACATTTCCAATAAATAGAATGATGTTGATCAGAAATGGGTACAGATGTGGTACCATAAAATTCATCAGCTAGATCTTGTTCGTTTAAAATATTATGATCATCATTGACTAGGACAAATGGATATTTGGCTTTAATAGTTGGATCAATCCCATACGCGTTATATACTAAACAAAATAAAAATATTATTAAATATTTAACTTGATATTTAAGATTTTTTTTCGTTGATTTCTGCATAAAATTTATTAAATGGCTCCATACCTTTTGGATTAGGCTCTTTTCCGTTAACCATATTTTTCAAATAGCTTTTATAGTCTGCCACTGCTTCTATCCATGTAGCGTCTCTACCCAATAATCCAGAAGTAGTAGATTTTTTTCTAAATAACCAACGTACTCCAGCACAAATGTTAGCTGAAGGGTCTAAATAATTTTTTTAAGAGAGGGTTATAAAATGGTCTTTTAAATCTGTTTTTTGAGGGTCATGACTGATATAACCAAAGGTTTCTAGCATGAGCTGCATTAATCCATGGGCTTTGCCGAATACTAATTCGGCTCTAAAACTAGATTCTGAAGCAATTAATGTTTTTACTAGATTTGGATCTAATGGTTCTTTATATTTTAATACGTCATTCCAATAACGCACCCAGCCACGGATTAAAACATCATATTTATCACCGTTTTTAAAATCTTTTAAAGAATTAGCTCTTGGTGGACCGCTGAGATCAGAAAAATAAGAGTTAGAGATATACATGATTTCATCATAAGATAATGAATCTTTTGAGCTATAGCTATTTTTTCTACAATGAGCATGTCTGGTTACAATGTGGCCTTTAGGATATTCTTTGCTTGGAGGTATATGCATAGAATGTTCACGCACATAATCTTTCCCAACTGGGCAATAGCGCCAAGGATGAATTTTGTTGTCAGATAGGTTTGATTGTTTAGCCATATATATTTTGAAACTATAGGATTTATGGTAATGAAGGCTAACATTTGATGTTGGCTATTGTCAAGATAGACACAGTATTTTTATGTATCACAAAATATCTGTTTCAACCTTCGACACATATTCGACACATGGATTCGGCAAGATTTTTAAAAAGAGATAACATTTTGATTTACATGGTGGCCTGAGGTGGAATCGAACCACCGACACAAGGATTTTCAGTCCTTTGCTCTACCGACTGAGCTATCAGGCCATGTGATAATGAACATGAGCTAGAGTAGAATTAAACAATAATTCTTATATAGTGTCAAGATTATTTTGTTCCCATTCAATCATGGATTGTTTAATTTCACTACCCCATCTATACTTATGAGTTTCGCCTGATTTCTTGATCACACGATGACATGGTATAAGATAAGCGATACGATTATTGGCAATGCTACTTGCCACGGCGCGCACAGCCTGCGGATTGTCAATTTTATTTGCTATATCTTGATAACATACGGTTGTACCGTAAGGAATGTTTAATAACTCTTTCCAAACTTTGACTTGAAATGGGGTTCCTAGTAATTCAGGTTCTATGTCTATGGGGTTACGGAAGGTGTTAAAAAGTTTATTGACGAAAGGGGCTGTTTTTTTCTGATTTTGTTGGATATTAATTCCAGGTCTGATTTTGAGAATAGCATTCAGGAACTCTTTAAGATTATGATTATTGATTTTAGTTGCAAATTCTCCTGAAATTAATTTGTTGTTTAACAGATTGATAGCAATCATAAAATCGCCAAACCTAGTTCTGTGAACACCATAGATATATGACATATTATTAATCTATTAATCTTCAATGGGAGTAAAGCCACTGGGTTTTTCTGAGTTATTGTGGAATAGAAAATTTACCATTTCTTTTTCTAAAAATTGACGAGCCTTGGGTTCGATTAAGCTTAATCTATACTCGTTGATAAGCATTGTCTGATGGTTAATCCAATCATTCCATGCTTGTTTTGAAATATGTTGATAAATTTCTTGCCCTAATTCGCCGGGGTAGGGAGCCTTAGATAGGCCTTCTAATTTAGCTTGCAGCTTTCGGCAAAATATTATCCTGCTCATAGGTTCTCCAACACATTATTAATCATAGGTACTTTGTCGAGTAATAATTTATTGTTGATTGATTTAAGATTTTTACGCAGTATAGACTTAAACAAATTACTATTCAATAATGCTGCAGTGTCAACATTATAGTTAGGCTCAAATAAATTACCAGTTAAGATAATAGGGACATCAAGGTTAGTTTTATTATTGTTGTCTGATAATGTCACTCGATAATTGATAGTTGGCCCTGGTAGATAAATTCGCCCTTGGCCTGTTGCTTTTAAGAAGGGTGTTACAGCGATTAAATCATTATTTGATAATGTGCCGTTAGAGATAACACCCGTAGCATTTAAACTAAATAACTTTGTTTCATCAGCAGCTGTTGTATCTTTTGGCTTTTTTATGAAAATACTTAATGCAGATTTAGCAATATCTATAATCCTATCGGGGGTTAAGTCTAATTTTTTATTAACAAGCGTAAAAATTGCATTTAAATCAATGCCATTTAAATATCCATCTTTTAGGTTTAATTTTACATTGCCATTTAAATTTTTAAGCAGTTCATCAGATTTATTTCCTAAAGTTTGATATGAAAGGGCTATGTCGGTAGAGCCACTCCAACGTTTTGAGTCCATTTTTTGCCTTAAAAAATTTTCAATATCAAAATTATTAATATTAAATTTACCATTCCAAGAAGGAGTATTTTTTGATAAGTCTATAGATGAATAGATATTTGTTAGGCCTTTATAGACAATAAATTTTGTATTACTGTCTATTTTCTGCTTTCGTATTGTTACATTGGTATTAAAATTAGTTATATCAAGTTGGCTATAAGTAAGTTTTTTTATAGAAGCAAGAAGATTAATGTTTATATTTTGTAAAGCAGATCTTATGGCTGAGCCAAATATTTCAGTATTGTCTTTTTGGGAGGTAGGGGATGAAGTTGTTTTAGATCGTTCATCTGTTGCTTTTTTTTGTTGGTCAGATTGCCCTAGCAATTTATCAATATTTAGATTATCAGCTTTAATATTTGTGCTAATTTTGTAGGGAGTGTGTGTGGTATCTATTTTAATAAAGCCATTAACTTTATCATTATCTAATTTTAAATTAATAGGATCCACGGCTATTATTTTATTATTGGTGCTGAAGGTAAAAGTTGCAGAAATTTTGTTATAAAAATATTGTTGTTCAGCAAGGTTAAGGCTATTAAAAAATTGCTGTATATTACCGTTTTTTATTGCTATTTTGCCATTTAGATTAAGTGCACCTGGAGTTTTATAATCGTAGTTACCGTTTAAATCACCGGTGATATCTAGGTCATTTAAATCTGCTTTAATATTTTTAAATTCAAATGTTTTTTCAGTGAGATTTACATTTGTTTTGCCGCTTATATTAATTTCTGGTTTTTGTGGGTAAGTTTTTCCACCTAGTTTTAAATAAAATTCTTTAAGATCTAATGTTATTTTATTTACACTGTCGTTGTTTTCAAAGAGAGTAGTTTTTAGATCAAATTTTGCGGTTATTTTAGTTTCTTTATTTTGAAAATTACTATCTAAAGAGCCTTTAATCCGTATTGGTTTATTACCGCTGTCATCAATATCATAACCCTGGATGTTAATGTTTGTGATTTTTAGGCGTTCTTTAGGATCTTCCCAATTAATAACACCATTTGTTATTTTAATATCTGCAATTGAAAACGTTGCTTCAGTGTTGTGAGCATCAGTCGTTGGGGCTTGTAACTTGCCAGTTTTTTCTGCGTTTTTATCAGTTGTGCTAAATATAGATTGCCAGTTAGTGTAATCATCTTTATCTTTAGATAAATTAACTGCAGCGTCTTTTAAGGTTATATATTTTATATGGTATCTACCAGATAAAAGGGGAAATAATTCTAAGAGTAAAGTCGCTCTTTTTGCAGCTATCATATCTTTTGGTTTAAATTTAGGGTCATTGGCTATTTTAAAGTCATTTAAAGTGACACCTAGAGGGAAGAGACTCCAATTTAAATCACCATCAATCGAAACTTCGCGATTTATAGCATTACTGGCTATGGAAGTAATTTTTAATTTGTAGCTATTGGGATTTACATATGTAAAAAGTAAAATTAAGCTAATAATAGGGATTAGTAATAAAGTGATTAGGATGATTATAAAAACTTTCTTTTTATTTGGCTTTTTAGCGTTATTCATATAGTGGCTTCATTTGTGGTATATTAACCGTTATTACTAAACTGTAAACTGATTATAAACTTGAATAATGAGTCTTAATAGCACTAATTATAATATAGATCTTAAAGTATTGCTGCAAGCAGAAATAAGGAAGTTAGAAAGTGTAGTAAATTCTAGTTTAAATGATAGTCCATGTCAATTACTGACAGAAATTTCAAAGTATATTATCGACTCAGGTGGTAAACGTATACGGCCGCTAATTCTATTATTAGTTGCGAAAATGTTTGATTACAAAGGTGATGAACATATTAAATTAGCTGCTGTTCTAGAAATGATTCACACTGCAACTTTATTGCATGATGATATTATAGATAATTCCAAAATGCGTCGTAACAAAACTACTGCCCATATTAAATGGGGAGTCAGAGACTGTATTATAACTGGTGATTGGCTTTCTGCTTTGTCTTTTGATCTAGCAGCGAGTACCAAGAATTTTAATGTTATCAAATTAATTCCCAAAATGGCTAAAAATATGGTTAATGGTGAGTTACAGCAGTTAAGATATAAAAATAAGCTAGATGTGACTGTTGACATCTACTATAAAATTATTGAAGCTAAAACTGGATTACTCTTTGCTATTGCTGCAGAGATTGCAGCATCAATTGCTAATCAACCCCCGGAGTTAATAGAATGTAGTCGTTTATTTGGTTTGCATTTAGGGCTAGCATTTCAAATACAAGATGACTTGCTTGATTATATCGGAGAAACTCATGCTATAGGCAAAAATATAGGAGATGATTTATTAGAGGGAAAATTAACTCTTCCAATGATTTATCTTAAAGAAAGACAATCCAAAAAGTTTAGTTACATAGTAAAAAAAATAAAGAAAGCTCATTTAACCGAAGATGATTTTACAGATTTAAAATTTTGGTTAGAAGATGCAAATGCAATAAACGATACGCGCAATGAAGTAATTAAACAGCAAGGTAAGGCATTAGAATATTTAAATTTATTGCCTAGCAATATATACACTAGATACTTAGAAGATTTAACCAATCAAATAGTATGGCGCAGTAAATAATAGAGTTGTAATTGAATTTAGGTCTGGTAATTAAGTAATAATGGGTTGCTATATCTTAAAGATAATTTAAAATAAAACATTTGGAGAAAAGCCTGTGAAACGGGTTATAGATTGGTTGGGTTTATTATTTGTCTCTGTAGGCGCTATGATTGGCTCAGGATGGATGTTAGGGCCCTTGCATGCAGCTAAATTGGCGGGACCTGCATCAATACTTTCTTGGGTATTGGGTGGTTTGATCGTTATGATTATTGCTGTTGTCTTTGCTGAGCTTTCGGCAATGTTGCCAGTCACAGGAGGTATTGCACGTTACGCACAATTTAGCCATGGTGGTTTTGTTAGCTTCGTTATGACCTGGATCACTTGGGTAGCTTATATTTTAATACCCACAGCAGAGGTTCAGGCATTATTGCAATACAGCGCTAATTATCATCCATCTTTAGTTGTAGTTGGTGTTAATAATAGCACTCATCTATCAATAATAGGTATAATATCAGCTATAGCATTACTGATCTTAATGAGCTATGTGAATATTTTGGGCATTCGATTTGCCACGCAGTTTAATAAATACTTAGTCTATTTTAAATTACTTGTTCCTATTTTAACTGCTATAGTGCTTATGAATACTCAGTTTCATTATGAAAATATTACAGCTATAAGTGATATCTCGTTGCAGGATAATGTTAAAAATATGCTAAAGGCATTGCCTCTAGCAGGTATTATTTTTTCTTATTTTGGTTTCCGGCACTCTGTTGAATTAGGAGGGGAAGTTAAGAACCCTCAGATCACCTTACCCTTGGCATTATTAGGATCTATCTTAATTTGCATGGTTATTTACACTTTGGTGCAAACTGCGTTTGTAGCTAGTATGCCGCCAGAATTATTAACTAATGGATGGCAAAATTTTTCATTTAGTAATTATATGGGTGTTAATCAAGGCTCTGATAGTGGTCCTTTTGTAGCTATCGCGAGTATTCTAGGGCTGGGTTTTTTAGTTAAAATAATTTTTATCGATGCATTAGTATCGCCATTTGGTAGCGCACTTATGGTTGTAACTACAAATGCTCGAATAAATTACGCTATGTCTGTGAATGGTTATTTTCCAAAATTTTTCTTAAAGCTAAATTATAAAGATGCACCATACTATGCGTTATTAGTAAATCTAGTTTTTGGTTTAATCATGTTGGTGCCATTCCCAGGTTGGCAAGAGATGATTAGTTTGATTATTGCAGCGTTAGTTGTATCACATGCTATCGCTCCTATTTCTTTGTACACATTAAGAAAACAGGTCCCTGATCAAGCAAGACCATTTAAGTTACCATTGTATGGATTAATTTGTCGTATGGTATTCTTGTTTTTAAATCTTATCGCTTATTGGACTGGATGGAATACTCTATCAAAAATGTATTTAGCCCTTGTGGTAGGATTAGTTTATTTATTTATATACAGATTGTTACAAGATAAAAATCATAAGCCATTTTTAGCATTTAGACATTCAGCCTGGATATGGGGATATTTAATAGGCCTGGCGATAATGTCTTATTGTGGTGATGTTACTTTCGGTGGGCACGGTTATTTACCGTTTGGAGTAGATTTAATGTGCTTATTAATTTTTAGCTGCTTTATTTTTGAGTGGGCAGTAAGAGAGTGTTTAACAAAAGAACAGGCTGAGTTGCAAATAGTAAAAGAAAAAGAAATTCAGCAGGCATTTTTTAAGACGTAATTCCGGTATTTAAACCGGAATTACTGAGTATTAATTAATTAGTCATACTGGTTAAACTTAACCCTTTGAGAACATTTAATGCTTCATTAAGCTGATAATCTTCTTCAGCTAAGCTTAATTTGTTATCTTTGCTGTTCTTATCAGACTTATCAGATTTATCAGTTGCTTTAGTGGGCGTTAAGTTTGAATTTGATTTATTTTTGTCAGGAGCAGGACTGGCAGGTTTTGTGCTATCGTCAGTACTGTCAGTTTCTACTTTAGTATTTAATTTTAATTGTTTTTTATCGTTATCATCTTCAGAATTACTATTACCATTGGCTAAGTGTGCTTTAAGATCAGCCTCTGAAATGTCACTAAACTTTTTATCACGGCTTTTTACCATTAAATCATCAACAATGATATCAGGAGTTATACCGGTGGCCTGAATAGATTTACCTGAAGGCGTGTAATAAAGCGCCGTGGTGAGTTTTAATCCTCTATTGCCCTTAAGAGGTAAAACTGTTTGTACAGAACCCTTACCGAAAGTAGGTGTGCCTAAAATAATAGCACGTTTATGATCTTGTAAGGCGCCTGCAACAATTTCGGAAGCGGAAGCAGAACCTTTATTCACAAGGACAACTAAAGGTAAGTTATTAGTCATATCACCGTCTTTAATATAAGCATTAGAATCAGAATCTTGTACCCTGCCTTTAGTTGATACAATCACTTGATTATCTTTAATTCTCTGATTATCTAAAAAAAGATCGGATATTTTAATAGCTCCAGATAAGATACCACCGGGATTATTTCTAAGATCTAAAATTAATCCTTTTAGTTTATGATCCTTTGCTTTATCTTTGATTTCATTGTATGACTTTATAACATTCTCTTCAGTATCAGCTTGGAATTGGGATACTCTTATGTAACCATAAGAATCTTGCAATACTTCATTTTTTACACTTTTAATTTTTATGATATCGCGAGCCATTTTAAGCTCTAGTGGCGATGTCTCATTTTGTCTTACAATCAGTAGAGCAATTTCTGAACCAGGTTTACCACGCATAAGATCGACGGCATCTTTAAGAGACAGGCCTTTTACAGGAGTTTTATCTATTTTTACTATTAGATCACCAGGTTTAACACCTGCTTTATGAGCAGGCGTGTCGTCCAATGGAGCTATAACTTTTACAAACCCATCTTCCATGGTTACCTCGATGCCTAAGCCACCAAATTTACCAGAGGTGCTTGTTTTTAATTCTTCAAATTCTGTTTTATCTAAAAAACCGGAATGGGGATCAAGTCCAGCTAGCATTCCACGAATAGCGTTATCGAAAAGTTCTTTATCATCAACAGGTTTGACATAAAAATGTTTTATAGTATTTACTACATTTGCAAAATTTTGCAGTTGTTCTAAAGGGATTTCGTTGCTTGAACTAGACTCTGTAACAGGTTCTTCAACCCTGGGTAAAATTACAGAATTATTTATCTTAGTTTGCGCAAAATAAGTTGAAGAAAAAGAAGGTAAGAAAAAAAGTATATAAATTAATTTGTTTTTAAATTGCATAAAGTGCTCGAGTGATAATTTATAATTTTACTTATTATTGTTATTATTTTTTTTTATTCTCACAGAGTCCCTAATACTCTTGTAAATTTATTATAGACCCGTATTGGTAATTTTAAACTTCAAGTTAGATTTTATTTTAGTTTGTGAGATAAAAAATTAGTAAATGCCAAGTTTGAAGTTAAAGTACAGGTATTATTTAGCTTGGTATATAACTTTATACGATGGCCTTGTTAGTATCATTTTTTAACCATGCTAATGGATTCACTGTATTACCATTATGACGAATCTCAAAATACAAACCAGGTTCTTCAGTACTACCACTGGCGCCAGTTAATGCTAGCACTTCCCCAGTTTTTACGATATCACCAGATTTTTTTAATAAAGTTTGATTATGCCCATACAGACTCATAAAACCATCTTTATGGTTAACAATGGTTAAGAAACCAAAGCCACGTAGCCAATTAGAAAATACTACTTGTCCGTCGAATACTGAACGAACTTGTTGCCCCTCCTTCGTTTTAATAAAAATAGCCTGCCTTTGATCAATATTTTTAAAATCATGATCTATGATGCCATTAACAGGCAAGGCTAGAGTTCCTTTGGCTCTGTTAAATAAACTTTTACTATTGATGGTCGCTTCTTTATAAATGGGATTATTACTAAAATTATTGAGGCTATTGTAACGCGTCTGATAAGAAGTTAATTTTGCTTTATTTTGACCTAGCGAAAGTAACAGTTGTTGTTTTAGCTGTAAATTATTATCTTTTAGATCTTTTAAATTATTATATGCAACAGCTATTTGTTGTTTGTATTGCTGTTGTTTTATATTAAGTAAATTTAGATTATTATCTAGCTCTTCTAACTGACCAATAGAGTCTTTTATAGCTTTGATTTGTGCAACGCTACTAGTATTAATACTTTCGAGATAATTAAGTAGTCTATGTAATTGCTGTAAATTATTTATATGGGCAAGTTTTTGAACATTATTGTTTCTTTGGATAACGTAAGAACTTTTTAGTTGTTTTATCAGCTGTTGTTTTTGAAAGTAAAGGGCATCAAATTGTGTTGTTTTTTTACGCTGCAAATCAAGTTTTGCATTCATAATTTTGGTTATAATATTATTTAATTTTTGTAGATCTTGTGACTTTTCAGAAATTTGGCTATCAAGTGCTTTTAACTCTAATTCTAATCGAGATAATTTGGTATTTTCACTTAAAATTATATTCTGGAGTTCATGAATTTTTTTTAAACTCAAATTCTCTGCATATACCGACGTACATAAAAGAGATAACAGTATAATAAATTTAGAGATTTTTTTTTTCGCTATAAATAATTTAATATTGTTCATTGAATTTAAATAATATATTCCCTGTCATTTCAAGAGGTGGTTGAAGTCCAATCAAATAAAGCAAGGTGGGTGCAATATCTATTAGACTGCCTTGCTTAGCAACTGTGGTTACTTTCTTACTATTAAAATCGCTGCCATAATATAACAGAGGTACTAAAGAGTTTGTATGAGCTGTATGTGCCTGCTTTGTTTCTTGATCAAACATACATTCAGCATTGCCGTGATCAGCAGTTATTAACATTTGGCCACCAGTTTTATTTATAGAACTTACAACATTCCCAATGCATTCATCAATTACTTCTATAGCTTTAATAGTAGCATTAAGATCGCCAGTGTGCCCAACCATATCAGGGTTTGCATAGTTACAAATAATAACGTCATACTTTCCATTTTCTATCGCTTCGCATAGCCTTGTTGTTAATTCATAAGCACTCATTTCTGGCTTTAAATCATAGGTTTTAACTTTAGGAGAAGGGATGAGAATTCTATCTTCATTTGGAAAGGCCTCTTCTTTACCGCCATTAAAAAAGAAAGTAACATGAGCATATTTTTCAGTCTCAGCTATCCTAAGTTGGGTATAGTTATTTTTACTTAGAAATTCGCCCAACATGTTATTATAAGTCGTAGGTGGATAGGCTATATATTTATCAGGTAAAAGATTTTGTTCATATTGAGTAAGTATAACAAATTGATGAAGCTTAATTTGATCAGAAAGAGGCATGGTTTTACCAGTGAATAATTCAGATAACTGGCGTGCTCTGTCAGCTCGAAAGTTCATAAAAATAAGATTATCATCTGTTTTTATTTTAGAGTCGATCTGTGAGCTTGGATAGCTCGCTATAATAGTCGGCTTAACAAACTCATCAGTTTCTCCACGTTCATAAGCAGCATTGAGAGCGGCGTGAATATCAGGATAGATAAAACAGGTGTCTTTATTTAACTTACCAGTTAATAAATCAAAAGCAAGATTAGTTCGATCCCAGCGTTTATCACGATCCATGGCATAGTAACGCCCTATAATGCTAACAATTTTACCAATATTATTTTTTTTTAATAAATTATCTAATTCTATGAGATTGCTAAGAGCTGATTTAGGAGGGGTGTCACGACCATCCAGAAAAGCATGAACATAAAAGTGTTCAATTTTGTATTGTGACGCCATATTAGCTAGTGCCAGATAGTGTCTTAAGTGGCTGTGTACACCTCCGTCTGACACTAAACCACAGACATGTAGTGTTCTATTATGGATTTTAGTATCTGTTAGGATTGTTTGTAATACAGGGTTAGAAAAAAATTTTTCTGACTCTATTTCCAAATCGATTTTAGTAAGATCCTGATATATAACACGCCCAGCACTTATGTTCATATGTCCAACTTCAGAGTTGCCCATTTGATTGTCTGGTAATCCTACAGCTTTACCACTACAATCTAAGAGGCAATGTTGCTCATGTTGCCAAAGCTTGTCCCAATTAGGCGTATTGGCCATTAAAATAGCATTGTATTTTGGAGAAAGATGAGGAGATTCACTATAACCAAAACCATCAAGGATAATTAATGTCAATGGTGACTTAGTTTTTAAGTTCATGGTGTAATCTTAATAAGTAAAAGGCAGAGATTCAAAATGTAACCTTATTATATGCTCTTACAATATAAAAACAGTATGAAAAAATCTTTTTACGTGCAATTTTTTTTAGTTTTGATCTATTTAGTTTGTATCACAGTATCTTTATCTTCTTTTGCTGGGGAACAAGCAATTAAAAAACTGGGTGTAAAAGAACTTGCGTTAACCAGAGTTGAGCTAGCTAAAACACCTGAACAAAAAGCTACAGGGTTAATGTTTAGAGAAACACTTTGCTCAGGATGCGTCATGTTATTTATCTATGACGAACCGACAAATGGAAGTTTTTGGATGAAAAATACGTATGTTAGCTTAGATATAATATTTATGGACAAGGCTGGTAAGATAGTCACTATTCAAGAAAATACCAAACCACTAGATTTTAGTATTCTATATGCATCTTCTGTACCGTATGTCTATGTGCTTGAGGCGGGTTCTGGTTTTGCAAAAAAACATAATCTCACGTTAGGCGTCCAAATAGACATAGATGAATTATTAAAAGCTGTGTAAAACTAGCTTAATGTCTGAAAATTGGCTACAATCTGGGTTTACTGATAGGGCAGTTATTATGCTATTGATGCCCGCAAAAGTTGTTAATAATTTAAAATATACACACTATGCAAGATATTATTTATTTTATCAATCATAATCTTTTACTTTCAACAAGCTGGCTTGCTGTTTTATTAGCACTTATAGCTTTGGAAATTAGGATTAAAGTTTATGGCCCAAAGCGGTTAAGTACCACAAGCCTTGTAGAACTCATTAATCAGCAGGATGCTATTTTATATGATTTACGCTCCACAAGTGAGTTTAATAAAGGTCACATAAGTCAAGCGTTGAATTATGCATTTTCAGATATCAATAATACTAATCTTTTATTGAGTAAGATAAACACAGAACTAAAAAATAATAATAACAGACCTGTTGTTTTAGTTTGCAAGGATGGCATTAAGTCTGGTCAAGAGGCTTTTAAATTAAAAAGTAGTGGTATTAAAAATATTGGTTATTTACAAGGTGGTATGCAGGTATGGCAATCTGAGAGCCTACCTACAGTTAGTAATTAATAATTAACAAGTAGCAATTAGAAATTTGAATTCAAATTAAATCTAAATCTAGGGGAAGCAATATGGTGGGGAAAAATGGTATGAATGGTAATGCAAGTAATGATAGTCATCAACAACAAGGATCTGCAATGAACTTCACTATACAAAGAATTTATGTCAAAGATCTTTCTTTTGAATCACCTGAGACACCAAAAATATTTATGCATCAAGATTGGAAACCTGATGTTAATATTGAGTTATCAGTTAAAAATGAAAAAATGGAAAATAATATCTATGAAGTAGTTTTGCTTATAACAGTTACGTTGTCTCATGAGAAAAAAACTATTTTTATCAATGAAGTAAAGCAAGCGGGTGTATTTACTATTGAAGGTGGTGATGTTACACAATTAGAACATTTATTAGGTAGCTATTGCCCAAATATTTTATTCCCGTATGCACGTGAAGTGATTTCTGATGTTGTTGTACGTGGTGGCTTTCCTCAGCTTTTATTGGCGCCAATTAATTTTGATGCTCTATATGAAGAAAGCAAAAAGAAAGCGGCTAATGGTTAATGATTAGTTTAAATAATTAATTAGTGTCACATCATGATCACGATAATTGGCGCAGGTTCATGGGGAACGGCATTGGCATCAGTATTAGTTGCTAATGGTCATCATCTTACCATCTGCGCTAGGGATCAAAATCTTTTGACAGATTTGATTAGTAATCATAACTCTAAATATTTTCCTATTCAAAATAAAATATTTGATGATCTAGATAAAATCTCTGTCACGACTAATCTTTTAGAAGCGGTAACATGGAAAACAAAATATATTGTTATTGCTTTACCAAGCAAAGTTTTTACTTCTACCATTACAGAATTAAGTAAATATATTAGTAAAGAAATCTTAGCTAAAATTATTATTGTATCTGCCACCAAAGGTCTAACTGAAGCAGAAATCAATGGTGTTACCGAGCCAGTGTGGTTACATACCGTAGTAGCTAGTTATTTAGGGATGGAGCAGGCTTTTTGCACGTTGTCAGGACCATCTTTTGCTAAGGAAGTAATACAAAAACAACCAACAGCTGTTGTTGCAGCGGCAAAAAATATAAACATAGCTAAAACAGTTGCAGAAATTTTTCATAACAATTGGTTTAGAGTTTATACCAGAACTGATATTTTGGGAGTGCAGCTTGGAGGCGCAGTTAAAAATATTTTAGCCTTTGCTGTTGGTTGTAGCGATGGAGTAGGCTTTGGTAGTAATGCAAGAGCAGCTTTAATTACAAGAGGTTTGCATGAAATGTTAAGTTTAGGTGCTGCACTGGGAGCTGAACAGGAAACCTTAATGGGGTTGTCTGGATTGGGTGATTTAGTTCTTACGGCAACAGATGAGCAATCGCGTAATAAAAGATTTGGTTATTATATTGGTCAAGGTGACAATATTTCAGATGCATTAAAAAAAATTCATCAAAACGTAGAAAGCGTAGAAACAACAAGATTAATTTATAAGATAGCTCAAAATTATAAAATAGATATGCCCATTACAGAACAGGCTTATCATGTGCTATATGATAACCTGTCAGTTGCAGGTGCTATCGGAAATTTGGCAAATCGACCGCAAAAGTTGGAATAAATGGAATAAACGTAGACGTTAGTTTTGAATTTAGCGCTATGGTTTATGTAGATGTTTAGAAACATCATCATCGAAGCTATGCTCTGCGATAAATATAGGACGAGCCACCCTGAAGCTTATAAGAGAAGAGTAAGGATCAGCATCTTTACTTTCTACAGCCAAAATACTCATGCAAAGTGCTCTTGGAAATGTGACAGTCATTATATATCCACTACCAGATGAAATGATAGCACGAATATGTAGACCTTTATGCCGTTTGTCTTCTAGTTTTTGCTGTGAAAGTTCAGACTCTGAGTCAAGGAATTGTTTGCAGAATAAAGCAGGATTTTGAACTTTTATAATGCCAGTTAGAGCATCTGCAAACGGTTCTTCTTCATCTTTGAAAGGGTTTCTTCCGCCAAATTTAAGTGCACCGTAAGTCAATTTTCTTATTGTAACAACGAATTTGCTTGGATCGAACATAAATTTAATTTTTTAATTAAAATCAGAAGTCTTATTATAGAATTAAGCTATTTTTTTACAAGCGGAATGAACAAAAACTTTTAATGAATGTAAAATCAGATAATCTAACTTATTTGATTTTTTGCGGTACTAAGTTTTAGATGCAACCTGTAAAATTGTTTTGTCTAAGGGCTTCATATAAAATAACTGCTACAGAATTTGATAAATTTAAACTACGGCTATTAGGTTGCATAGGGATGCGAATCATATTTTGATTACCTAGTTGTTCAAGAATTTCTTTGGGTAATCCGCGAGACTCAGGGCCAAATAATAGAATATCATTGGGCTGAAATTGGATTTCATGATAAGAGTTTTTGCCTTTAGTAGAGATAGCATAGATATTCTGATGACCTAGCTTATAAAAAAAAGACAATGCTTCTGCAAAGTTATGATGAACGGTAACTTCTGCCCACTCTTTATAGTCTAATCCAGCTCGACGCATACGTTTATCATCTAAGACAAATCCTAATGGCTCTATGAGATGTAATTTAGCGCCAGTATTAGCACATAGCCTGATAATGTTCCCTGTGTTTGGAGGGATTTCTGGTTCGAATAATACGATATTAAACATTGCTCTATTATACTAAAAAGAGCACTTAAGAAAAAGAAAAAGTGTTTCAGCTTCTATTTTTTTAGCTATTGACATGAGGATTCTTTAGAGAATAGAATGAAAGAAACATACAAGTAAAATAATAAAATAATATCATAACAACAGGAGTTAATATGGCTGATCAACATGAGCATAGAAAATTAAACCAGGTTATAAAAGATTCTCTTAAGGCTGGTTCTACAAGCTTCAAAGCAAGAATAACTACATCAAAAATGGCAACTAGTGTGGGACGTAAAGTAACGAATCTTCTTGTTTCTCCTTTTTCTGCTATGCATGGAATTTTTGATTCAATATTGCCGGTGGCAAATGAAGCACCTATAGTATATCCAGTAGTAATCCCGCCACCAATGTTTGTCGAGCCAGTTGTACAGCATGCAGATGCAGTTTCTAGTCTAACTCCTCCTAATGCTATTAGTGTTGCCCCGTTTGTACAAGTTGCAACTCAAGCTGGCTATACTGCACGGCGTTTTACAGATTCTCATAAAAATGAGACTCCTGGCGGTTTTGAAAAAATTGATGTGGATAAATTACTTGATGAATGGGTTAAAGTGGATAGTGTGTCCAAAGTGGTAACTATAAGTGTATAGAACTAACGTACTAACTATTAAGTCAAGTAAGGTCTTAAATATTTATCTTACTGTACAACCAGCAAAAAAACTGCTCAAGATTAAGCAATTTTAACCATAAGATTGCTTAATCTTGAGCAGTTTTAATGATTTTAGCAATTGCCACCTGTAATATATTGATAAATAAATATTTTTTCTAGATCTAATAAACTATAGTGGTTTGTTATAGTGTATTGTTCCATAAGCGTCCCCCAATGCTAGAAATTCAAAGTTATAATTAAGACAATGCCAGATAATTAATTGATTTTTAAGGATTTTTGATGGGCCCAGAAGGACTCGAACCTTCGACCAAGAGATTAAGAGTCTCCTGCTCTACCAACTGAGCTATAGGCCCGCACTAAGGTGTACTGAAGTGTAATATAATATTATATTTTAATTAAGATTAACAGGTGGCAGAGCAGTAATTCCAGATTAGATTAAAACATCCAGCAAAGTCTTCAGGATGTTGATTTAGCCAAAAGGTTACATGACTTTTATCAAACCAGCCTCCAGTAGTAATTTCTTTGGTTTGTAATGTAATATTAGTTAGAGTATCGAGTTTTAAATGAAATATTTTGATAAATTCAAAGCCTGTTTTTTCAGATGCAGGCAGTAAAGTTACCTCTATGAGCTTTTGTTTAGATGTTGTTAGACCTAGCTCTTCTTGTAATTCTCGAATAGCACAGTTAGTATAATTTTCTTGTGTTATAACATGCCCCGCTGTACTTATATCCCATTTGTTAGGAAATTGTTGTTTATTTTTAGAACGCAGTTGTAAAAAAACATAATTTTTATAAGATACCATTATATGAGAGGCTCGGTGGAGAAGATGATTCTCGTGAATATTTTTTTTGTAGTCCTGAGAAATAACTTTGTCGTTTTGATCAACAATATCTAATATTTCATCCGATACATCTTTTGTTTTCATGCTTAGGGCGCTATATGTTTGGCACAATTCCGCATAAACATAAATTCCACAGGAGCTGATGTTTTAAGTATTTTATTATCTTTGGATATTATTTTAATAAAAATACTATGTGGTCCACGTTCAAGAGAATTTGTTGATATTGTCGTGTTGGCTGTAGGTTCACCATAGGGAGTGCCATCGATAGCTAACACAGCCAAGTCACCACCAGCTAATGCAGGGCTAACATTGAAACTTATATCTAGTAAGCCGCCACAGCTATTTACTTGAGCACCACTAGTAGGTGAGGTTATAGATAGTTCGGAGTAATTTTGTTCATATTCTCCTGTATCATCAGAGCCAGCAGTTACCTCTTCTTCACCATTAGCGATAATCACGTTTTTTTTAGGAACAGCAGCGTTTGTAGGTGTCTTATTTATGGTGTGATCTTTGTTTTTACTATTTCTACTAGGAGGAGTAAAACTCGGAAGGGGAGGTATTGTTTTTTGCGTGGCTGCGTTGCAATCGGGGGTAGCTTTAGGATTATCGGTAAAAATAATTTGACCATTGCTGTCTTTGCATTCATATACAGGACTAGCTAGCGTGTTATTTCCTAGAAGAATGATGTTAGCAAATAAGGCAATTGCAGCTAATAGGGTGTTAGACTTCATTTTGAATTTTAATATATTCACTCTCTGTAACAATTCCATTTAAATTAATATCCCAAGAGTCTATTGGTAGTTGAGAGACGCATTGTAGCTCATATGCGATCCCAATTAAAATAGGCTTAATTATAAAGGTACTATTATTATTAGTATGATTGGTTAAATTTTGCAAGAAAGCAAAAGTTTGATCGTAATGCCCACCACCCATACCCAAACGATTGCCACTTTTAGTAAAAGCAACCAAAGGGACAAAAACTAAGTCTAAGTTTTGTGCAGCTAACATGCTGTTAGGATCCTCAATAAGAGGTTCAAGTATATGATATTTGTTGTTTATTAGCTTAGAATTACGTGTGTATTGCACAAACTTTAATGCAGTATTATCTAATACAGGTAAATAGCAATTTTTTTTATGCTCCAGACAATACGCTAGCAAAAAACATAAGTCTAGCTCGTTATCTTGAGAGAGATAAAAGGCAATATTTCGCTTATTTTCTAAAATATTTTGCTTAATAATAATATCACAGCAATCTTTAGCGGCGCGTAAGGATTCTTGTTTGCTTATACGGCGACGTTTTTGGCGAAGTTCTTTGCGAAGCTTTATTTTAGGATCAACACTGGTCATAGTCATATAAATATAATGGTGTTACCCATATTACCGTAGAAGTACTCGCCTTGAACCTGTCTTCCAGGTGGGACTCATCGGTTGTATGCTCAGGCTTACTACATTCTATAAATAAGATTTATAGGCAGTCGTGCACAACGATACACTCACGCCAAACCCCTATCAAAGCTTATAGCTCAAAAAACGTTGACTTCTTTCGTGTAGCACAGAATAACACCAAACTGTTTAGATCGACTCTGTATACTTATTATATACTATTTTATTTATCATTCTATGAGATTAGCGTGGCCAGATTGCAAAGCTTATCTAAGTAATTGAATAAAAAATAAAAATGTAGCTTCACTACTAATCTTCTTGCTTTCTGTTACCTATTTTGTTAGTCTTGTTTGTTAAATTTATACAAATTAGTTAATTCTGTGAGAATACAAATATGAGTCGCTCAACCAAGTCAAAAGATTCTGCCCAAATCGTTAATTCTGCTAATGTGAACTTTGTTGATTTGCCGCTCAGCCAGCAAGTAATTCAAGCTCTTCATGAAATAGGCTATGAAAAACCGACTCCAATTCAAGCAGAAATTATACCTGTGTTGTGTGAGGGACATGATGTAATTGGACAAGCACAAACGGGCACAGGTAAAACAGCTGCGTTTGCATTGCCTATTTTGTCTAAAGTCAGAATTTCTTATAAAGATGAGGACTGTATTCCTCAGGCTTTGATTTTAGCGCCAACGCGGGAATTAGCTATTCAAGTTGCAGATTCTTTTCGTAAATATTCTAGCAAGATAAAAGATTTAGTTATTGCTACTCTCTGTGGGGGGCAAGATTATCGTACTCAATTAAAACAATTAAAGCAGGGCAGTCATATCGTTGTTGGAACCCCGGGAAGAATTATTGACCATATTGAGCGTGGAACATTAGATATATCTAAATTAGATATTCTAGTACTTGATGAAGCAGATGAAATGTTGCGCATGGGATTTATTGATGATGTAAATTTGATCTTAGAACGCTCTTCTGAAAACAAGCAAATAGCTTTATTTTCAGCAACAATGCCCTCTGCTATTAAGAATATTGCCGGTAAATACTTAAAAGATCCTGTAAAAGTTAATATTGAGCCTAAACATGAAACCAGCAGTTTGATTTCGCAATATTATTGGGGTGTTAATTATTCAGATAAAATTGATGCTTTGCTTCGTATCTTAGAAATTAGTAAGCATGATGGTATGGATGCAATGATAGTTTTTGCACGCACAAAGCTTGAGACGATTACTATTGGAGAACAGTTACTTGCTGCAGGGCACCGAGCAATTGTATTAAATGGTGATATTGAGCAAAAAATGCGTGAGCGTTCTATAAAAGAACTTAAAGCTGGTAGAATAGATATATTAATAGCTACAGATGTCGCTGCACGTGGTTTAGATGTCGACAGAATAACTCATGTTATAAACTATGATATGCCGCATGATGAAGAAACCTATTTGCACAGAATAGGGCGCACTGGTCGTGCTGGTCGTAGTGGTGTAGCTATTTCTTTTGCTACTAGAGGTGAGACAAGCAAGCTGAGATATATAGAACGCTTCACTAAAACTACTATAGAAAAATATGTTATGCCTACAGTAGCTGAAATCAATGAAAAGCGTATACAGTTTTTTAAATCACGTGTATTAAATATTATTAAAGCTAGTGAAGAGAAGATTAATAAGCAGGAAAAATTAGAAGCCATGGCTACTGTAATTAATCAAATTGCTGGTGAATCTGATCACAGCGTGAACAAGATAGCAGCAGCAGTCGCTGTTATGGCTTATGGCGATGCTCCATTATTACTTTCAGAATCAGATAATTTAAAAAGCTTAGATATGTCGAATTCTCAAAGATCTAATTATGGTAATAGCTCTGGTAGAGACCGAGATAGCCGTAATGGAGGTGATCGTTCTAGAAGATCAGGTGGTCCAAGAGGAAATAGTTTTGGTAGATCTGAAGGCGGTAGATCAGATAGATCAGGCTCTGGAAGAGGTAGAAGTGAAAGATCAGAAAGCGGTAGATCGTTTGATAAACCGCGAGCAGCAAGAGGCGAAAGATCAGAAGGCGGTAGATCGTTTGATAAACCCCGAGCAGCAAGAGGTGAAAGATCAGAAGGCGGTAGATCATTTGATAAACCGCGAGCAGCAAGAGGTGAAAGATCAGAAAATGGCAGAGCATTTGAAAGATCTGGAAGGGGTAGAAGTGAGAGATCAGAAGGCGGTAGATCATTTGATAAACCGCGAGCAGCAAGAGGTGAAAGATCAGAAAATGGCAGATCATTTGAAAGATCTGGAAAGGGTAGGAGTGAGAGAGCAGAAGGCGGTAGATCGTTTGATAAACCACGGACCGCAAGAGGTGAGCGTTTTGAAAGTGGCAGATCAGAGCGACCATCAAGAGGTAGAAGCGAGCGATCTGAAGGTAGATCTGAAAGACCAGCTAAATTTATTAGCAATGATAAAGTAAGAGCAGGTAAGCCTAAATCAAGTTCGAAAAAAAGCAATGCTGATAGCAAGCCTAGAGATAAAGGGCGTGTGTTGAAGCTTAAGCCTAGAAAAAAATCTTAATATCGTTGCGGAACTTAAACTATCAATTAGACAATTTAAGTTCAAAAAAATCTTAATATCGTTGCGGAACTTAAATTATCAATTAGACAATTTAAGTTCCGCAAGACAGCAGTCATCCAAAATCATTCCCAAATTATCCCAATTACCTAAGATAAATAAACATGTTTGCTATTGGTCTGGATCTTATAGTTGTTACTTGTAATGTCTCATTAAAGCAGGACTTACGCAAAATGATTGTAAGTTGTCATCTCGGTCAAGCACGAAGTGCGCAGAACCGAGATCTTTTTTGCAAGATACTGGCTCTTTGGCCGGTATGACAGGGTTCTTGCGTAAGTCCTATAAAGTTGCATATAATACCGCTTTGAATCTAAATTTTTCATAGAGGGGAGAGTATGCTGTACAGGGATAATAAAATAAATTGTATTATAATTGTAGCTATATTAAATTTAATTTTTTCGAGTTTTATTTTTGCGGGTAAAAAGATTCATATTAAAAATATCAGTCCAGAGGTGCAAAAAGTAGCAGAATACAAGTATTTTGATTTTGATATAGTCCATTCTAAAGAAGATAAAAACTCATCAATGGAGAGCTTTTATTTTAAAGGGCGTGAACATATGATGTCTTCCACATTAAATCCTGTTGATAGAACGGTGAATATTAATACAATAGTTTTTAATGCAGATTATCAAAGTTATGAGAAACATACTAGCCAGATTGTTCTTCCAAGTTTGCCTAACGATTATAGCTGGTATGAGACATATATTAACAATAATAATGATATTCTTTTTTTAACATTGAAGTTTGAGAAGTCAGGTCCGAACTTTGAAGATCATTCATTTAATTACACATCTACGGATGGAGTCAATTGGCATCCATACTCTTTGAGCTCAACTGGCGAGCTTGAACTCGATTCCATTACTGAGGTAACGCCAAGGATTATACTTGCTGATGTTAAAGGTGAAAATGGTATCTTAAAGAAAATGTTTTCTAAAGACAACGGACAGCAATGGCACTCTCTTGCAGAATTTTCTGAATACACTTATAGAACTGCTTTTGATAGTAAAGTTATACTTACTAAGTATGATTTTTTGAATAATCAAATGAAACAGAATTTTTATATAAAAGATTTATTGGATGCAGATGCTAAATTAGTTGAAATGAATGTTCCAACAGTTCTGAAAACTATAAATGATGGCATCGAATATGAGTTGGATCTATCTTTTTTAAGCGTTAAAGAAAGTAAGGGTTTTCTATTAGCTAATGCTGAATATTATAAATTTGTTGATGAGAAACATATAGAAAAAGAGACATATCTGATAAGTTTTGATGATGGATTAAACTGGAATTTTATTGATCTAAAGGTTAATGACCAAAAGTTTGCTGCTGTTTATACTAAAGATGATAACTACTATGTGTTCACTGAGTCAGCGATGGATGATTCTGATTCGGACTCAGATACGGGTGCAGAAGATGAAACTGCTCTGGAAGAGCAGATGCTTTCTATTCTAAGTAACTCAAAAGTATTTATGTATAAATTGAATAAGGCGCAATTTATGGGTGAAAAGTCTACTCTTGTCGCTGATAAAGTTTGGGATAAGGCACGTATGGGAGCTGGGCACGAAGGTTATCCAGAAACGTTTGATATGTATTATATTGATGGAGACAAGGTAAAAGTAGGTTTTTTTAAAGTTCACTAGATACTTAAAAATTAGCGGTGACGTGGCGATCCGTTAGCGCACCGCAATCATTAAACCACCTAACTCTATAGAGCTTGAATAAAGAGCAAAAAATGTGTATATTTATGATACGATAATAAATATACACGTTTTTATGTACTTTCATCGCAATATAGAACAGCAACTGCTTGAATATCTTAAAATTTTTCCTGTGATTGGTCTGACTGGTCCACGGCAGTCCGGGAAATCAACTCTACTCAGAGAGTTACTGTCAAATTATAAATATGTTAGTTTTGATGACGCAAGATTAAGACAATTTTATTACAATGATCCACAAGGCTTTCTAAAAGAGTGTCAAGACCATACGATATTTGATGAGGTGCAGAAAGTACCTGAACTATTTGAAAGTATTAAAATATTAGTTGATGAAGATAGGCAAAAGTATGGGCGATTTATTCTAACTGGCTCTAGTCAATTTACATTAATAAAAAAAATTACTGAGTCACTGGCTGGAAGGATTGGTTTGCTGTCATTATTACCTTTTCAGTACAATGAAATTCCAAGAGACCAGCAGAATTCTTGCTTATGGAGAGGAGCATATCCAGAATTAGTGGTAAGAAATTATGCGGGATTTGATGCTTGGTTTTCGTCATATATCACGACTTATATAGAACGTGATGTTAGAGATTTATTACAGATAGGGGATCTTCGTGATTTTCATAGATTTATTGAACTCTTAGCTGCGCACTGTGCTCAAATTATTAATATGTCTACTTTAGCTCATGATTTAGGTGTAACAGTTCAGACTATTAAGCGCTGGATTTCAGTATTAGAAGCCTCTTATATAGTATTCTTATTACCGCCGTATTTTAATAACTTTGGTAAAAGGATGATTAAATCACCAAAATTATATTTTTGGGATACGGGTTTGGTTTCGTATATCACCGGGGTGAATTCAGCACAATTATTTGAAAAAGGATTAATGTCTGGAGCAATATTTGAAAATTTTATTATTGCTGATATTTATAAGAATATATGTCATAACACTAAAAATTCAGAACTATATTTTTTGAAAACATCTCATGGTCAAGAAATTGACTTAATTATCGACCATAAAACGCACCTTGAATTAATAGAAATTAAACTTTCAGCGACAGCGACCCCTAAAATGAGCAAGATTATACAAGAATATGGTACTTTAAAAGACAAAAAATATGTAATATACCGCGGTGATAATTTTAAAATAGCAGGAACTGAATTTATTAACTACCATCAGTATCTATGTTCGGACATCAATAATTAACAATGCTATTAATATAGCTTCTTGTCAAACCAATCTAAAAATGCTTTTTGCAAGTCGTTTAAGTTCTGCTGAATTATATGCACTGAGCACTCATTTAAAAAACCATTTAATTAAATAGATTATTGATGATTAGATAGTAACAATTACAGTGGTTCTATAGTTCTTAATATGATTTTTGACAATTCACTTAACTCATGATAAAGTTATCTTTTTAAGTTACTTATGAGAGCTCTATGACATTCAGATCCCATATGGCTGCCGCCAAAGCAGCAAAACAACGTATGCTAGAACAGGTGCAACAATTATCAGATCGGATAGGTGGAGGCATAATCATTCCTGACGATCTAAGCGATATCTCAGAATCACTCGATAGCATTCTTGTAAGCGCCACTACTGCTAGAGCTGCTTTAATCGCTGCAGCTGCTCCAACTCCAGCCTTGGCACAGCCTACTAGTGTCGAAAATAGGGAGTGTAGTGCAGAGCGATGCTTGTTAGATAGACAAATAGCTCTCCTGGAGACGGCTCGAACAGCTATTCGTGAGCATTTGAGTAGATCACCAAATCCAACGTCAATTAAAGATACTCTTCGCTTAATACGTGTGTCTTTTACTGCTAAAAGTATTGAACTCCTTCAAGCAGAAATAGCTACTGAATTACCTAAAGAATTACCTGAAGAAGTACCTCCTACTCATTACTCCAGATGCTCTATAGTCTAGTTTATCATTGTGAACGAAAACTGCTGTGTCTGACGCTGTATTGTAATCACCATAGTATGGTGAACGTATCAAAATATTGTAACCCTGGTTTGCTCGGAAAGCTTATTGAATGGCTTTAATTGTTACGAGGGATCATTAATAGTCGCAGTTAACATATCAGTCAATTCATTTATTTTATCTTGAACATATTGCTGACTACCACGGTCATTATTAGTTTGATTTCCATTAAGTAATTCATGACTTATATGCAAAGCGGCAAGCACTGCTATTTTATCTAACCCAACGATCTGATATTTATCGCGCATTTGTCGCATTCTTAAATCCAGAAATTGTCCAGATTTAATTAAAGAATCTTTATGTTCAGGTGAACATCCTATTTTATAATCTTTGCCTAATATATTAATGTCAAGTACTGACTTTTTGTTATGATCCATTGTAGTTTTTATTGGTTCTATTATTGATTTAATGTATATCTAGATGTATTAGAAAACATCTGTACCAGATAAGTCTGTAAGGCGATTTAATAAAGTCTTTACTCGGTGTTCTATCCTATCTTGTTTATCGTTTAGCTTACTATAACTAAGCTTGAGATTCGTGTAATTGTCTTTAAGCAAGCTGTAATCATTTTTTAATTTTTGATGTTGTGCAATTAAACTCGTAATTAGATGCTCCAATTGCCGCAAACTTTCTTTGTTCTCGGTACTTTGGGAATTAGTTATATCTGTATGATGCATAAATAACTATTAAGGTTATAGTAACTTTCTTAAATTATAACATCAATACTATATAAATCTAATCTTATATAATTATTTTAATAAATAATAATGCTAAGATATATTGTAATAGCTTTAAACAAGTGATTTTTGATTAATTTTCAGGATGAAAAAATTATTTAACAAGATTCTTATTGCTAATCGTGGGGAGATTGCCGTTCGGATTGTCAGAAGTTGCTCCGAAATGGGCGTCAGATCTGTCGCTATTTATTCAGATGCTGATCGCTATTCACTACATGTAAAAAAAGCAGATGAAGCTTATTCAATAGGAGCAGAATCAGTTGCAGGCTATTTAAATGCTCATCGTATAGTCGATTTAGCTCTTGCGACAGGCTGTGATGCTATTCATCCTGGTTATGGATTTTTATCGGAAGATCCGTTATTGGCAGAATTATGTCAACGTAAGAATATTAAATTTATAGGTCCTTGCGCAGATACAATAAGATTAATGGGTGATAAAGTAAAAGCTAGAGCTATTGCTAAAGAAGCCAATGTTCCAGTCTTACCAGGCTCAGAAAGTAATATTGCGACGATGGAAGAAGCAATACAATTAGCTAATAGCATTGGCTATCCAGTTATGCTCAAGGCTATTGGTGGAGGTGGTGGACGAGGAATAAGACGTTGTGAATCAGAAATGGAATTAAAGAATAATTTTGAAAGAGTTAAATCAGAAGTCAGTAAAGCCTTTAGCAATACAGAAATATTTTTAGAAAAATGTTTAGATAATCCTAAGCATATTGAAGTTCAAATATTAGGAGATCACTATAATAATATAGTTCATTTATTTGAACGAGATTGCTCTATTCAACGTCGACACCAAAAATTAATTGAAATTGCACCAAGCCCACAATTAACTGAAGAAATGCGTCTTAAAGTTACTAAATATGCATTAAATATTGCAAAAGCAGTGAAGTATCAGAATGCAGGAACGGTGGAGTTCTTGTTAGATAAAGAAAATAATTTTTACTTCATGGAGATGAACACAAGATTGCAGGTAGAGCATACAATTACTGAAGAAATAACAGGAATCGATATCGTAAATAAACAGATAGAAATAGCTGCAGGAAAAGATTTAAACTTACAACAAAATAAAATTAGTATCAATGGCTTTGCTGTACAATTTAGAATTAATTGCGAAGATCCGAAAAATAATTTCTTACCAAGTTTTGGACGGATCACACAGTACTATTCACCTGGTGGGCATGGTGTTCGTACTGATGCTATGATTTATACAGGATATGAAATTCCTTCTTATTATGATTCATTATGTGCAAAACTAACCATATGGGCGATTAATTGGCCGGAATTGCTAAAAAGAGCGCAACGTGCACTAAAAGAGATGGTTTTGCTTGGAGTAAAGACCACTATACCATTTTATTTAGAAATATTTAAAACAGAAAAATTCCAAAACGCTAATATTACAACAAATTTTCTTGAACAACATCCCAAACTAACACAATATCCTGAACGTACAACTAAGCATGCTATGGCTACAGTATTAGCAGCAGCATGTATTTATTATTATGGGTTTAATAATGAATAAAAAAATAAAAGTCACTGAGACCGTTTTGCGTGATGCACATCAATGTTTGATTGCTACAAGATTAAGAACAGAAGATATGCTACCTATTTGTCATAAACTTGATCAGGTAGGTTATTGGGCATTAGAGGCATGGGGTGGTGCGACTTATGATGCATGTTTGAGATTTCTAAAAGAAGATCCATGGGAAAGATTACGTGCTTTAAGAAGAGTATTACCGAATACACAATTAATGATGCTGTTACGAGGCCAAAATCTCTTAGGCTATCGACACTATGCGGATGATGTCGTAGAAAAATTTGTTGATTTAGCATGTAATAATGGGGTGGATGTTTTTAGAATTTTTGATGCTTTAAATGATACTAGAAACCTAGAGACATCTATTCGAGCTGTAAAAAGAAACAAAAAGCATGCACAAGGTACTATTGCATATACTACAAGTCCTGTGCATGATCTCAATAGCTTTGTTGAGATGGCTGTAGCATTGGCTGATATGGGTTGTGATAGTCTTGCTATTAAAGATATGGCAGGCTTGTTAACACCTCTTGCTACGAGACAGTTAATACCAGCGCTAAAAAAAGCAGTTAATTTACCTATTCATTTGCATAGTCATGCAAGTAGTGGTTTATCTTTGTTATGCCAATGGGAAGCTATACAACTTGGCTGTGAACATGTTGACACTGCCATTTCGTCTTTTGCGGATGGACCATCACACGCAAGTACGGAGGCTATAGTTGCTGCATTGAAAGATACAGAACATGATAGTGGTTTAAATTTAACATTGTTGCAAGAAATTGCAGAATATTTTAGCCAAGTTAGAAAAAAATATCATAGATTTGAAAATGGGAGTAATTATGTTGATACCAGAGTACAAATTTACCAAGTTCCAGGTGGTATGATTTCTAATTTATATCAGCAGTTACGGGAGCAAAATGCCTTAGATA
Source organism: uncultured Gammaproteobacteria bacterium (assembly GCA_964609155.1). Lineage (GTDB taxonomy): Bacteria > Pseudomonadota > Gammaproteobacteria > JAGOUU01 > JAGOUU01 > JAGOUU01. The sequence continues at coordinate 21,588 of CAZSRF010000001.1, read as the reverse complement.
AAATTAAAGATGTATTTGCTGAAATACCGAGAGTCAGAAAAGACTTAGGTTATCCACCACTTGTTACTCCAACCTCTCAAATAGTTGGTACACAGGCTGTGTTAAATGTCATATCGGGTGAAAGATATAAAACTATTACCAATGAAGTTAAAAAATATTTATTAGGTATGTATGGACGTACACCTGGAGAAGTTAATAAAAACGTTCGTCAAAAAGCGATTGGTAATACAGATTTTATAGATTGTAGGCCAGCAGATTTATTAAAAAACGAGCTGAAGGCTATTCAATCAGAAATTAAAAATATTATGCACTCAGAAGAAGATGTTTTAAGTTATGCAATGTTTCCTGAAGTTGCGAAAATCTATTTTCAGGAACGTGAAAGTAATAACTTTAAAAAAGAAATCTTAGAACCAGAATGTAATGTAAATAATAAAAATTTTGATCGTTGTGCTGTGCTTCCAAAAAATTTTACTATATATCTACATGGTGAAACATACGAAATAAATGTAAAAGGTGCGGGTCAGCAAAGTACAGATGAGAGAAACTTGTATTTAACTGTTGATGGAGAGCCTGAAGAAATCTTAATTCAATACGATGATGATAGCTTTGTCAATAATAAAAATAATCAAGCAAACAAATCAGTACAATTAAAATCTGCTACTAGACCAGGAGATGTTACTTCTGCAATGCCAGGGATGGTTGTGGAAATAAAAACAGAAATAAATAAAAAAGTTTCCTCAGGAGATATTGTATTAATTATTGAAGCTATGAAAATGGAAACAGAAATTCAAGCACCTATTTCAGGTACTGTCACCGCTATTAATATTAATAAAGGTGACAGTATTATTCCTAAACAAGTTTTAATAGAAATCGACGCTTCTATACGGTAATTACAGCTGTAACAGGTCTGTGATCAGAATATTTATTTTCAGGATTGCAGTAAGTTGTGTCTGTGTAAGAAATGTTTGCATTAACTGATGTATACATTAACTTATCAGATACAAAAATAAAATCTAATATAGAATTATATTTGCTACACTGAGTTGGCAATAATTTATTAGGTTGTATCCATGTGAAAATATTGTTTTTTGTTAATTCGTCAAAACCACGGCAGTGGGTGGTTGTATCAGTTGGAGACAGATCAAAGTTATAGTCACCAACAGCTATAATAGGTAAATTTTGTTTTTTAGCCCATTTATTTAATTGTGCAGCTTGAAAAATACGTTCTTCGGAATCCCTGCGATATAAATGATTGATCATAAACAAAAACTCTTGTTGAGTGTTGATATCTTTAAAATGAGCAACTAACGGTGCTCTTACTCGACGATTACGATTAAGGTAATCTAACTCTGTATGAGAAATTAAAGTGAACTTTTCTGTGTTATAGTAAATTTGTAGACGATTATTATTCATGCCTGTGGAGCCTTTGACAGCTTCAATTTTTTTTGTGCTTTGAGAATTGAAATAACTGACTATTTTACTTGGCCAATCTTCTGCAGATTCGGAGATTCCCCATATATCAACATAATTATGATCAGAAAGTTGTTTTGCTATAGTATTAACGCTTGCACGTCCTGAGTTAACATTAAAACTACCTACATTAATTGAAGCGGCATAAATAAATGAGTTGTGCAGAATAGTCGAAATAAATAAAAGAGACAGGGATCGAATTTTAGTAATACTCATATTTCTCCTCCATGAGAAATTTTCAACCTATCCGGTTGTGTAGTTCAATGATACATAATCTTGACTTAATCTATGATTTAAAGGTTACATCCAGCTATGCAGAATATAATTAATAAATCTATATAGAGTTATATAGCAGGAACAACAAAATAACAAACGAATAATAATATTTATAATCAGAACTAAGCAAAAGTTTGTTATACCAGCCGAAGAGCCGGTATCTTATAGCTTGTCCAACATGACAAATTTAATCGGGACTGCCCAAAGCTTTCTCATGTGCCAAGTGATTTACCATGGTGAAGGCGAATGTGTCGCTGAACCGTCACTTTCAAGCCATGTAACATCAGATGACATTGGCGTTGCGCTACTGCCAGACATTGTCCCTTCTGGTGCTTCAAGTTTTCTTATTGTTTGGTTTATATAATCTTGAGATTCCTGCGCATCGTCTCTTTTTCCTTGTCGTTGAAAAACAGATTTTGCTTGCTTAAAATATTCTAATGCGAGTACTAAATTTTCAGGATGCTCCCAACAACCAGAATATGCGTGTCCCAAATTCATTAGACCTGCAGGATCCCAGCTTAAAGCAGCTAATTTAAAATACTCCACAGCTGTAAGCATTCGTTCCCTAGGTGTGATATCTTGAGTTGTTCCATCAAGTCGCCTGTATGTGCCTTCTGCAGTTATAAAGCGAAGCCTTTTGAAATTAACATCAGGTTTATCACTGTTTTCATTTATTAGCCAATCAGCTAAAAAAATCAATGCTCCTGTATGTCCACGTTGCGCAGCTGTAGAAAAGTAATTAAAAGCCTGTTGATATGCTCCAGTCAGTTGATGGAGTTCACCCAAAGCACAGAGTGCATCAACTGAGCCTAGCTCAGCAGCTTCTTGAAGGTGTTTCTGTGCTATTGTCCAATCTACACCAGTTCCGCTGGTACCTTTTAAATAAATATGACCAATAGCAAAAATTGCGCCCACATGTTTTTTGTTTGCAGCTAGCTGAAATTGTGCAATAGCCTGCTCTATAGTATCAGGGTTTTTCGCTAGTTGAATACCTTCTACGTACAGAATCTCAGGGCTTCGTTCGTATAGTCGTAAAGTTGACTCAAGACTATCAAAGAACTCTTTATCTATTGATTTAGCTTGATGGAATTGCAGATATTCTGGAGATAGTTCCATTTGCATGCTAGTCACAATATCATCAATATCATCCTTTGGAGTAGCAATTCTTGGCACCGTATAATGAATAGGGGGAGTTATAGGTAGGCAAGGGGTTACAGCGGGTGGAAATGTTGGGGTTACAGGACAAACTAAACCCCAGTGCTCAGGATTAGTAACATCTGCTGGTAAGGATTCAAAAGGATTAAAAGGACGATGTGCCATAGTGTTATACCTATCATACAGTTATATGGTTAATGTTATTAATCATTATAATTTTTGGACATTAACTTAATATGAATAGGCGGCCTAGTATTAAATTATATTGGTTAACTTCAGACTTTAAAGTAAAATGCTGTTTTATTAATTTATATAGCAACTTTCTATCTATAACCATATGCCTGTAACTCAAGAACAAAAGTACCTAATTTTCCCTTATATACTAATTTTTTTAGAAATGCTGGTTTTTTTATCTACAGATATGTATTTACCAGCTCTACCACTAATGGTGAAAGAATTTAATATTACACAGGATATGGCTCAATATACTCAAACCACCTGGTTTTTGGGATCTATGAGTATGCAGTTGTTTTTAGGGCCACTATCAGAGCAGTATGGACGCAAATGTATCATCATGATAGGTATTGTGATATTTATAGTCTCTAGTTTTATTTGTGCGACTACTAGTGAAATAAATATATTTTTAACAGCCCGATTTTTACAAGGTACAACAGTCTGCGCTGTCTTAGTTGCAGGTTATGCTACTATCCATGATTTGTACACGGGTAAAAAAGTTGTGCAGATACTAGCAATTATTAGTTCAATTACAATACTGGCACCAGCATTAGGGCCTTTTTGTGGTGCGCTTATTATTAAATACAATTATTGGCGGAGTATTTTTGGATTATTGACAGCATTGGCAGTCATTGGGCTGTTAGGGGTATATATGTATATGCCTGAAAATCATAGATTAATTAGCGATAATAAAAAATTTATAAAAAAAGCTATGGAAGACTATACAGCTATTTTTAAAAACAGTGTTTTTATGCGATTTGCTTTAATCGAGAGTTTTGTGATTATATGTTTTTTTATTTGGATAACTGAAAGTCCATTTATTATTATTACAGCTTATGGTAAATCAGAAATGTATTTTGGTATAGCACAGCTGTTCGTCTTTAGTGGGTTTATCTGTGGTTCACAAACAACTAAGTTTCTGGTCCATAAAGTACATGCAAAAACACTCTGTGACTATGGTCTAGGTGTAGTAGGTATGGCAGTGATATTATTTGTAGTATTTTCAAGTTTAAAACTTAATATTATGTTAATCATACTTTCTATGATGGGTGTAGCCTATGGAGCTTCCATGAGCTCAGGACTATTAAATAGGCTAGCAATAGAATCTAGCACTCAACCAATGGCTCATCGTGTGGCAGTATTTTCAAGTTTTATCAGTTTAGGTGCAATAGTAGGAAGCTACTCGGTGACTTTAATAAATGACATGAGTTTTGATAACATTGCTTATTTGATGTTAGGCTATGTGTTTGTTGCATTTACTGTTTATGGCACCATGAGAAAAAAAATTAATTTATCTCATTAATACAAAGAAATGCTTGAAAGCTATCCTACACTAGTTCGTTTTCTAGAAGCAAAAAAAGAGGCATCGTGTATGGGTAGTTTATCACAAGAAGATGATAAAGTAAGAGAACTATTGGAGCTACTAGAAAGAATTATACCAGAACAAACAATTATAACTGAAAGGTTATTGCATCTAAAACAGCATATTGATGAACTACCAGTTGCAGCTGCAGCTGTTCGCTCATGCAGATTGGATATAAGCTAGAATATTGTTCACTCTAAGTATTGTTATGCGCTCTTTAACGCTATAATATATGGTTGGATGCTAATTATTTTGGTTTATACTATATCCGATGGTAAGTTTTATTTTGCTAAGTATTTGTGCCTATCTATTAGGTTCGGTAAATTTTGCTATTTTACTGTGCAGTATATTTGGCTTTGAGGACCCAAGAACAATAGGCTCTATGAATCCTGGTGCTACCAACGTGCTTCGCACAGCCAATTCAAAATTAGCGCTATTGGTATTAATTTTAGATGGCTTTAAAGGCTGGCTTCCTGTTTTTATCGCAGGTTTTGTTTTAACATCTAAGTTCAGCCTAGCTTCTATTGGATTATTTGCTTTGCTTGGGCATTTGTATCCGGTATTTTTTAACTTCAATGGAGGAAAGGGCATAGCTACTTATATAGGCATTCTATTAGCTTTGTTCTATCCAGCAGCAATAATCTTTTGTTCTGTATGGTTATTGATAGCCGCAACCACTAGGTATTCTTCTTTAGCATCTATCATAGCTGTAGCTATGACGCCTCTGTACTTACTTATGCTTTATGAATTAGACATTTTCTTACCCATATTTGGCATGTCCGTATTTTTATTGTGGCGACATCATGACAATATTGCTAGGTTACATGATGGAGTAGAATCACAAATTAAATTTCATTAGTTTTATTGATCTCAGTCAGTTCAGAGATCAGCCATCTGGGGGTGACGATGTTATCTTCAATGCCATTTGTATCTACTTGTCCTGCAGATAAACGTAAGTATCCAGCATAAGCAATCATCGCGCCATTGTCAGTACAATACTCTGGTCTTGGTAGGTATAGCTGTCCATTAAGATCTTGCATTAGCTTATCTAACTGCTGTCTTAAGTAAATATTGGCACTAACACCACCGGCTATAACAAGCTGGTTAATATTATTTTGTAACAATGCTCTTTTACATTTGATAAACAAAGTATCTATTACGGCAGTTTGAAATGAGGCTGCTATATTGGCTTTGGCTAATAATGTCTGATCAGATTTATTAAAAGCATTTAACGCTGCAGTTTTTAGTCCACTAAAACTGAAATTAAGATTTGATTGGTCTACATGAGTTAAGGGCCGTGGGAATTTATAACTCGCTGGATCGCCGTTTAATGCCAATTTTGCAAGTGCTGCTCCGCCAGGGTAGCCTAGACCTAATAGCTTAGCTGTTTTATCAAAAGCTTCACCTGCAGCATCGTCAATGCTTTCCCCTAAAATTTCATATACACCTAATTTTGCTACTTTTACTAATAATGTATGACCTCCAGAGACTAATAAAGCAATAAAAGGGAATTTTGGTTGTTTTTCTTCTAGTAGGGGTGCTAGTAAATGGCCTTCCATATGATTAATTCCCAAGGCAGGAATTTGCCAGCAATAGGCTAACGTCTTTGCTAACATAGCCCCGACTAGAAGAGCACCAATAAGACCCGGACCCTTTGTATAGGCAATGCCGTCAATATCTTGGTTTGTTAATCCTGCCGAGGTGATACTTTCTGTAATCAGGGGCAAAAGCTTTCTGATATGATCTCTTGAGGCTAACTCAGGCACCACGCCACCATATTGAGCATGAAGTTTGACTTGACTATATATTTGGTGACTTAAGATCCCAAAATTCTTATTATAGACAGCAACCGCTGTTTCATCGCAAGAGGTTTCTATGCCTAAGATATTATTCACACTCACACTCATACCTATATCTACATTGTTTTTATAATTTCTCTGATTCATACAGGGCAATCTATTGAAAAGATATTAATTTGATATAGAATACTATAACTTAGTGGTAATTTCATTAAGTTTCTTTAGTAACTTATAATAAACATACAACCGAGGTGATTTTTATGCCATCTGTTAGGGTTCGTGAAAATGAGCTGTTTGAAAGTGCTGTTCGTCGTTTCAAGCGTTCAGTTGAAAAGTCTGGAGTGATTACACTAGCTAGAAGACGCCAGTTCCACGAGAAACCGACAACGGCGAAAAAGCGTGCAAAGATAGCTGCTGTTAAAAGAGAAATGAAGCGTCGTTCAAAAGACAATATGTTTCTCCGTAAAAAAAGTAAACGTAGGCCATCTGCTGCTAAACGCAAAACGTTTGGAAATAATAACTCTGGGTATAGACCTAACTTTGGCGCTTATAACAACGCTAGATAGAAATATACGGAGTTTTGTTAGAAATGGATAATTTATCTGAAAATTTAAAAGATAAGATAAAATCTGACATGATTGCAGCTATGCGTGCCCAAGATAAGGCGCGTGTTGCTGCTATTCGTCTGCTTACAGCTGAAATTAAGCAAAGAGAAGTAGATAATAGAATTGAGTTAGATAACCCTGCTGTGCTTGCAGTGATTGATAAGATGATTGCGCAGCGTAAAGACTCATTTAACCAATACACACAAGCCAATCGTGAGGATTTGGCTAAAAAAGAAGAATTTGAGATTAACGTTCTTAAAGAATTTTTGCCTGCACAATTAACTCAAGAAGAAATTAATCAGCTTATTAATGACACTATTAAATCTTTAGGGGCGACATCCATCCGCGATATGGGAAGGGTTATGGCTGAAGTTAAGCCAAAAATTCAAGGAAGAGCTGATGTTTCAGAAGTTAGTAAATCTGTTAAAGAATTATTATCATAACAATCATGGGCTTTATCCCGCAATCGTTTATTGAAGATCTGTTATCCCGTGTCGATATTGTAGACATTATTAATTCCTATGTTTCATTAAGAAAAGCGGGAAGAAACTATGTTGCTTGCTGTCCTTTTCATCAAGAAAAGACCCCATCATTTTGTGTTGTGCCAACAAAGCAATTTTATAATTGTTTTGGCTGTGGTGCTGCTGGCAGTGCAATTAAATTTGTCATGACAATTGATAATTTAGATTTTGTTTCAGCAATTGAAAAATTAGCGGCTATTGTTAATATGGAAATTCCGCGAGTTAATAATCCAAGTGAAGAAACAGTTGATCGTTATAAATTATTATATTCTGTAATGTCACAGGCAACAGAATATTATCAACATAATTTAATTAGCAATAGCGTTGCTTTAGACTACATAAAACAACGGGCTATAGATGTCGATATTGGAAAATTTTTTCTCTTAGGTTATGCTCCAGATGGATGGAATAATTTAAGTAAAATTGCTGTAGAACAGCAAGCTTTAGAAGACGCTGGACTATGGATAAAGCATAATGAGAATCAAAATAATCATCACGGTTATGACCGTTTTCGCAATCGTTTAATGTTTCCTATACGTGATTTAAAAGGTCGTGTTATTGCTTTTGGTGGTAGGGTATTGGACGATAGTAAACCAAAATATTTAAACTCTCCAGAAACATTATTATTTCACAAATCTGCAGAGCTATACGGTTTATACGAGTCCTTACATATTTCTAATCAGAATAAGTCAAAGATTAGTAAATTTGTTATCGTAGAAGGCTATATGGATGTTATATCGTTGTTTCAACATGGTATTTATTATGCAGTTGCAACGTTAGGAACAGCTACTTCTTATAGACATCTATCAAAATTATTCAAATATTGCGATGAGATTGTGTATTGCTTTGATGGTGATGAAGCTGGAAAAATGGCAGCTTGGAGGGCTTTAGAGAATTCTCTAAGTTCTTTATATGATGATCGTAGAATTAAATTCTTATTTTTACCTAGCGATCATGATCCGGATTCTTTTATTCATGCATATGGTAAGCATGAGTTTGAACAACAATTAATTAATGCTAACTCTTTACCAGAATATCTTTTTGCTCACCAAATGCAATTATTGGGTGAGCAGGGTTTGGATACTGTAGAGGGTAAGGTTAAATTTATTAACTCATGTAAGCCATTATTACAGAAAGTCACAGATGCTACTTATAGAACAGTTTTAGAGACAGAATTAGCTAGAATTTGTAATATTAATCAACATAGTTTAGATAAGATTTTAGTTGATAAATCAGATAACAAATTAGCTAATAAATCAGATCCGGTAAACGCTATGCTACAAACAACAGGTGTTATAGATCCAAGATTTGAAGGCTTTATGGATAACAAGAATATAAGGCAAGTAAAACAACAAGCTTCTCTATGGCAAAAAGCTTGTTTATTAGTACTGCATAATCCTAACTTTGTTAATAATATTCCTGAAGAATTAGTAACTAAATTAAAAAACGACAGTCATATAGAAAATAAAACTTTTATTAGAATTTATGAATTGTTAAAGCAGGTTAATACAGTACCAGAGTTGATAGATAGTTTGGCCGATAATTTAAAGTTGCAACATTTGATCATTAAATATTTATCAATTGAGCCTATGGTTAACGATGGTTTGGCTGAAGTTGAATTCAATGATTTAATAAAAAGAGTAGCTAAAGAACAATCTTCATCAGAAATGGAGATTCTTCGAGCTAAAGTAGTTGATGGTGGGATGTCCAGCCTGACAAGTGTGGAAAAACAACGGTTACAAGATTTATTATTGGATAGAAGTTATTAGTGTTTGTTATGGGGCATGCTAGCTAGGGCTAGGTATGTATGTTAAAATCATGGATTATTTCAAGTTTCGGAGTTTAGTTAATGAGCGACATGTCTGATAATCAACAAGAATCGCAATTAAAATTACTGATTAAAGCGGGTAAAAATCAAGGATACCTAACTTTTGCTGAAATTAATGATCATTTGCCTCCTGATTTAGTTGATGCTGAGCAGATTGAAAATATCATTGCTATGATCAATGAAATGGGGATCCCCGTTTTTGAAGAAGCTCCAGCAAATGCTGAAATGTTGCTGACAAATGCAGACGTGAATGATGATGACTTAACAGAAGTGGAAGCAGCTCTAGAGTTTGGTAGGACTACAGATACAGTTCGTATGTATATGCGAGAGATGGGTATAGTTGAACTATTGACTAGACAAGGTGAGATTGCCATTGCACGCCGCATAGAAGAAGGCACCAGAGAAGTTGTTTTGGCACTATCATCTTACTCTGAATGCATAGGAGAAATTTTGCATTTATTCGATCAGGTTGTCGAAGGAAAAATGAGGCTGTCTGATATAACTACAGGTTTTGTAAATGTCAATGAAATTAATTCGGATGAAATGAGTGTTGGTGCTACTGATATAGGTAGTGCGTTGCCTTCTAATTATGAGTCAGCGCTTGAAAGTGACACAGATCCAGAAAAAATTAATGTTCTTGATGCAGGTGATGTTGACCCTGAAGAGGAAGATGCAGATGAGGACAGCCCAAGTGCAAATACTGTTGTTAGCTCGAAGGTCTTAGAAGTAGATGAAGAAAGTGAAGATAGTGATGGTGAGCCTTCAGATGCAGATGATGGTGGTCCATCGATGGAAGAAGCTCTTGAAAAATTTGGTCAGCTTAGAGAAGAATATAACAAAATAATAAAAATTGAAGCTAAACATGGTAGAAACCATAAGAAATCATTAGAAGCTAGAGAAAAGCTTACGCAATGTTTTTTACAATTTAAATTTACAACAAAATTATTTAATCGTCTTTTTAGTGGATTACGTAAAATGCTTGAGCAGGTACGAGATCAAGAACGTGTGATCATGAAGATCTGTGTTACTAAAGCAGATATGCCACGACGTACCTTTATTTCGACGTTTCCTGGCAATGAAGCAAATCCAAGCTGGGTTAGTGAACATATTAAAGCAAAGCAATCTTATTCGAGTGTTATTGCCGAGCATAAAGAAGATATCGTGCAGGCTCAAAGGGTTCTACAAGAGTTAGAAAGTTCTACTAATTTGTCAATTACGGAAATAAAAGAACTCAATCGCAAGATGTCAGTGGGTGAAGCAAAAGCTAGAAGGGCTAAGAAAGAAATGGTTGAAGCCAATCTTAGGCTAGTGATTTCTATTGCAAAAAAATATACCAATCGTGGTTTGCAGTTCTTAGATCTTATTCAAGAAGGTAATATAGGTCTGATGAAAGCTGTAGATAAATTTGAATATAGACGTGGTTATAAGTTTTCAACTTACGCTACGTGGTGGATTAGACAGGCAATAACAAGATCAATAGCTGATCAAGCAAGAACGATTCGTATTCCTGTTCATATGATAGAGACTATTAATAAATTAAATAGAATCTCACGACAAATGGTTCAAGAGATGGGACGTGAACCAACCCCTGAAGAATTAAGTAAACGTATGTTTATGCCAGAAGATAAAATACGTAAAGTTCTGAAAATAGCCAAAGAGCCAATCTCCATGGAAACGCCGATTGGTGACGATGATGATTCACATTTAGGTGATTTCATCGTAGATGTAGATTCAGACTCTCCATTAGACATGGCCACAAATGAAGGCCTAGCGGCAGCTATTAGAAGCGTCTTAGAAAATTTAACAGACAGAGAAGCTAAGGTTTTGAGGATGCGTTTTGGTATAGATATGAACACTGATCATACTTTAGAAGAAGTAGGTAAGCAGTTTGATGTCACTCGTGAACGTATCAGACAGATAGAGGCTAAAGCTTTACGTAAATTGCGTCATCCATCTCGATCAGAGCAGTTACGTAGTTTTATGGAGGATGAAGATAAATAATAATTATTTATCATTCATTATTATAGTGACAATAAGAGATAAATTGGTATAATTGTCTCCACGCTATGTAGAGACAATTCACATAGGGCCTATAGCTCAGTTGGTTAGAGCAGAGGACTCATAATCCTTTGGTCCAAGGTTCGAGTCCTTGTGGGCCCACCAAAAATCTTGAAAGCAATACGCTCGTAATCTTAAAGATATTGCGAGATGGACGGTGCAAAAATCTTTATACGCTTCTCAAATATTAAGGAGAGGGACGGGGGGCTGTATAATCTGTTGCTACGAAAGTTGTCCTATGTTTTAAATAAGTTACAACAGCTTCTAAACCAGGTGTATTTTCAGGCTCTGCTAATATTTTAATAGCTTTGACAACATTACGAACAGCCTGTTTATCTTTGTCCGTAGCTGCAGTAAATTTAGGGTTAATGATAGAATCAGCATCAATAGGTTTACCAGACCAGAATCTTTGTATTGACACAAGAGTTTCTTCAAATAATTTCTCATCGTTAACGTAGTGTGCGGTAGATAGTTGTGGAAGCTTATAACTCAGAAAATCAATTAATCCTTCTAAACTTTCTTTTACCTTTTTGTCTTTTGTTTTTGTTGGCAGGGAGTCGTATCGATCTAAAGCCGTTCGCACTTTTAATTGTGTTGAATGAAGACCCATAGTTGGATCTGAAGTTAACGCCTCGTGCAATGGTTGATAAGCATTATACCCAATTTTGCAGAAAGTTATGTAAGTATGAGAGTTATCTTTAGCGCTCTTGAGGGCACGTTGAAAATCTTCTTTTTCTTTCTTAGTGCGAAGAATGGCCTTTAAAGATAGAAAAGATTGAGACACCACTTCCTCCCAGGAAGGAGATTTTTTTTCTTGAACAGATGACGGTGTATAATAGTGCATTGCTGCAAGGGGTCCTGACGGTAGTGGTGGCGGTGGTTTATCATGATCTGTTGGTGGCTCATCTGGCGGTGGTGGCGGTATTTCGTCATCATCATCTGTGGGAGGTGGCTCATCTGGCGGTGGTGGTATTTCGTCATCATCTTCGCTTAGGGGAGGGGTGTCCTTTGGAGTTATTATGGGGGTCTCAGCAACTGTTGAAGTTGCATCACTATCTTCGTAGTATTCTTTAAGAAAATTTTCTCTATTTTGTGGATTGAGAAAATAATTTTTCAGTTCAAAGGCCCAAGCGGATGCTTTAACATATCCCATTTTTAAGCCATATTCTTCTTGGCTGGTAGCCATTGTAATTAACTGCTGTAGCAGCTCGTTATTCAGATCAACATATTTTGTATCACTGAAGATTTTTGTCAATATGTCAGCCAGCACTCGACTAGAAATTTTTTGTCCACGAAACTCAAAGTCCATACTCATGGTGCATCGCCTCTCATACCCAGCCGATACTCTTGGACTAGAGAACGTCAAATTAGTTCAACAAAATTAATTTTTATCTGCGAATGCAAGTGAGTGAAGCTAGAGTGTAAAAGGGCGGTATATAAAAAACCTTTAAAAACAGCAAGTTAAATCAAAAAAAAGAAGACAAAAGAAGTTATTGAACCCAATAAAATTATATGATAAAATGGTGTAAATTTGATGTAAGTAGGAGATGTAATATGTCAGGAAATACGGTCAAAAGAGCAGTGCGCATGAGTGCTCAGCAACCATCGGGCTCTACAAATTCGTCGAGTGTTAAAGCTGTTACTACAGCTAATAACAATAGCAAAGCTGGCAGCGGTGGATTAACTGGTAGCGCTGGTGCGGCTGGTGCTAATAATGCAAAAGCAAGCAACAGCAATGTTAATGCTAATGTTACAGCCAGTTCAAATGGTACTACCAATGCTACTTCTACTGCTACAACAGGTGCTACAACAGGCGCTGCTGCGAAAGCAACTGCTGATGCCAAATCGAAGGCCACTTCAAGAACAAATGCTGGTCGCAGACGTTAATTGTAATTAATCTGGTTTTTTGACAATGGCAATAAGCGCGGGTTTATTGCCATTTTTTTTCTTGCTTATTCAATCATTACTCCACCTATGTTAATCTGAGCTTAACCAGAAATCTTAAGTTTAAATTTAAATGGATCTTAAGAATGATAGCAAAAGTTAAAATAGTGGAAGTTGGCCCTCGTGATGGACTGCAAAATGAAGATACTATATTGGATGCAACAATAAAAGCAGAATTTATTAATCGCTTGTCAACAACAGGTCTAACTGATATAGAAATTGGATCATTTGTCTCTCCAGTGTGGATTCCCCAAATGGCAGATACCAATAAAGTCGTAAGTTTGTTAAATGCTAAATCTGCGGTTCATCAAGTCAATTATTCAGTGTTGGTGCCAAATTTAAAGGGCTTAGAAAGCATTTTGCATCATTCAACAGTAACCAAATTGGATACAATTGCTGTGTTTACCGCTGCTTCTGAGTCGTTTTGCCAAAAAAATATTAATTGTACTATCTCAGAAAGTATTAAACGTTTTGAGCCAGTTATTAAAGCAAGTATAGAAAATAAAATAAATGTCCGTGGCTATATTTCTTGCGTCTTAGGTTGCCCTTATGAAAATAAAGTTAGTATAAAGAAAATAGTTGAAATTAGTAAAAAATTATATAAGTTAGGTTGTTCAGAAATATCACTAGGCGACACTATTGGATCTGGTACAATAATAGGAGTAAAAGAATTAATTAGACATGTTAGTGAAGTAATACCAATGAATAAAATAGCGGTACATTTTCATGACACTTATGGCCAGGCTTTGGTCAATGTATATACAGCACTTGAGATGGGGGTTGAAATTATAGATGCTGCTGTAGCTGGTCTTGGTGGGTGTCCGTATGCTAAAGGAGCATCAGGTAATTTAGCTACAGAAGATTTAGTATATATGTTAAATGGTTTGGATATTAAAACAGATATTGATTTAGACAAATTAATTGCTGCAGGTCATTATATTTGTAAAAAATTAAATATTATACCTAGATCAAAAATTTCTTTGCAGACTTTTGATAGAGTTTAAGATTCAAGAATAATGCGATTGAGATATGTACAATCGCATTTAATAGCTACACTCTTGGGGTATATACAGGACGAATCCGCGCTTCTAGACGAGCATCAATATCACGTCCTCTGTCTCGTAAAATTTTTTCACCTATCTCACAATGTTGTAGAAGCCAACGGTATCGTTCGACATCTACGACGGGATTCGTAGTACGAGCTTTGATAGCGGAATAATTATATAAAGTATAAGCAGATGTTAACCAGTCTCTTTGTCTCCTTGTGCCTTGATTGATGTTTTTTTCAAGAGACATGAAAGCTAGTGCTTCGCATAATGTATTATAGTCACTATTTGCAGTTGGAGCTTTGGTATAAATGTTTTCTTCGAGATAATTCAAGAATTTTACTAACAGTGGCAAAATCAAATCAGTGTGATTAGATGGGTTTACAAGTTTGTAATCCAGTAACATTCCATCTTTTTGCCATTGCTCGATAGCAAATAGTATAGGCACTATACTAGTTTTGATGCAATTTGTTAAAGCTAAATAAGCATAAGCCCCTGGAGTCAATACAGGCTCTGGCTGTCCAAGCTGACGTCGAAGTTTTATCCATTCTGAAGACTCTTTATAAGCATGAATTTTTAAATCATTCACGTCTCTATAGATAACTTCTGGAATTAAACATGAAATATGTATTTTATCAGAATAATCTTGAGAAAACACTGCTAGTCTAGTTAGCAAATTTTGACCATGTAGATGATCAGGATAAATACCTGTTTGGTGTTGTTGAATAATAAAATTGATAATCCCTTGATAAATAGTAGAGTTGAAATACTCTTCTATGGATAATCCTGAGTCTTCAATCAGCTTGACTAAAATAGGTTTGCTACCATCTGATGGTGTAGATGCTAAAGAGAAAAATGGTATATAAACTGTGCCGCGCCGTAAAGGATCAATAGGGATTCTTCTAAAAAGAACTCCATAACTTGCTCCAATACTTTGAGCAAGTTCATGATTAAGTTGCATGTATCGCTCGTCTGTAAAAATTTGATCTTTAGCCGTTCCAAAACCATCATCGCCTAAGATTACAGCAGTTTTTAGGACAGATACTTTACCTTCTTCCATGGAGGAGGAGCCAAGATCATCTTTGGGTGTTGGTTTACCTTCTCTACGAATGCTCATTTTAGTGAAAAATGGTTCGTGCTCTTGTCCAAGCTCCCATGTTAGGCCGGTTCGTGCTGATGCGGCAGGTAAAAAATAAAATTGACGGTGGCTTAAGCTAAAGCCTAACTTTAGAAATAAATCATCATTTCTTAACGAAGGGTGAACTAGTAGTAGACTGTAGCCAGGTCCATCAGTTAATTTACTATTAAATGTACTATGGACATAAGTTAATTGCTGTAATGCAGCATTAGGTATTCTGTAGGCAGCAAGTTGTAAAACGTTACGACTTTCTGCTGCATAATAAGGATTAATTTGCATGTCATCCATTGAAGGAAAAAAGTCAGGGTCATAGATTTTGGGGTTTTTGGTCTGCTCGAACCATAGCCATACTCTATGTTCTTTAGGTAGACCTAAATAAGAACGGAGAATATTGGTGTTTGCGCAATGTACACGATCTATTTCAGTTAAGCTTATAGTATGCTCAGTTGAACGTGATCTAGCAAAAAGAGTTCTTGTCGTTGGTAACTCTGATAAACCAGGCAAATCAGGCTCTTTCATTATCTTGAAATGTCTGGCAGTAGTTGCAGTTATTAATTCGTGTAATCTTCCGTGAAATATAACAGTATCAGGCATAATACATCTCCTCCATGAATATGTATAATAGGTAACATCTTAGTAATATCTCAGCTAAAATAAAAAAGCAAGGTATGCATGCTATATAACGTATAATTTATACAATTATTAGCATGAATGAATGCATTGTGATAATCTTGATTGTTAGACAGAGTGATGATAATAAATAAAATATTGGAATAAGCTGCTATCATGTCTGAAATTCTTTGGGAAAACACTGCTGAAAATAAAACAAATAGTAATTTGTATAAATTTATTTGCTATTTAGAAAAAAAATTTACTATAAAATTTTTAAACTATGAAGATTTCTATAATTGGTCTATAAATAATAATGAAATTTTCTGGGCTGAATTTGTAACATACAGTAAAATTATTTTTGAAGAGCCTGCAAAATGTGTTTTAAAAAAATCTTTAAAGTTCAATAATAATCGATGGTTTTATAAGGCAAAACTTAACTTCGCCAAAAATCTACTAGATTCTAATTATAATAAAAAAAGAAGTGAGTTAGAGCCAAATTATATTGCTTTAATAGCATTAGACGAGCAAGGAAATTACAAACAGCATACACTAAAAGAATTAAAATCAGATGTTGCTAAATTGTCAGATTATCTACGATCAATAGGCATAGTTTCTGGGGATAGGGTTGCTGGTTTTATGCCAAATATTAGTGAAGCTGTGATCGCAATGTTAGCAACAACTTCTATAGGTGCAATTTGGACTGCTTGTTCATCAGATTTTGGTGAAGATGGTGTGTTAGAAAGATTTTTACAAATAGACTTAAAAGTTCTGATTGTAACTGACGGATATTATTATAAAAATAAATATTTTTCTTGTGATGATAAAAATAATAATATTATAAACAAGCTTAAAGAAAAGAATCTACAAACTGTTATTTATGTCACAAATCATCATGGGCATCAGAATCATAGAATAAATAATGCAGAGTTAAATATTAATTCTATTTGCTGGTCAGATATTTTAGCTACATCAAAAGCTAGCGAAGAACCATGTTATACGTCTATAGATTATAATGATCCATTGTACATAGTGTACTCTTCAGGTACTACTGGAAAGCCAAAGTGCATTGTGCATGGAGCAGGCGGTGTTCTTACTGAGCAATTTAAAGAACATTTATTACACCATGATGTATCCTATAAAGATAAGTTTTTTTATTTTACTTCCACAAGTTGGATGATGTGGCATTGGCAAATTTGTGCTTTAGGGTTGGGAGCAACTGTTATAATTTATGATGGTGCACCTAATTTTCCTAAAGCGCAGAGCCTATTAGATTTAATTGATCAATACAAAATTACTCTATTTGGTGCCAGTGCTAAGTATTATTCGAGTTTAGAAAAGTCTGGCTTGGTCCCCAAAGAAACGCATGATCTGAGTACTTTAAAAACGTTGTTTTCAACAGGTTCGCCTTTATTAGAAGAACAATATGATTATATTTATGATAAAGTTAGCTCCAAAGTGGCTTTATGTTCAATTAGCGGTGGTACAGATATCCTAGGTTGTTTTGCTTTAGGTAATCCAATGGTACCGATTTATAAGGGAGAGTTGCAATCAAGGAGTCTTGGGTTGTCAGTAAAATTTTACAATGATGATGGGCAGGAAATTATAGAACAAAAAGGTGAGTTAGTATGTGCAGCTCCGTTCCCTTCAATGCCTTTATATTTTTGGAATGATCCTAGTGGCCAGCTTTATGATAATGCATATTTTGGTAAATATCAGAATATTTGGGCACATGGTGATTATGGTAAACTGACATCACATCATGGTGTTATTATTTATGGTCGATCTGATGCAGTATTGAACCCTTCTGGTGTTAGGATAGGTACAGCGGAAATTTATGCAGAAGTTGAAAAAATTCCTGAGGTTATTGAATCTTTAGCTGTTGGGCAAGCATATAATAATGACGAGAGAATAGTTTTATTTGTTGTGTTAGCTAGTAAAGTAAAGCTAGATCAGACCCTCAAAAGCAAAATAGTTTGGCAAATAAAAACAGGGGCTTCACCAAGGCATGTTCCTGCAGTAATAGTTCAGGTTCCTGAATTACCTAAGACTGCAAGTGGTAAATTAATGGAGTTAGTTGTAAAAAACATTATATCCGGTAGAGAAGTAAAAAATAAGCAAGTGTTAGCAAATCCACATACCCTAGATTATTTTTTAAATCTTGATGAACTTAAATAGTTGAATTTATAGAGCGTAATATATACTATACAAGTCTAGATTGGGATGAAACAATGCAAACAGAGAACTCAATGAATAACGCCCCTGATTATATTCGTGATGTGATTTCATGGGTGGTATTAGTTTTAATCATAGGGTTATTACACTTTTTACGTCCACATACTCAAATCGTTACGCGGGCTATGTATTTACCTGAAGTTACTGGTTTGAAGTCTGTAAAGGCTGAGGATGTGAAACTAATATCAAATAATCATTTCGATAATTATTTTTTATATAAAAAAATTGGTTCAATAACTATTACAATGCCTTATTTACCAGATGTTGATAAGTTTGTACTGCAAAGTAGTGCCATAGAGCAAGCTAAAAGCCTAGCAGGACAAGCAGGAGCTAATAAATTATTAGTAGAGGGGATGATGGCTTCTGAGTGGTTTAATACCGGTAACAGAGTTTTTCGTATCCAAGCGTCAGCGTTAAAAGATTAGATACAATATGATAAACATAGATTTTCCTTTTGTGATTTTAACTGGCACCATTGCATCGGGAGCGATAGTTTTAGTTGATAAAATATATTGTTATGTTTATTACAAAAAGAGAGGCTTGCCTACACCACGAGTGTCAAGATTGCTTGATTATGCACAATCTTTTTTCCCATTATTATTATTTGTTCTAGTTTTACGTTCTTTTATATTTGAGCCATTTAAAGTCCCAACAGGCTCTCTAGAGCCTACAGTATTGCCAGGAGATTTTATCATTTCTAATAAATTTATCTATGGCTTACGTTTACCAGTCTGGGGTACGAAGATACTGCCTAACGGATTACCTCAAAATGGTGAGATAGCAATTTTCAGAACACCTATTGATAGCAAGACATGGATGGTTAAAAGAGTTATAGGTATTCCGGGCGATAAGGTTGACTATGTTGATAAAAAATTAACTGTAAATGGTATACCAGCAAAATATCAATTTGTGGAAAACACTACAGATACTAATGATGGTGTTAATCATTGGGGGGTAAAAAAGCAGATAGAAGAAATATTTGGCATAAAACATGAGATTTTTACTAATGACGCTGTACATAGCCAGGAGTTTCACTTGACAGTGCCAGAGGGCTTTTATTTTATGATGGGCGATAATCGCGACAATAGTGATGATAGTCGTTATTGGGGGTTTGTGCCTGAATATAATTTTGAAGGTAAAGCAGTATTGATTTGGCTTAGCTGGGATCAGTTCAATTGGAAAAATATTAGATGGGCCAGATCAGGGACTTGGCTCAATATTAAGTAATTTAATAAATTAAGTTACTATGGTTATTATTATCTATTGTCTATTGTCATATCTATAGTCTTGGTTATAGAATACGTATATTAGTATATAATAAAAAGTATTATTATTTATATGTTCTAGAAACTTACAAAGAGGATTCTTTAGGCTATGGAAAGTGTAGAAAAAACCAAATTAGCGGTTTATTATTGGACCAATGTAGTTTCTAATAACCAAGGCAGTAAGCTCGAGCAGCAAAAAAACGAATTCAGCAACTGGTTGGCTAACCAATCACGTTCTTTAGAAGTTTCGTGTGAATTTGTTGATAGTTATCTTAAGAAGTCAAAACCTAAACATTTTCCTGAGCTAGCTAAGGCTGTAGACTATTGTGTGACGCATCATGCTAAGCTAGTTATTGTAAAGCTCAATGGGTTAATTAATCAAGAGGAATTTTCTAACTTATTAGCTACACCAAACTTAGACTTTGTTTGCGTAGATAAGCAGTTATCGGTTGTGCGACAATATGTTTCTCAGCAAAGTAAACAACATTCAGCTAATATTAAAAAGGGTCTAAAACTTACTAATCGTAGGTTAGGTAATCCAAATGCAGCGAATGCTATTTTACCTTTTAATAAAATCAAAACAGAAAATTCTGTTTTTTTTGCTTTATTACTAGAGCCGATTATTGCAGAGTATGTTCAAAAAGGATACTCACAACGTAAAATGGTAAATGAACTGAACCAGGCTGGTATTCTCGCACCAGAAGGTGGCAAATGGGTTTTAAGTCAATTACAAAAGGTTTTAAAACGTGTGGCTGTAAATAATGCTGCTTTAGATCTTTCAACTGAAATAGAAAAACGAAACTATAGAGGTTATTCTGCCTCTGATTTGATTTCCGCGTTAAATGAATCAAATTATAAGTCTCCCTCACAACCTAATGAAGCTTGGACAGAGCATTTGTTAAATACTTCCAAAGAACGTCATCAAACTATAGATGCTGTAATAGAACTTTATGATTTTATGCAACGTGTTGCTGCAAAAGTACATAATGATGTTACTCAAGGACAAAGTTTAGATGATATAGCTAATCATTTAAATAAAGATAGTTATTCGGTTCCACGGGCCCTATTGCCTACTAGCTATCATTCAGCCCCTCATGCTCCTACACAATGGAATGCTAAATGTATTGAAGAATTATTAAAGCGCTTAGATAATAGATTGCAATTATCTTACGATGCGATAGCTCAAGAAACTCTTCTAAAAGCTTTAAGAGAATATAATACAAATAAAGACACGTATGCTGCAAAAGTTTACAGCAACCCCGTTTTAATCAGCGTTATTAGAGAAAATAAATAATTTCGTTAATCATATCTAAACAGCTAGGTTAATAGTTAAATTATAGTCTTGCTGGGACAGTTTGTTTTGTATACAATATTCCAACTTATTAGATAAGCAAATGAGAATATAGTATGTCATCTACTAGAAAAGTAGTAAAAACAGGAATAAGAACTGTTCCTCGGAAACGGACTGTTTCAACAACGCGATTTAGTCCTGAGGAAGTTGTAGGTGGTTTGTTAGGCAATGAAGGTGATCAAAGACTTATTGTTATAAAGCATTTAATTGACAAAGGATTATTGTCTGAAGCTGAATGTACAGAATTTACAATAAGCGTTTATCGAAGAGGAGAGAGCTATTATATTTTAGATGATGCAAATCGTGAGATACAACAATCGGTAGTTCAAAATCTTATCTTGCTTAGAATTGTGAATGGGAGCATGCTCCCTGTAGTTCAAACGGATGGAAATGTGACTTATGAAAGAGGACGTTGGTTTTTGTCTGGTGAAGGTATTAAAGTTCAAATTTATACTTGGGGAACACTGTATAGTTTTTATAAAAATAAGTTACCAATACCAGATTCTGCTAGTATTGCAACTGCAGATGTTCCTGTAGGCAGATTCAAAGTTACAAAATGGTCAAGAAGTGATGTCGTGGGTGATTTACTTGGTCAGGCTGGAAGCTACAGGATAGTGTTTGCTGAAAAATTAATTGGTAATAGCTCAGCCCCTAGGCCATAACTAGTGATGGGGGCTCAATTTTTAAAAAG